>JAEETM010000220.1 GCA_016290335.1 Treponema sp. | reverse complement strand
TCGTTAAAACTGTCTGTGCTGCATGGCAATAAGCCCCGCTGACGATGAGCATAACCATAAATAAAATGTTTAATTCCAAAAGAAGTGAGCCAGAGTTTCTTTTATCACAACACTGATCAGGATTTAGGATCATCTTCTTTACCTATTGGTATGAATTCCAGGCGGTTCACCAATACCTTTCCTGTAGTTTTATTGCGCATCTCTTTAACAAGAAGAATATAAGGACCTGCCTTCTGCGTAGAAATAACTTTTTCATAATCATTTTCGTACACGTTTTTCCATTCGTCAGACAGTGTTTCATTCAGCCACGCCGTGCTGTCGTCTTCCAGTAAAGAATAGGCTTGTAACATCTCATTCCGGTGTGCCATAGCCTGTATTGAACAAGAAAAATAACCTGTCATTGCCGTTGCGAATGTAAGCGTCGCCAAAAATATGGGAATCATCAGGAGCATGATAAAACCCGATGACCGTTCCGTTGCCTGAGATTCCATTATTTCCCTTCCCGAAAAAGATTTTTGTTGCTTCACTGCCTTACACGTTCTATCCTTACCCTCCCGGTAACCGGCTGAAGGCTGACTTTAACCTGTGCGGACTTTATCCTTTCATGCTGCAATATAAAAACCCCGCTTGCCGATGGGGAACCGTTGATGGTAAAGCTTATTACATAAGCCGGAATACTACTGAAATGAAAAGCTTTGGATCCACCCGACGCAAAACCCCGTTTTTTATCAACCAGATTCGGCCTCCGATAGACCCAATATCCTCTACGTCCGCTGCTCAATTCTATAAACCCCACGTCAGAGCCTGCCATGGCTCTTTCCCTTATCAGCAAAATATCCTGAGCGAACTCTTTTGCCGCGTTTTCAACCTGTACTGCTGCCAATGTTTTTTCATAACCGACAACTCCCATATACAGCCCGGAAAAGACAATCCCATACAAGAATATACCCATTAGCCATTCAGCCAGCAGATAGCCGTTATCCTTGTGTTTCCGCAGCAACGCTGCCATTAGAAGTCACAGTATTGCCTTCCGCGTCAGAACCGGTCAGCGTGTAACTGCTGCCGGATACGGAATACTGGAAGTCTTCATTTTTGGCATCCTTAAAACCCTTATTTTTGGCAATATAATCCGGCACCAGGTTGTCAAGCGAAGCAGGTATGCTTCCCTGTTCCAGTTTGTACGTGGCAATAGCCTGATCCAACGTTGCCAAATCGTTCTTTAATTTTGCATTTCGTGCTTTGGACCCTGCTCCATCAATCGCGGGCATCAACATGGTTGCCATAACACCGATAATAATCGTAACGGCAATTACTTCAATCAGACTGAAGCCTGCGTTATGACTGTTTTTCTTTTTCCCTGCACAATCCAGCTTTTTCTTAATTTCTTTTAACAAATTAATTCCTCCGTTTATTTATATTCCGGCATCCGTATCATCAAATCGAACAGCGGCGAAAGCATCACTGCCATAACCGCGAAAACCATCGTCGCTATTAAAACGACCAGTACCGGTTCTAAAACTGCCTTTACATCCCGGAGCCAGGCAAATAACTCCTGTTCCTGAATATCCGCAAATTCCGTCAGCATATCCGGCAAAGCACCAGAGCTTTCCCCAATGCTCAAAAACTCTAATCCTGTCTGGCTGAAAAGATTTCCTGACTGTATGGCCGCTTCAGCTATTCCGATACCGCGCAGAACATTTTCCGAAAACTTTTTTGCGTTATTCTTCATAGACACATCTGTCAACGTAACAGAAGCACGCAGAACCGCTTCAGGAAAAGCAATGCCGCTATCCAACATCAATGCCAGCAAACGTACAAAACATATTTCCAAAAATGCATGACGTAAATTTCCGATTCCCGGAAGACTCATGAACAGGGTTAAAACTTTTGAACGCTGCAGCATCAGCAGTCTACCGCCAATTACAACCGTACAGGAAAGAGAAACAACATGGTTCTGAAGCAAAGCGGAAATTGAAAGTAATATCTGCAAAAGAGGTGTTTCCTTAACTCCCAGTGAATGATACATTTCTGCAAAAGATGGTACCAGTTTCACACTGAAAAACAAAAATGCCAGAACAGCTAAAAACAGCAAAAATCCCGGGTAAATACAGACATTACGTACC
>JAEETM010000219.1 GCA_016290335.1 Treponema sp. | reverse complement strand
GTACAAACTCTCAGATAAATTGCCAAGCAAACTGCGAATAAAGTCATCCTGCAATATGAGCTATTGAATACCTACTACTCAAATGTATCCTGCAAAATGAGCTATACGCCGCATTTTGTCGTTTACTTCCATGCGTGGGCCGAGGTCAGGCCTGCCACCCTCTTTGTGATGATTGCTATAGCAGTTGAAGAGCACGAACACAGCAACGAGACATCCCGTGGTGGCCAGATAGAGTCGCTTTCGCTCCTTGTAGACCAGCAACGGGGCCAACACAAAGTTGTGAATGAGGAAGATAATCAGGAAAACAGCAAAGATCTTCCATACGTGAAAGATTTCGGGCCAGTGTACGGGAATCTCTTCTCCGGTGGTGGACCTGATATATGAAGTCAGTACTGGCGCCGCAAACAGCACCAGCCACAAAATGAGATAGAAGATATTCTCCTTTTGGTTGCGTAGACTTAGTCTCATAGGCTTATTCCTGTTATTGTTATAACGCTTTGGAGGGTGTTTTATTGTGCCATTTCCGGCAATCGCAGCTCCTTGTTATAGATGTTGATACACAATGCAAAGTTAGCAGACTGCCGGCTGTTTTGCAAATGTAATCAGCAAAGCGGCTCTTTTTTTCAGTAAATACAGTTAAAAACTTAAGGGTAAGGTGTAGAATGCAAGCTTTCCCGCGCAACCATGGGAAAATAGTTTAATATCTCTTAACTCGCCCCAAACGGCCAATCTTGCACATATTACGCAAAAACACACTATATTTGGACACTGTGTAATCCCAAAAGACCTGCACCCGCTGCACCAATTGCACTCTGTGTAGTGTGACAATTGGAGCATAAAAAAAGGAAGAATATGGCATAAAATGAGGAAAACCGCCCTAGATTTGTTACAATTTTATCGCCCTTTTTCGGGGGTAAAACCGCGACAAACGCCCTAAACATCGGGATTCTTGTTTCTTGCCCCCTGGAAAAAACTGTAACAATGTTAAACCGATTTAACGCTAAAATGCTTGCAGCATATTCTTTTTTTTTCCTAACTTTGCCTACGGAAAGTTAGATAAAATATTGGCAATCATAAAAATGTAGAACAAAAAAAACTATATAGTAATGAAAAAAGAAAAACAACTATTGATTCTTTTTTTGACAGTCATAGCAGGAGTCTTCATATCATGTAAGGATGATGAAGAAACAAGCTATAGTCTGTCAGACTTAAAGATGGAGTTCTATCTTGTCAATGATGACGGGGAAGTCTCCAATGTGTTTAAAGAAAAAGAGAATTTCCGAGGCATTTTCACTTTGACCAATCTCACCGACAAGGACTTTCTTCTACCATATGAAGCGTGGAATCGTTCATGGCAAGGAATGACCTATTATATATATTCCGATGATGATCCGTCGTTATCTTGGGGAGCTGACATTTGGTTAATAGGAAGTGTGGGGCCGTGGTGGTTAAAAGCCCATCAGACCGAGACGAAAAAAATGAGCAAATGGTATTATTATGATGAAAACGGGGCAGATTTTGACGCCAAGCGTAATGAAGAACATTTTCTTCCTGCAGGCAACTACCATGCAGAACTTGAGGTGAAAAATTTAAAGAAAGGGATAAAACCTATTACCCTCACCTATTCATTTAAAATAGTAAAGCCATGAGACATCTTATACTTTCATTATTTACATTGTTGAGTTTAACATCATTAGGACAATCAACAGGCGGTCATAATATTGCCTGCGATCCTGAGTGGACTCGGGAATCATACGGAGTAGCAAAAATAAGTATACCCAAAGGTGACTGGCTTTTTGCCCAAGGAACTGGAGCTCTGGTCATGACAACAGATTGTTCGTACGAGCCCTATCTCTTGACAGCTTATCATGTATTGGATTTAAACGAAGACGGAAATGTTTCTAACTAAGAAATAGCGGCTCTCAGTAATGCAACGTTTACGTTCAGGGATAACGACAAACGCCCTAAACATCGGGATTCTTGTTTCTTGCCCCCTGGAAAAAACTGTAACAATGTTAAACCGATTTAATGCTAAAATGCTTGCAGCATATTCTTTTTTTTCCTAACTTTGCCTACGGAACGTTAGATAAAATATTGGCAATCATAAAAATGTAGAACAAAAAAAACTATATAGTA
>JAEETM010000099.1 GCA_016290335.1 Treponema sp. | reverse complement strand
GAGTTTTCCACCAGACAACAGAGCCAAAATCAACGTTACCGGTGTTTTTAATATACTCAGGAGGAACAATATCCCTGCGGTTCGCCCATCCTTTCTTCACAAGCAAATCCAAATCAATTATAAGGGGATTTCCTGCAAAGGTTGAAAAAGAGGCATACGGAGAGTCACCGTAACCTGTAGGACCAAGCGGCAAAACCTGCCACAAAGACTGCTCCGCTTCTGCAAGCCAGTCAACAAAATCATAAGCATATTTTCCAAGTGTTCCGATTCCGGGAGTTCCTGGTAAGGATGTAGGATGAAGCAGAACACCACTTCTTCTTGTAAACTTCATAACATCAGTTCTACCATAAAACACTGTTTTTTACCATATTTTCAAATTATATTTGTTTATTTTTTGCTTTTAGAACTTTTTAGATGTATAATAAAATATGGTGATATTTTTCATAACTTTCCAGCCTGAAATCTGTCACATCATAGCCGACCACTTAAAAGACCACAGCTGCTGGGTTTTCGATGGGTTTGATAACGCAATCGGTGTAATGCAAAATCTTATAAATCTTCCTGATTTACTCGTACTTGATTATACAATGCATAATCATGAGATTTTTGACATTAACGAGTTTATGGACCTTGTAAAAAGGCGTATTCCAAAGATTTATTATAATGACCCCTGTATTGTTGCAGGAACACGAGCCGTCCACTGGAAGGTTCTGATTGAAAACGCGCATGGTTTTAAAAGAGACATTGATCCTGCTATTTATATGGATGTATTTAAAAGAATTGAAGCAGTTATAGTAGATCCTGATATTTCCCAGTACATTCCTTTAATGCAAAAGCCACGTCCTCTTCCAAAGGATTTTTATGTCACTAAAATGTACAAGGAAGCTTCCATGAAAGATGCTTTTAACCGGCTTATTAGCTTTAAGATAAAAGCTAAAGTTCCGGAAAATCTGTTTTTCCTTATGGAGCTGCTTTATCGTTCACAGGACACTCCTTTATCTCTTGAAGAATTACAAAAGCAATACGAGGAAGATTCAAGACCTATAAAAATCAGTTCATTGAAATGTCAGATTTCTAAATTGAGAAGATATATTGAAGATAATCCGGATTTTAAATATGCAATTGTAAAGCGGAAACAGGGATACCTTTTGCTTACAATATGATAATTTACAGTTACAATCGATAATGATAAAAAAAGGCTGTCACAAGATTTTTCAATCTTAAGAGACAGCCTTTTTATTTATGGATGAATTATAAAATTAGCCTAAAACCTTAGAGATACGCTCAAGAACCTTCTTTCTATCCAAAGGTTTGATAATAAAGCTCTTTGCACCCAACATCAAAGATTTCTTAACAAGCTCTTCTTTTCCAAGGGCACTTACCATTACAACTTTTGCATTTTTATCAAAAGCCATAATCTGTTCAAGAGCAGTAATACCATCCATCTTAGGCATAGTAATATCCATTGTTACAAGGTCAACCTGAGGGCACAATTCCTTGTATTTATCTACACCCTCTTTTCCATCTACAGCTGTAGCAACAACATCATAGCCTTCGCTGGCAAGAATCTGGCCTAACTGTTTTGCAACAAACATAGAATCGTCTACAACCAGAACTCTGTAACAAGTACCGTCAACTTTGATTCCCTCCGGCGGACGTTCATTAAGATTTGGAAAATCCTGTATCGTTTTCATTTTTCGTATCTCCTCTTATTTATTCCTAAGCACGTTCTCGTATAGCAACGTTAACTTCAATTTTACCACATTCGGAAATTAAAGGAACGATTAAAGCTTCAACGCTATCGGTTGTTCCACCCAATGCAGCGATTTCCATTTTCTGTCCTACAAACAGTGTTGGTGGTGTAAGGTCGAATCGGAAACCTAATTCATGCAGCTTTGTTACAGCCTGAGCGGTAATGATATTTGCGAGCTCACTGATAGTAGCTTTTGCCAAATCATCAAACTCAGGAAGCTCTTCTCCATTCATTGCAGAAGCGATATTAAGTGCTGTTTCTGTTGTCATATCAAACAAAACACGTCCCTCAACACTACCTGCAAGACCAACTAATGCAGCAACACCCATAACAGGCATAGCTGTTGACTTCAAGTACAAATCGCCGCGCTTTACTTCTGCGCCACCAAGTACTTCCTGCAAAACACGGAATGAAGTTTCTACAAACGGGTTAATATATTCTACTCGCATGTCAATCCCCTCTTATTCTTTATTATATGCTACAAGAGCATCAACACTTTTTTCACCAAAGCCATAAGATGCCGGGATTCTTTCATTTTCACCGATTACAGCTACTGCATTACCCTTCATCTTTTCCAAGAAATCCTCAAGAATTGTATTCTGAGCATTTACATCGAGATATGACAAGATATCTCTGGCAAAAATGACATCAACCATTGGAAGTACATTTGTGTTTTTACAGTCATGATATTCAAACATGATGCTGTCTTTAATTTCCTGATTGAATGTATATTCATTGTTTGCTTTCATAATCAAGTATTTGCCAAACCATTCGTTAGAAAGTTCAGCAGGAATTGTCATAAGGCCTGCATTAGAAACATTAAGCAAATCAATATCCTGTGCATAGATTCTGATTTTTGCAGTTGGATACCTTTCTTTTAGTACACATGCAAGACAATAAGTTTCTATTCCTTTTCCACAGCCAGGATTCCATACGATAATCTGCTTTGCAGTGTTATCTGGCAGTAATTTCTTTACGTTTGCAGCATAAGCGGCTGACCACCACTTGCCATTAAACTGTGACCAGAAAGGATTAAGGAACTCTGTTGCATCGTTTTCACCCTGCAGCTGTGACTTATCTTCGCCCCTTGCCTTTTTCCACTCTTCGTAGCGGTGTCGTACCCAGTCCCTGTTCAAATCTGAAACAAAGAACTTCTTATAGTTTGCAAGACTTTCGCCAATAAACTTAATGTCTATTTCGGTCTTTTCGTCCTGAAGCTGCTTTACAGAAACCTTCTTCTGTCTTTCAGAATCGTAAACCATTTCTGGTGCATTATTTACAGCCGGCTTTCCAGCACCAACAGAAGCCATTGCATTTCCTGCATTTTCAGGAGCTGCATGTTTTTCTTCTTTTTCGATAGAATCTTTAGAAGCAAAAATCTTTATTACATCAAGAAGAACGTAAAGTCTGTTGTTGCTTTCTACAACGCCGCTGATGTATTTGATGTTTATGTCGCCAAAAAGAGGATGAGGTGGTTGAATTGTGCTCTTCTGAACACCAACTACCTTATCAATTTTGTCTACAACAAGACCGAAAGTCTGATCTTCAACAGTCAAAATAAGAAGATTCTGCATTTTCTTCTCATTTTCCATTGAAATATCAATATTAAAGAACAAACGGAGATCCAGAATAGGAATGATTTCTCCACGAAGATTGTAAACTCCAAGAACGAACGGCAATGTATTAGGAACATAAGTAAAGCGTCCGGCCTTGGCAATCTCTTTTACATGCATAATATCGATTGCGTAATCTTTTTCTGCAAGTGAAAAAGTAACCATTTTGAAATCTATGAAAGTTGCAGCCTCTGTGGCATTCTGAATCTTTTCGTTTACCTGTTCAGCCGCATTCAACATCTTATTATCGTCCATAACTAACCTACCTGAATAACTAACCTGCTTAATTAATTGTCCAAACTTGCCTGAGCCTGAGCCAACAATTCCTGACGTACACCCAATTCAAGAAGCTGGCTTACATCAATAATCAACGATACTGAACCATCGCCCAAAATTGAAGCACCTGCAATTCCAGGAGAATTAGTGAACTGGTCGCGCAGAGGTTTAATTACAACATCTTCTTCTCCAATAAGGGAATCGACCATAACGCCAATCTTCTTTTCCTGTGTACCGACGATTACGATATAACATTCATCAGATTTTTCACTTTCTTTTATGTTGAATAGTCTTGAAAGACGGAGAACGCTTATAACTTCGTTACGTACGTTCATGATTTCGTAATTATCAATATGACTTATTTCATTTACAGGTATACACTGGCTTTCAATAACGTTTGCAATTGGAATTGAGTAAATCTCTTTTCCAACTTTAACAAGAAGTCCCTGAATAATAGCAAGTGTAAGAGGAATCTTAATGATAAATGAAGTTCCCTTGCCCTTTGTAGAATTGACTGAAATATTACCTTTAAGGTTGCTTATCATAGTCTTAACTACATCAAGGCCTACACCTCTACCGGAGATATTGGAAATCTTGTCAGCCGTAGAGAAACCAGGCTGCATAATCAGCTGATGAACTTCCTGTTCTGTAAGGAACTTGTCCGGATGAATAAGTCCACGTTCTATAGCCTTTGCACGAACCTTTTCTGCATCGATTCCGGCACCATCATCCTTAATTTCAATGACAATCATATTGCCTTCGTTAGAAGCTTTAAGGAATACGGTTCCTTCTTCAGGCTTTCCGGCAGCTTTTCTTTCGGCTGGAGATTCAATTCCATGGTCAACAGCATTGCGGACACAGTGCATAATCGGGTCAAGAAGGTCTTCTACAACGGACTTATCTAGTTCGGTATCCTCACCTTCTATTACAAGGTTAATCTTTTTATTCAAATCACGCTGTAAATCGCGTACAACTCGTGGGAATCGGCTGAAAATCTGGTTAATTGGAACCATTCGGATTTTCATTACGCCTTCCTGAAGCTCGCCGGCAATTGTACCAAGATTCTGTGTGTATGAACGGAATCTGCCGGTTATCTGCTTAAGTTCTGCTTCGTATGAATCGAACATTGTTCCCATTGAGCCGTATTCTTCGAGCAGCTGCTTTTTAACTTCGTTCATTGGAACGCCGCTCTTAAGGAGTTCGAGGAACTCTGGCAGACGGTCGAACAGAGTATGAATCTTTTCTTTGAAAGAGGATTCAAGTCCCTGGAAGGTTGCAAGTTCATTTGAAGTCTGTACAGCAAGCTGGTTGAACGAAGCCTTGTTGATAACTGCTTCAGAAACCAGATTAAGAAGGTTATCGATTCGGCGTGAATCAACACGGAGAATTGAACCCTGCTGTGAATGCTGCTGAGCTCCGTCCTTTTTAGGTTCAGGCTTTTCAGCTTTCTTTTCTTCGGCAATGGCAGCCTGAACATCTTCTATAGAAGATGAAGGTGCAGCTGGTGCGGCAGGCTTTGCAGCCGGAGCTTCTTTTACGGGAGCACTTGGTGCAGCTGGAGCAACAGGAGCTGTTTCTTTTGGCTGCTGAACAACAGGTTTAACAACAGGAGTTTCAACTACAGCTGTAGCTGCAGAACCCTTGAAATTGTCGTCTGTAACTAATCTTGCGTCTGTAATCAATGTAACATCACTTAAAAAGGCAACATCTTCAATAGCTTCAGCTTCTGCTGATGTTGCAATGTAATAAAATACATTTTCGTAGAACTGGTCTTCGTAAAGTGCATCAAAATCTGGAATTGTTTTTAAAACATTTCCTACTGATTTCAAAGCAGCAAATACCTGAATACCACCAACTGTATTCATTGGATTGTTTTCATCGAATTTAACGGCAATACACCAAAGCTTCTGGCCAGATTCACAGGCACCCTTAAGTTCAATATAATCGTCTTCTGAAAGTGCAGGAATCTCCATACCTGATTCAGAAACTGCAGGAGCTGCCTGTACAGGAGCAGCTGGAGCCGAAACAGGAGCCTGTTTAGCAGCAGCCTGTATTGCAGAAGCAGCAGCTTTTAATCCACCCTTCTTTCCAGCTCCACCATCAGCAGGAAGATATGAATGAAGTTTGTTAAGGACGGAACTGATATCCTCCTCATAAACACTTCCATTCTGCCGTGCTTCGAGCATTGCTTTTATAACATCAATAGATGTGAGAAGTATATCAACCACATCTTCATCAATCTGAACTCTATCCGATCTTATCTCATCAAGAACATCCTCTACGGAATGTGTAAAGTGAGACAATTCATTCATTTCTACTGTAGCAGATCCACCTTTAAGTGTGTGTGCAGCCCGGAATATTTCATCAATAGCCTCATGGTTACGAGGGTCATTCTCTATTACGAGAACATTGCTTTCCAGCTGTTCAACCTGCTGTTCTGCTTCAGCGAAAAAGTCTTTTAAAAGCTCTTCGTTATTAGGGTCAAGATAATCGCTCATAAGAATATTATATACCGAAAATCATAGTTTTCAAGCAAAACAATTTTATTTTTTTAGTTTTTTATCTTTACATTTGACCGATTAGTATGTTTTCTTAAAGAAACAGAGATTTCTGGCCGATAATCAATTTGGAAATCTTTATTTTTAAGATTATGGAGAAAAATATGGTGATTTTTAAGCGTATTCTTTCTATTTTAGCTGTTTCTATGCTGGCTGGCAGTCTTTTTTGTGAATCTTTTTTTAGTGGATACGCCGGAGGAAAATTAAACTATTCTGCAAATAATACTTCTGATTCATACAATCCTGACCTTAAGCTTCAGGCTTTTTTCCAGGGACAGTTCAATTTTTCTGAAAACCTCTGGAGTCATATGGAGCTTTCTATAGATACAGGTGACTTTATAAGCGAAGAACTGTTCCATGTAACTCCTTCTAACTTCAGCATTGACGAGCTTTCTTTTATTGCAAAAGCCCAGATAGACAGCAGTACTAACTACTTTTCTGCTTTTATGGGAACTTTTGATCCTATAGGCTCTGATATTTTCTTCAGAAGATATTTTGGAGTGCAGTCAATTGCTTCAAAGATTACTGAAAGCTGGCTTGGAATGGCCGGTTCTATTCTCTACCCTCACTTTGGGCTTGGAATAAGTGATGTTGTAAAGATTTTTAAGGCTCCTATAGCATTCGGTTTTTACGGTTATTTGAATCATGAGGATGATAAATACTTTGTTGTAAATGCTGACCTGCGTTTTGGCTGTGTTTACAGATACTTTTCTTTTGATATTGCTGGTGGAATTGGTGCGCCACTTTCTGACAAATATGAAAATGAAGATGTATGGTTCGCTGTAGATAAGTTTTACTGGCACGCAGGAACAACAATTCTTATAGGAAATAACTATACGCAGTCGGTATACATTCAGGCTGGTCTTTTTAATGCTCCATTTACAAAGGCTTCAAAGAAGATTGCCGCTACACAGGAAGATGTATATCTGCTGTTTGAACCAAGATTCCGTCTTGATAATGCACATGTAAATCTTTCTATATATAGTTTCCCGGAAGATACTGTTAAAAAGCTCTTATTTATTGAAGATACTCTTGGTGTAAACCTTAATATTTATACTGATTCTGTAACATTAGGTTCAAAAAGATTTACAGTTGGAACTCATTTTTCTTACTCTTTCCCTGGAAAATATTTTCTTGACTTGAAAAACATTGGTGACCTTGTAAAAGGTGACTTTAATATCAATATGACTCCATACATGTCCAGCAACTTCCTTTCTGGTGAACTGCATACACAAATTACTGTGAAATTTATGGAATTTAAGCGTTCTCAGTGGTATAATGCCCTATCTGTAGATGTTGGATATAGAACGAATTTTTAGTGCATAACTGCACACTTCTGTATCACTATTTTTTTTCAGGTGATTTATGACTCTTAATGAATTGCAGATTGGGAAAACTGCGCGTGTTTTAAAAGTTGGCGGGAAAGGTGCATTAAGGCAGCACTTTCTTGATATGGGTGTGATTCCGGGAACTGAGGTTACGCTTGTAAAGCTTGCACCTATGGGTGACCCTATGGAGCTTAGAGTTCACGGATATGAGCTAACTTTACGCCGTGATGATGCAAAAAAGATTGAAATTGATGAGACAGCCGCTGTAAAAAAGATTGATGGAAACGATAATTCCGCCGGCGAAAACAAAAGTTCACTTCACCCGGGACTTGGAGAAGGCGGAAAATACCACGTAAAGGCTGATGAAAATCCTCTCCCACCGGGTACAAAGCTTACATTTGCGCTTGCCGGTAACCAGAACTGCGGAAAAACAACGCTTTTTAACCAGCTTACAGGTTCGAACCAGCACGTAGGAAACTTTCCAGGCGTTACAGTAGACAAAAAAGGCGGCCCAATCAAAGGTCACCCGGAAACAGAAATTACAGATTTACCGGGTATTTATTCTTTATCACCCTACACCAGCGAAGAAATTGTTTCCCGTGAGTTTATTTTAAAAGAAAAACCAACTGGAATTATAAATATTGTTGATGCAACCAATATAGAAAGAAACCTCTATCTTACCCTGCAGCTTATGGAGCTTGAAGTGCCAATGGTTCTTGCATTGAACATGATGGATGAGGTTCACAACAACGGCGGTTCCATAAGAATTAACGAAATGGAAGAGCTGCTTGGCATACCGGTTGTTCCTATTTCTGCTTCAAAAAACGAAGGTGTTGAAGAGCTTGTAAACCATGCACTTCACGTTGCCCAGTTCCAGGAAAAGCCGGGAAGAACCGATTTTTGCGACAAAGATGCAGAGGATGGTGGTGCCGTTCACAGATGCCTTCATGCAATAATGCACCTTATTTTTGACCACGCCGAATACGCAGAGCTTCCGCTTAGATTTGCAGCCTGCAAGCTTGTAGAAGGAGATGAAGCTGTAACAAAAGCGCTTACACTCTGCCCTAACGAGCTTGAAATGATTGAACATATTATAGTTCAAATGGAAGAAGAAAGTGGATTAGACCGGGCAGCGGCGATTGCGGCAATGAGGTTTTCTTTTATACGTCAGGTTTGCGAAAAAACTGTTGTAAAACCAAAAGAAAGCAAGGAACATGCACGCTCCAACAAAATAGACAAGGTTCTTACAGGCAAATGGACAGGAATCCCGGCTTTTATTCTTATAATGGGACTGATTTTCTTTTTGACATTCAATGTAATCGGGACCTGGTTACAGGGACTTTTGGAAGCCGGAATTGGAGCTTTAACAACGGTTACCGACAATTGGTTCACATCACTGGGAATAAACCAGTTTTTACATTCCCTGATAATTGACGGTATTTTTACGGGAGTTGGCTCTGTAGTAAGCTTTGTTCCTATAATTGTTACGCTGTTTTTCTTCCTCTCGATTCTGGAAGATTCAGGCTATATGGCGCGGGTTGCGTTTGTAATGGATAAGCTGCTCAGGAAAATAGGACTTTCCGGACGCAGTATTGTACCTATGCTGATTGGATTTGGCTGTACAGTACCTGGAGTTATGGCGAGCCGGACACTTCCGTCTGAGCGTGACCGAAAAATGACGATTATGCTCACTCCTTTTATGAGCTGCAGTGCCAAGCTGCCGATTTACGGCTTTATTACATCAACCTTTTTCCCGAAATATTCCGGACTGATAATGGTTGGGCTTTATTTTCTGGGAATTGTGACGGCGATTATAGTTGCACTCGTTTCAAAAGCTACAGCGTTTAAAGGAAAGGCTGTCCCATTTGTAATGGAACTGCCAAATTACAGATTCCCGGCCGCAAAGAACGTATTCCACCTGTTGTGGGAAAAAGCCAAGGACTTTTTACAGAGGGCATTTACAGTAATCTTTCTGGCAACGGTAATAATCTGGTTCTTGCAGACCTTTAACCTTCACCTGAACTTTGTGGAAGACTCAAAAGACAGCATTCTTGCCGTAATTGCCGGAATAATTGCACCGGTTTTCAAACCGCTTGGTTTTGGCGACTGGAAGATTTCTACAGCCTTAATTACAGGCTTTATTGCAAAGGAAAGTGTAGTTTCTACCCTGCTCGTTCTGTTTGGCGGAGCGGGAGAGCTTTCAACTGCCTTGAACGTACCTGCCACAGTAGCTTTACTTGTGTTCTGTCTGCTTTATACACCATGCGTTGCAGCAATTGCGGCAATAAAAAAGGAATCGGGCACAAAATGGGCAGTTCTTACAGTTATCGGTCAGTGTGCAATTGCCTGGATTTTTGCACTGCTTGCAAGATCTATCTGTCTTCTGTTTTAATCCGGCGTAAACGCAACGCATTCATAACAACACAGAAGCTTGAAATACTCATTGCGGCTGCCCCGAACATAGGACTTAAGCTCCAGCCAAAAAGCTTTATAAAACAACCGGCCGCAAGCGGGATTCCAATTATATTGTAGCAGAATGCCCAGCCAAGATTTTCATATATGTTTTTCATAACCTTCCGGCTGATTTTTACTGCATTTACAACATCCATAAGTGAGTTTTTTACAAGAACTACAGAAGCACTGTCTATTGCAATATCTGAACCGGCACCGATTGCAATTCCAATATCAGCAGAAACAAGGGCAGGTGCATCATTTATACCGTCGCCAACCATAATCACATAGCCGTCTTTTTTATAATCGCGGACTGCAGCTTCCTTTTGAACAGGAGTTACACCTGCAATTACATCATCTACACCAACAGCTTTTCCTACCTTTTGAGCAACAAGCTGATTATCGCCTGTAAGCATTACAACCTTTACTCCTGCCTTTTTCAATTCTTCAACAGCGGTGGCACTGTCAGGCTTAATTTCATCAGCAGTAGAAATAATTCCGACAGCCATACCATCTTTTGTAACTACAATTCCATTTTTACCGGATACTGCGCCACAGAAAATCTCGCTGCCATCTATAATGCCTTTTACACCCTTTCCAGGGATTTCTTCAAAACCGGTGACGGTAACCGGAGTGCTGTTTATTACCTCATTTTCCGCAGCAACACCAAGCTCATTTGCCTTTGCTATTATTGCCTTTGCCACAGGATGAGTACTGTTTTTTTCCAGAAGATATGCAAGTCTTATAATCTCTGCTTCACTCATCATCAATGAGCTTACTCCTGTAACAACAGGTTCACCTTTTGTTATGGTTCCGGTTTTATCAAGAATTACGACTTTTGCCTTACCTGTCTGCTCAAGTGCAACAGAGTTTTTAAATAAAATGCCTTTTTTAGCGGCAGTTCCGTTACCAACCATAATTGCAACAGGAGTTGCCAGTCCCAGAGCACATGGGCAGCTTATAACAAGAACAGAAATTGCACGCTGCAATGAATAGCCGACTTCTTTTCCAAAAAGCATCCATACTACAAACGTTACTACGGCAATTCCAAGGACAACAGGCACAAAAATACCCGCAACCTTATCAGCAACGCGCTGAACCGGTGCTTTAGAGGCGGCAGAATCGGAAACAAGGCTGATTATCTGTGCAGGAGTTGTGTTCTCCCCTACCTTTAAGG
>JAEETM010000098.1 GCA_016290335.1 Treponema sp. | reverse complement strand
TCTGGGTTACAGAAATCCTCCGTAACAAATATGGCTACAACGGTATAATGTTTTCTGATGATATTTTTATGGGTGCTCTTGCTTCCAACGGTTATGCGCCTGAAAAAGCTGTAGTTATGGCGGTTGAGGCTGGCATTGACTGCATTATGATTTCGGAAAAAAGGATTTTAAAACCTGCACGCGTGCTTTATAAAACTGCCTGCGAGAATCCTGAGTTTGCGGCTAAGATTGAGGCAGCGGTAAAGAGGATACAGCGTTTTAAGCTTGATATTGGGATTTTGGAGCTTGCTGATGATGGAAGTGGCGCTTATGTGATTAAAGCAGCGGATTCGGATGATAGTGATTCATCATCACTTCCTGAAAAGCTTGAACAGTTTAATGCAGAAAAACAGAGCAACAGCGAGTTTTATAAACAGCATTTTGCAAAATAAAATATGAAACAGTCAGTACGGAAAAACAATTCAACTTCTCTGCGCGGTAAGGATGGCTTTGAGCAGTACTACCGTAATCTTTATGGCGACCGCTGGGATTTGCTCAAAAAAGCATTTGCAGAACCTAACCAGTCTGTGGAATATAAAATTGAAGGTGCAGAAAAATCATACTTTCTGGATTCTGCGAGCATTTTTGCCGCCTCGTGTCTGCCTGTAGAAGGGGTTGAATCTATCCTTGATTTGTGTGCGGCTCCCGGTGGAAAAACTCTTGTTCTTGCTTCGCGGATGGATGGACAGACAAAGCTTTTTTCAAACGAGCGTTCACCTGAAAGGAAAAAAAGGCTTGCAACTGTTGTACAGACCTGCCTGCCCGAACAGATAAGCTCCCGGATTGAAGTTTCATGCAGTGACGGCGCAAAATGGTGTACTAAGAAAACTGAATGTTTTGAAAGAATCCTTCTGGATGCTCCATGTTCTTCGGAACGCCACGTAATTGCAGATCCAAAATATTTGAATCAGTGGTCACCGTCCAGAATAAAAACTGTCACTACCGAACAGTGGGCATTGCTTTCCTGCGCATTCAGGCTTCTTGTTCCGGGTGGAATACTTTTATATTCAACATGTGCGCTCTGTCCTGAAGAAAATGACGGAATGATTGAGCGGCTTACCAAAAAGTTTTCTTCATCAGCTTTTTCTCTGCTGGAACCTGTCCCCGATACTTCTATAATAGGGAAGTGTACGTCATTAAATCCGCACCTTGAGTTCCCTGGCTTTGAAAAAACACAATACGGCTATATGATTCTGCCTGATAATCAGAAGGGAGCGGGGCCGATTTATTTTTCAATTATAAGGAAAAATTTTATATAAAAAACTTGATTTTTTCTAATTTTCTATCCTATAATATTATGTTAAGGTAGGACGTTTTCCTTATTTTCTTACTGGTGAGTGTATGGTGAATAAAAATACGAATAACGAAGACAAATTACAGCAGATTATTGAAGTTGAACGTCAGCTTGGTGAGATTCAGGACGTTGATGTTCTTCTTGAAAGAATCCTCACTGAGACACGAAGAATCGTTAATGCCGATGCCGGATCAATTTATGTTGTTGAAGGCAACAGAATCAAAATTAAGTACGGCCAGAACGACACTTTGCTGCGTGAACTTCCACCTGGAATGAAGCTGCCTTATACTTCTTTTTCTTTCCCTATAAACGAAAAACAGATTTGCGGTTATGTTGCATATACTGGTCAGCCGTTGAAAATAGATGACTGTTACCAGATTCCGGATGATAAACCGTATAAGTTTAATAAAAACACAGACCTTACAACTGATTACCGTACAAAATCAATGTACACACTGCCATTAAAGATGGCAAATGGCCGGTTACTCGGAATCCTTCAGATTATCAATGCTCAGGATGCAAGCGGTAAGATTATTTCCTTTAATCAGGAAGCTGAACTTTTAATTTCTCATTTTGCTTCCAGTGCGGTTCAGGCTTTACAGCATGCGTACCTTACAAGCAATATGGTAAAACGAATGCTCAAAATGGCAGAGTTCCGTGATCCTAAAGAAACTTATCCTCACGTTGAGCGTGTTTCTTCTTTCTCTCTTGAGATTTACGACCGCTGGGCATTTAATCATAATGTACCGGAGCAGGAAATCCATAAATACAGAGATGCCCTTAAAATTGCGGCTAAGTTCCACGATGTAGGAAAGGTTGGTATTTCTGATATTATCTTAAAGAAGGTTTCTCCGCGTTTTACAGATGAAGAGCGAAGCATTATGCAGGGACACACCTGTATTGGTGCTCAGCTTTTTGAGCCACCAGAGAGCTTCCTTGACCAGATGTGTGAAGATATTGCACTTCATCATCACGACCGTTGGGATGGTGGTCCTACAGGTTATCCTGGAAAGGTTGATCTTGAACAGTTTTCCATTATTGATGGACGGGTACCAAAGAGTGAACCGCTTTCCGGCCGCGACATACCTTTGGCAGCACGTATTGTAGCTGTTGCAGATGTTTTTGATGCCTTGAGTCATAAGCGATGTTATAAGGAATCGTGGTCTATAGAAGATTCTTTTGCAGAGATTCAGGATAGTGCAGGAAGTCATTTTGACCCTGAGGTTGTTCTTGCATTTATGCAGGTACGTGACCGAATCTGTGCCATTCAGATGGCTTTCCCTGATGAAGAAGAAAAATAATCCTTTGTCATTGTCGTATTTGATGCGGCAATCTTTTTTGAATTGTTTACCTTAATTGTGCCAGTTTTTGATTGACGATTTTATCAAAGCAGTTTGCAAAGGCTGAAAACTTTTTTTTATCGTAGCCTTCGTTAAAATGCTTTACCAGTCCCATTTCTGCAAGCTGCAGGTTATATTCCCTTTCGGTTAGCAGGGGACCGATGTTTTCTTTTGAAAAAACTGTTCCCCGGTCATTTATTACGGTAACCTGTTTTTCTATAAGCTTTTGTGCAAAAAGCAAATCTCGTGTAATGACTATATCATTTTGGGTGCAATGCTCAAGAATGTAATTATCTGCAGCATCTTTTTCCGCGGGGCAGATAATCATTTCAAAAGGAGCTTTTTCCTTTGTAGGAATTGGTTTGTTTGCTACAAATGAAACTTTTATTGAAAGCTTTTCGGAATAGCGGATAAGGTAGTCGCGGACCAGAGTAGGGCAGGAATCTGCATCAATCCAGATATGAAGGTTTTCCAATCGAGTGATTCCTATAAAACCCGGTTGATTTTATCAATCATTGCGATTGTACGGCGTTCAAGTTCTTCGCCATCGGAATTGTTTTCAGGAGGCAGATTCTGATTTGGAACAGTCTGACCGTCCTGCATTTTTACAACGGTTGTTTTTTCTTTGTAAAGTTCATCACAGAGCATTATGCCGGCAAGTATTGAAATCTGTAATGGAGTTTTTATTGATTTGATATGGGAAACGTCTTCAACAATACGTGTGTAATAACCGAGAAGTTTTTGTAAGTATTCCTCGTCTTCGTTTGTTTGAATAGTAAAGGATGTATCAAGAATATTGATATGAAGCTTGCCCATTAGAAAATATCGAATCCTAAATTGTCTTGAGAATTATCTTCTTCAAAATCACCAGAATATTCAGAATCAAAATTATCTTCGTCAGTAGTTTCAGAAGAAGCTTCAGCAGAATCATCTGCGATTGCATCATCCTGCTGTTCATCGTAGGTTGGTTGGAAAGAAGGCTGAGGCTTGCTTTCTGGTTCAAGTGCTTCCTCTTCTTCTTCCTGTTCAGGAGCTGGTTCTTCAACAACTGGCTGTACTGGTGTTTCCTGAACAACAGGTTTCATTGTTTCAAAGCTTTGTGTGCTTGGAGCTACAGCAGCAACTGGTTTTGCTGTAACCTGGGGTTGTGTGTTACCCTGAAGCTGACCGGCTGCTTTAAGTACAGAGTTTTCGATTGTATTGAGCCGGTCAAGGGCTTTTCGTATGCCTTGCTCAATCTTGTTCTGGTCTGTCTCAAAAGACGAAAGCTGCTCCGATTTAGCCGAAAGCGCGTTTGTGAGCTCTGAACATTTATTGCGCAGAGCATCGTTTTCTGCTTCAAGCTGTTGTATTTTAGCAACAGCACTTTCTACCTTCTGTTCCAATAACAAAACTTGATCGAGTGTAATCATACTATCACCTTATGCGTTAAGAGCTTTCTTTGCAGCTTCAACAACTGCTTTAAAAGCTGCAGGATCTTCAATAGCCATATTAGAAAGAGCCTTGCGGTTCAATTTAATACCTGCTTTGTTAATACCGTTGATGAACTGTGAATATGTAAGTCCTTCTTCGCGTACAGCTGCGTTAATACGGGCAATCCACAAAGAGCGGAACTCATGTTTCTTGTCACGGCGGTCAACATAAGCATGGCCGAGAGCCTTTGTTACAGCATCTTTTGCTGGTTTATAATTTGATTTTCTGTCGCCACGGAAGCCTTTAGCAAGCTTCAAAATCTTTACACGGCGATTCTTTCTTTTTGTTCCATCTATCGCTCTTGACATTTCATTCTCCTATTAACCATAAGGAAGCATCTGCTTTCTGATTTTCTTTGCGTCGGCTTCTGCTACATAACCAGTAGCACGAAGATTTCTCTTTCTTTTTGGAGAACGTTTTGTCAAAATATGACGAAGGTTCTGTTTCTTGTGTTTTACTTTTCCACTGCCTGTTAAAGAATAACGTTTTGCAGCAGACTTCTTTGTTTTCATTTTAGGCATTTTCGTAACCTCTTATTTTGCGGCTTTTGCTGAGATTGTCATTGACATATTCCTACCATCCATAGCGGCTGGTTTGTCAATGTTGTACGCCGAGGTAAGTCGCTTAAGCACCTCATTCAGAACGTCATACCCCAATTCGGTGTGTGCAAGTTCTCGTCCACGAAAACGAATTGTAACTTTTACTTTATCACCTTCATTAAGGAACTCCTGAATATGTTTGGCTTTGGTATCAAGGTCACCCGAACCAATTTTTGGCTGCATTCTGATTTCCTTGAGTTTTAATACCTTCTGATTCTTTTTGGAGTCTCGGAGCTTTTTCTCCTGTTCGAACCGGTATTTACCATAGTCAAGTATTTTACAAACCGGTGGATTTGCATTTGGCGAAACTTCAACAAGGTCGAGATCCTTTTCTTTTGCCAGTTTAAGAGCTTCCTGTGTTGGAACTATTCCAAGTTGGTTGCCCTCATCATCGATAAGTCGTACCTCACGCACACGGATATTCTCGTTTATCCGCTGCCCCTTATTGTTATTTTGTGTGTTCGTGTTGTTTGCCAACTATCCTCCTAGTGTTGTAAACACCTTTAGTGTTTTTTTAACACATTATTACATAGCGTGTTCTAGTATTATAGCTGATTTTATGATTTTATGTCTAGTTGATAAAAAGGAATAGAAAATATACATTACTTGTATGGCGCAATTTGTTTCAACTTTTCTTACAGGATTTCAGGATGTAGTGGCTGAAGATTTGGAAAAACGGTTGGAAAAGTTTAAGATACTCAATCTTTTTGACGGACTCATTCATTACCAGTACGACGGTAATTCAAGAGACCTGGAAAAAATCAACTATTTTAACAATACCTTTTTTGTGCTAAAGACTATGAAGGGGAAGGGCTTGAACTTTAATTCCCTGGTGGGAGCTGTGGCAAGCGAGAATAAGTATTATCTTATTAATAAAGGAACTTTTAGGGTTCGTTTTGTAAATGAGAATCAGTTTGCAAAGGTTGAGGCGAATACTGCAAGAAAGGCGGAAGATACTGTATTACGTAATTCAAAGCTGAAGATTGATAGGGTTTCTCCTTCAACGGAAATATGGTACAGCATTAGGCGGGAAGGCTTTGCCTTTTGCGGACAGCTTATTTCTAAGCGTGAGTTTACAGAAAAGAATCTTCATAAAGGAGAGCTCAGGCCGGAGCTTGCGTATCTGCTTTGTTCTTTTGCCGGGTGTACAAAAGATGATGTTGTTTGTGACCCCTTCTGCGGTTATGGTTCAATTCCCCTCCAGCTTGCAAAAAACTTTCCATATAAAAAACTTTTTGCCTTCGATATTGATGATGAAAAAATCACTATGCTTAAGGAAAACAGGCATTTAAAAAAAGAGAATGTTGTAATTGCCCGTAAAGATTCTCTTAAGCTTACTGCAGAAGATTTTGTGTGCGATGATGGGGCTGAAACTGACACTGCTACTGATGACCATCGTGTTTCCCTCATCATAACTGATCCGCCCTGGGGTTATTTTGAAGATATTGGTGATATAGCTGATTTTTACAGGAAGTTTTTTGATTCGGTAAAAAGCTTAATCTGCAGTGGCGGCAGAATGGTAATTCTTACAGCCAGAGTAGAAGAGTTAAAAAAAATTACCGTTGAAAAAAGCCTGAATGTCCAGGATGGACCTCACACTTTAGTCAACGGTAAAAAAGCAAGTGTGTTCATCATCACTTTTTAGAAGAACCACCCGGCAAAATTATTTCTGGTAAATGTACATTGGCATTGCGGTATGAGTTTCGGCAATTGCAGGTTTAATACCAGTGAAGGTTGTCATAAGCTGTTCCATAAAGGTAAGCTTTTTTTCGTACTTAAAGGTTTTTACATTGCAGGATGGTGTACCGTTTATTGCATAGCTTAAATCACGTACCATTGAATCCCAGTCGCTTATTTTATCAATAAGACCATTTCGTACTGCCTGAGAAGCTGTGTATATTCTTCCATCAGCAAGCTTGCGGGCATATTCATCCATCATGTTGCGTTCTTCCTTTACAATAGAAAGAAACTGTTCGTAACATTCATCACAGATTTCCTGCATAATTTCCTGCTGTTCTTCGGTAAACTCTTCGTCATAGGCTCCCATGTTTTTGTTGTCGCCTGAATAGATTGTTGTTGATTCAATACCGATGTTGTAAAGCAGTTCAGAAAAATCAAGAACATGGCTGGAAATAACGCCGATTGAACCTGTAAGTGTGTTTCTGTTTGCATAGATTTTATCTGCTGCACAGGAAATATAATAACCGCCGGAAGCAGCTAAAGGCCCCATGTAAACATAGATTTTTTTGCCGGTCTTTTTGTAATCCTTAAGGGCAAGGTAAACTTCATCAGCCTGATAAACTGCTCCGCCCGGAGAATCGATGTAAAGGGCAATACCTGTGTTGTTATCATCATATTTAAGCTCATTAATAACCGAAAGAATCCATTTTTGATTGTAGGTTGTGTTTGCGCTGTCAATTACGCCTTCAATCTGTACTGCGGCGATATAAGCTTTTTTATTAGGTGCAGGCTCATCATCATAATCATAATTAGAAATGCCATTTGGATTTCCAGTGTTTGATTCGTCGAATGAGTTGAACTTGTCGCCTGTAACAAAAGACAGAACTCCGATACATGCTACTAAAACTAAAATAACAATAAAAACTATAAGTCCGTTTCTTGATTTTCTTTGCATTCTTGCTTTAATTCCTCCGGTTTGATTTTTTCATTTTCCAAAGCTTCTTTTAAAAGAGCGTGATATACGTTTGTCATTGACATTCTGTAATATGGTGAAATCCACAGATTTGCAATTCCAAAGGTGATGAATCCAAGTAAAAACCAGCCTATAAAACTGAGTTCTGCAAGGAAAATATCCATTTTGTGACCATCCGTAAGCTTTATACTTAATTTAAGGGCATCGGTAATTTTGAGGTTCTGAT
The DNA here is from genome assembly GCA_016290335.1 of Treponema sp. The sequence goes on along the minus strand of JAEETM010000098.1, from coordinate 3,626 downwards.
ATTCTGCAGCAAGATAGAAGGTTTGTGAATAGGCAAAGGCTTTAATGAATGCAGGAATCATTCCCAGTAATAAGATAATCGGAGAGAGAGTAACAACAATTTGGCTTGTTAAGTTAATGTTTACAATGGTTAAGAGAATAAAAAATGCTGAAAGGACAGGAACAGCTATAAGTCCCCAGAGGAAAATGCGGAGTGTCAGATAGAGGCCTGTGAGCAAGCCGCGGCTCCAGTTGCTTAAGCCCTCAAAGAAGGTCGAAAAAGGTACCTGCTCTGGTGAACGGGACATTGCAATATAAACGCAAAGGGCACCGTAAGTTAATATGAACTGAACGGAAAGCTCAATCAATGAGAGAATAAAATCTATAAAAGTGTTTTGCCCGGAAGAGGATTCTGTAAGTAATTGAAATATTTGTCGAAGGTTTAAGTTTCCGGCCTGACTTAAAGAGCCTGAGGTAAACTCTTTAATCATTTGTATGTCGGATGGAAGACTGAACAATCTGATTATTACACCAATAATGAGTGTCATAAGAATAGGCACTGTCCATCTGTTCTGCAGTTGTATTTTTGCAAAGCTTTTGTATTTTTTAATATCAATCATAACTTTAACTATAGACTTATTCTATTTTGATTTCAAGACTGAAAGTCTTTTACCGCAAACCTTTTGGTAAGGCAAAAAAAAAGTTGAAAAGTCTCACACACTTTTCAACTTTAATATATAAGTAAACAAAATCAGGCGGTTTTCAGGTGCCTGGATGTCTAATCACCCGTAATTCCTGCCCTATATTTGTATTATCGGAATCCCACAGAAAACTTTAATTCTTTTTTGAAAAATGATACGTAAAAATGATTGTCACCAAAAAACAACTTTCGCTTCCGCTAGTTGACAGATATTGCATTTTTTTGGATTATTAGTGTTTATGGAAACCGAAAATATAAACAGGGCGTATCTGGAAACTTTATCCTTTTCAGATTTAAGCAAGCTTGCTGATGAGTATGGAGTTGACGTTCCGGAAGATTTGGACCGCCGTTTTTTAATCTGCGAGCTTCTTGATATAGTTGAGGAATCAAAGCTTTTTAACGAAGATATGGTAATTTCTACCAGCAAATCTTCGGATGATAATATTGTACTTCCGCACGGATATAATGAAACTCAGATTTCTTGTATTTTAAGAAATCCTGTTTGGGCATTTGTTTTTTGGAATATAAGCAACAGCGATAACAATAAGCTTAAAGAGCTTCACGATTGCACTCTTATGCTTAGAGTATGTTCTCTTCCTTCAGCAGAAGAATTAACTCCAAAAGAATCCTTTGAAATTAAAGTAACGGCTGGAAGTCAGGAACAGTATGTTCTTATTCCGGCTGGCGAAAAGTATATAAGAATAGAACTTGTTTATATTTCGGGAACTAACAGAAATGTTCTTGCTTTTTCACCGGTAATGGAAATACCGCAGGGGTCAGATGCTCTTAATAATATTCAGCCAGGTAAGCAGAGCGATTATCCAGAAATAATCAAGCTTTCGGGCATTGAAAATATTTTGATGAATCAATATAAAAATCACAGGCACTCGTTTTCGGGGTAGGTGAGAGTTACAGGAAAAAGAATTATGCATAAAGATTTAGTTTTTGTAATCAATGCAAATCAAAATTATATTAGGGTTTCGGGAAAAGATGAAGAAGCTTCTCTGCCGATACTTAATGATTTTTTTGAGTCTGTGTCAGAGATTTATATTCCACTTTTGAATATGGTGGAAAGGCTTGAAAAGGATGGTACAAGATGTCGGTTTGGGCTTGTTCTGGCTCCTGTTATCTGTTCGCTCCTTGAAAAGCGTGAAATCCAGGAACTGTATGTTGAATGGCTTACAAAGAGGATTGTACTTGGAGAAAAACAGCTTTCATCTTTATCTGACGATTCTAAAAGCAAAGCGATTGCAAATATAATAGAAAAAACAATAGCAAGAAATAAACAGCTGCTTGCTGATTTTGAAAAAAAATATGAATGTAATCTGATTAAACAGTTTTCGGAATATCATCAGAAAGGTTTTATAGAACTTATTGCAACCTGCGGTACCGATGTTTTTATTCCACATTATTCAGATTTACCGGAAATTATTTCTGCACAGATTGAAACAGGACTGCAATCTTATAGAAACTCTTTTGGTGAGTTTCCTGATGGATTCTGGCTTCCTGAACTTGGATATATGCCTGGTGTAGAGAAGATTATAAGGGCATATGGTTATTCCTATACAATTCTTGATGCAAGAAGCATACTTTTGTGTAAAAATCCTCCGGCTAAAGGAATCTTTTATCCTTCAAGAACAGAAAACTCCCTGGGATTATTTTCTAATGCTCCAGATACTGATGATATAATTTTTGGTGAAAATGGTTATGCTTCAAATCAGGCATACAGAAATACAAAAAGAGATATTGGCTTTGAGCTGCCACTTGAAAATCTTGAGCCTGTAATTCAAAAGGGTAGTCCTCGTTTTTCTACTGGTTACAGGTATTGGAAACGATGTTTTGAAAATGAGTGTGTTTATGACGAAGAAGCTGCAGAAAAACAGGCAGCAGCTGATGCAGAAAACTTCCTTACAAAAAAGGCTGAATTGCTTTCAAAGGCTGCTGAACTTTTACCTGAGTCTGATTATGTTGTTTCTGTATGTACTCTTGATGCCTGCGAATTGAGAAAAAACTGGTCTGAATGGATGGTCTGGTTTGAAAATGTGATTCGTCGTTCTGCTGATTATGGTCTTGAGGTTTCTGAATGCAGTGAGCTTCTGGACAAGCAGTTTTCTCTTGAAAAAATATATCCATATTATTCTGCAGCTGGTGGTGATGGATATGGTGAAAGTTTTGTTTCTAGTAAAAATAGCTGGATGATTCGTTATGTAAGAAAAGCAAGTGAACGAATGATAGATTTGGCAGATAGATTTCCTAATGATACCGGTTTAAAAACACGTTTGCTTAATCTTGGTGCAAAAGAGCTTTTACTTGCCCAGTCTGTTAATCTTTCAAAAATGATTGAGAATGAAGAGTTTGCTGATTTTGCTGAAAGAAGATTTAAGGATTCTATTAAAGCTTTTACAACGGTTTTTGATTCTCTTGGTTCAAATACTGTAAGCACTGAATGGCTTACCAATATTGAAGAAAAAGATAGCCTTTTCCCATGGATGAACTATAGAATATTCAGTAAGAAAAAATAACAAAAAGTTCAAAAAAAAGCGAAAAAAATTAAAGTTACACTTGACAGAAAAAGGATGAGGGTGTATATTACTATTCACCGTCGCGACACGGCAGTGCCGAAACGCGATGGTTCAGGTCTTTGACAGCACAGGGAAGGAAAGAAATAGAACAAGCAAGGTTCTGGAAGAAAAACGAGCGATGAAGAATCGCCGGTTTTTGTTCTGACGATTGACTGCATTTTTTTTCAGTTTTTTTTATAAAGCTGACTCAAATCAATTCAACAAAAATAGGATGTTGGGTTCGGATTTTTTATGAAGGAAATCATTACCCTTCGGGGTATTGAAATAATCATGGAGAGTTTGATCCTGGCTCAGAACGAACGCTGGCGGCGCGTCTTAAGCATGCAAGTCGAGCGGGAGATGGTAGCTTGCTACCATTGAGAGCGG
>JAEETM010000097.1 GCA_016290335.1 Treponema sp. | reverse complement strand
TGCAATCAGAGACTTTCATATTGGAGCCGCGGTGTTTGCCGTAAAGCATAATGTCCCGCTAATTCCAATTGCAATTTCCTATCGTGAGCCTCGCGGTCTTTACAAGCTCTTCAAAAAATATCCGAACCTTACCGTAAACATTGGCGAACCTCTTTTCCCAAATAATCAGTTGACCCGCAAGGATGCAGAAAACGAACTAATTCAGAATGCCCGCACCAGTGTTATGAAAATGATGGGTATAAAGGATGAAGAAGAAAACAAAAAACTGATGGGGATGTATAAGGGGTAAAGGGAGAGTTTTCTAAAACCTATCGATTTCTAAATCGAAAACCCATAATATTTTTCCAGCGCAAGTTTTGTTTCGTGGCTTGAGCAGCTGGCAATGAAGTCCAGCGTTTCCTGTGCGATTCCGTATGGCAGTGTTGATTCGTGAACTGCTATAGCTGTGCTTTCTTCTTTTCTAATTACAATCATATCATCTATTGAAACTTTATAAAGTTTAGCAAGGAAAACAAGATGATCTATGTTGGGGAGGTTTTTGAGGTTTGGATTTTCCCAATTGTAGATAGCTTGTGGGTATGTCATGTTCAGTGATTTTTGGATTTCGCTAACTTTTATACTGCGAGCTTTGCGGAGGCGTTTTAAGTTTTGTGAAGTCGCTTCTACATCAATTACTGGTATAGAAAACGACGATGTCTGGTATTGCATTCGACTTTAAATATATTGATAAAAACAGGATGTGGGCAAGTAAAATTGTTTTGTCAAGTGTTTTTAATGCAGATTTCTTAAAGTAATACTTTAATGTTTTTTGATTGTAGGCAGAGTATGATTATAATATGGAAAACGAAATTACATCTGTATTAGTTGAAAAAAAGATTTTTCTCATTCGTGGTAAGCAAGTTATGATTGATCGTGACTTGGCGGAATTGTATGGAGTTGAGACGAAGCGTATTACGGAAGCAGTGAAGCGAAATATTGAGCGTTTCCCTGAGGAGTTTAGGTTTCAATTAACTGTTGAAGAAAATGAGTTTTTGAGGTCGCAAATTGCGACCTTAGACGATGAAAATGAAAGTCAGCGCGGTAAACACACAAAATATCTTCCTTACGTCTTCACCGAACAAGGTGTTGCAATGCTTTCCGCTGTACTTCATAGCCTTACAGCAATTCAAGTAAGTATAAAAATTATGGATGCTTTTGTTCAGCTTCGTCATTATGTCAACTCGCAGATTGTAAAGACAGATGATAAAACAGAACTTGCAGAAATCCGGCGGCTCCTTTTGCTTCACATCGATCATTGTGACAAAAAGTTTTCTGAACAGGATAGAAAAATCGAACAGATTATTCGAGTTTTGAATAATTTGATTGAAGAACCTCAGACAAAACGGAAAATCGGATTTATGAATGGAGATAATTAACTGGTCGCAAATTGTGACCGGTTAAAACTTCACTCCATCCATTTTCCTACAACAAAGAATCATAATCATACAAGAAAAATAGGTTTAATGGTTTATGATAAATTATAAACAAATGAATTGGAGATATAATTATGGAAAAGCAATTGAAGGTTTTGATGTTGAATGGAAGTCCGAGAAAGAATGGAAATATTGCGCTGGCATTTCGGGAGATGGAGCAGGTTTTTGAAAAGAATGGTGTAGAGTATGAAAATATTTTGCTTGGTCGGATGGATATAAGAGGATGTATTGCGTGTGAGACTTGTCGCAAAAATCATAAATGTGCTTTTGATGATATTGTGAACGAGCTCGCTGAAAAGTTTGAAAAAGCTGATGGACTTGTTATTGGTTCGCCGGTTTATTATGGTTCGGCAAATGGAACGCTTATGTCTGCGCTTCAGAGACTTTTCTACAGTACCAGTTTTGATAAGAGCTTAAAGGTTGGAGCAAGTGTTGTAAGTGCAAGACGTTCCGGCTGTACGGCGACGTTTGATGAACTCAATAAGTTTTTTACTCTTTCGAATATGCCGGTTGCAACGAGTCAGTATTGGAATAACATTTACGGTTGGGAACCGGGCGAAGGAAAAGTTGATGATGAAGGAAGACAGATTATGCGTGTGCTTGCCAGAAATATGGTTTTCCTTATGAAGAGTATTGAGCTTGGTAAAAAAGAAATTGGGCTGCCGGAAACAGAAGAACACGTGTGGACTAATTTTACGCGATAAAGAAAACGGAGCATTTCTTTTTTTCAAAAAGTATGCTATTTTATATATATGAAAATAAAATGCTATGAATGTGGAGCAAGAATCTCTAAAGATGAAGAGATCTGTCCTAACTGTGGTGCAAGACAATCAAAATCTGCAGATACAACTCTTTGGAAGGATTATAAAAAAATAACTCCGAATGAAGAGAATGTTTGTCCTGCATGTGGTCATGAAGAAACAGATTCGCTAGATGATTCTGACACTGTAGCCGTAGACCATACAGCTTCTACCAATACAACTACTACTTCAACCGGCAATTCAGAAATGAGTAAAACTCTTATTGGTGTTCTGGCAATTCTTTTTGGCGCTTATGGCATTCATCATTTTTTCCTGGGACACATAAAAAGGGGAATATTATCCATCCTGTTTTGCTGGACTTTTGTTCCTACAATTCTTTCTATTACCGAAGGGATTCACATTCTTTGTATGAGCGAAGAACAGTTCCAGAGAAAGTATTTTCCTGAACAATAAGCATTCTGTCAGATTTTAGCAATAATTTTGTATTCCTCAATTAATCTTTCTTTACTCCATTGTGCGTTTGCGGGGCTTGTACTTGGAAGGCAGTGAACAGTCAGATTAAAGTGTTCTTCATACAAGGCAGCACAGTATTTTTTCCATAAGGTAAAGGCTGTTTTTCCGGTACAGAAAACGTGGTGAATATTTGAGTTTTCAAAAATCTGCGTAAAATCATTTGGGACAGCATTTTTAATTGAGGAATCAGCGGCACCTTCAATCTGGCAGCTGGCGAGGACATCCCACATGGCAAGGTGGTGACGGAGAAGAAAATTGCGACGTTCGGTAATGGATTTGTTGTTAGCAAAAGCTAACTTTTCCTCAAAAACTTCTGTAATCACATTCCAGAATCTATTCTGCGGATGCATATAATAAAATCCAGCCTGGCGACTTTTTGGAGAAGGCATTGTGCCCAAAATTAAAATGCGGCTTTCGGAGTTCCAAACTGGCGGAATGGGATGTAATACTTGTGTTACCGGTGGAATAAAAGTGTCCTTCGTCATCATTCCTCTGCGGCTGCCTGTTTGTCCATTTTCCTGAAGAACCAGATTAAATATGGAATTGCGGTGAACGTACTCAGCAGGTCAGCAATAGCCTGACTGATTTCAATTCCGAACAAACCGAACAAACGAGGTAAAATCAGAATGGCAGGAATAAAGTAAACACCCTGACGGTTCATAGAAAGGAAGGTGGCCTGCTTTACGTGACGTGTAGATTGCATGAGCATATTCGTACCAATAATGAGTGAATGAAGCGGGATGAATGAAATCTGCCAGCGCAGGGCAACTGTTCCAATAGCGATAACGGCCTGGTCATCGCGGAAAGCCTTAACAATCTGTGGCGCAAATATGAACACGATTGTTGAAAGGACAGCCATAACCGAAAAGCAGCTGAGCACCATAAACAGCCACGCCTTTTTTACGCGGTCGTACCGTTTGGCTCCATAGTTGTAGCCGCTTACCGGACTGAAGCCCTGACCAATTCCAATTATCATGCTGGCAACAAACATTATAATCTTTGTGGCAATCGTCATTGCGGCAACGGCAGAATCTCCATAGTTAGCGGCGGATGTATTCAACAAAATTGTAGCAAAGCTGGCCAGTCCCTGTCTTGCGAGTGAAGGAAATCCTGTGGAAATAATTCTTCCAAGCACGCGGATATCTTTTGAATAAAACTTTAAGTTCATCCGGCAGATAACTTTGCGTCTCAAATAAAACTGGAAGAGCAGCAGGAAGCTTATAAACTGGCTTATTAAAGTGGCAATTGCAGCACCACTTATTCCGAGCCCAAAACCATGGATAGTCAGAGCTCCGCCAAACAAACTCATATCCTTAAAGATAAAAAACGGATCAAGAATGATGTTGATGATTCCACCGGTAGTCAGCGCAATCATACTGAAAAATGCTTTACCTTCTGAACGCAAATCGTTATTTAAAACAAACGAAGCGCACATAAAAGGTGCACCCCAAAAAATAAAGCGAGCATAATCCTTTGCGTAAGGCAATACCGATTCTGAAGCGCCAACAAGACTGAGCAGCCCGCCGGCAAAAAGGTTTCCAAAAATTGTGATTAAAAGACCAAAGCCCAGCGCAGTAAAAAATGCTGTAGAAGAAATTGTAATTGCTTCATCATTTTTTTTCTGACCGAGCTTTATGGAAATAAGGCTGCCGCTTCCCATACCGAGTGTAAAGCCACACGCCTGAATAATGCTCATAATCGGGAAAACAATTCCAACGGCTGCACTTGCCTGTGTGCTCAACTGCGAAACAAAAAATGTATCGGCAGTATTGTAAATTGCTGTAATCAGCATAGAGATGACGGTTGGAATAGCCAGCGTAGTAACCAGCTTCCAGACCGGAGTGTTCACCATCTTTTCATATTGCGCATCGGCATTGCCTTGATTTGGATTCATAATTTTTCCCATCTATAATCTAGTGTTTTACTTTTCAGGCTTTAAGAATACAGTCACATAATTGTCTGTGTTCAAATATTTTTTAGCAGCAGCCTGTAATGCTTCTGCTGTAATCCAGTTGGTTCTTTTATCAACATCGTAAGAAACCCAGAGAGGCTCGTAAGTTAAGGCTAACTCGTATTCTAATCTGCTAATCCACCAGTTATTATCTCGTTTGTTTACTTCAAAAGAACGTCTGTTAGTTTCCTGTAACTTTTGAATGTAGTCTTCACTAACACCGTTTTTCTGCACATCCTTAATAACTTCAATTACAGTATCAGCAAGCTCCTGTTCACGTTCCGGTTCGCAGCCAAAGTTTACAATAAATCTGTAGAAACGCTCAGGGTAACCGTCAATGTAACCGTTTACACCAATTCCGTAAGAACCACTCTTATCTTCGCGAATCACTTCACGCAGCTTAATGTCAAATAAAGCCTCAAGCTGATTCATAATGTCATCTTCGTAAAAACCTTCTTCCAAACCGGCAGAAGCAGGAAGCTTACCACCAAAGCTCATGTAAACCTGGCCCTGATTATCAAGACCTTTTTTTACAGTTGCCGACGGTTTGCCCTTAGGGAAATCCCAATATTTGTAAAATGTTTCTTCACGGTTAGCAGAAGTTTCAAGACTTCCAAAATACCAGCAGCACAAATCAATCAGAGCCTCTTCATCAAAATCACCAACAAAAATATAAGTAAAGTCAGCAGGATTTGCAAAACGTTCGTGATAAATCTTTTCGGCAGATTCTGGATTCATTTTTTTCAAAAGAGCCATATCAAATGGAGCCCAGAAAATACTGTTTCCGTAAAGAATCTCTTTTATCTTATCCTGGAACAAATCATTCGGCTGGAGCCCGTGATTCTTTGCCATAGTTTCTGCATTGCTCTTTACAACCTGCCAGCCTTCATCATTAAACTGAGTTTTTGTAAACATAAGATTTACAAGTTGCAGCAAGGCTTCTGTATCTTCCCAGCTTGCGTTACCAGAAAAAGTTTCTGTTGTATCTTTGATATTGAAGTTGAGACTAACTTGCTTTGAAGTAATTTTCTTAATCAGCTGATTATAAGACATTCCGTTCAAGCCAGAGGTTATTGCATAATTCAAACTCAATCTTGCAGAAGGTACATCTTTTTCATCAAGGTAGAACAAACCGCCTTTGCTTGTCAGTTTCATATAAACGGAGTTTGCTTCAAAATCGGTTTTCTTTGTGATGATGCGGATACCATTGTCGAGCAAATACTCGTTTACACCAAGCTCTGCAATTTCTTTTTTAGAAGTAACCTTTCCTTTTTTAGCAGGACGTTCCATCAACTCGCTGTCTTCAACATCATCAGCATAAGCAATAAGCACTTCGTTTTTGTAGTTCTTCCACAGCTGCATAATTTCATCATCATTTGGAATATCACTTGCAGTATCTTGAGATAAAATTAAGAACTGAGTACCGCGGTCTTGAATCATATTTTTTGCACAGGCATTAACTTCTTCAACAGTAATCTGCGGAATGAGCTTAGTATATAAATTGTAAAAATCATCGTTGGAAAGGTAAGTTTTGCCTAACAGCACATACTGAATTAAATTATCGGCAAGATCTACGGATGGGGTTTTATCTTTGTTAGTGTGATATAACTCCATTTGAGTTGTGTAATACTGTTTGAATCTTTCCAGCTCAGATTGTGTAATTCCGTGGAGCATAAAGCGGTCGTATTCATCAAAGAAAGTTTTTACAGACTGAACAAACATTCCATCCTTTGGGATAAAACCTAAATAATAGAAGGAAGCAAAATTTGTAATAGGAGTATCTCCAACACCAGCGGCAATCCAAGGAGCATCAGCTGTGTTTGTAATTTCAGAAAGGCGCTGGTCAAAAATAGAAGAAGCAATTTCCTGTATAAGAACTGAGCGGGCATCTTCTTCGGTTTTTCTTGGAGGAGTTGGATTACGTTCAAAAATATTGATAAGAGTGTATTTTTGTTCCGGGTCACTGATTCTTAAAATCTGCTTTTCCTTCTGCTGAGGAATTGGGAACTCCGGTATTGAAAGCTTTGAATTGTTCTTAGGAATTGCACCCATTATTTCTTTTATTTGAGCTTCAAGAAGAGAAGTGTCAGCATCACCAACTACAACAATTGACATTAAATCAGGGCGGTACCATTTATTGTAAAAGTCCAGAATCCTTTCGCGTGGAATCGTATTAACAATTTCCATTTGTCCAATTGGCAGACGATTTTCGAATATAGAATCTTTTAAAAGAAAGTGAATCTGCTTATCAGAAATCCTTCCCTGCAAGCCCTGGCGGAGTCTCCATTCTTCATTTACAACACCGCGCTCTTTTTCAATTTCTTCCGGTGGGAAGGTTACCGCACAGGCCCAGTCATGTAAAATAAGAAGTGCCTGCTCCAGCATGCTTGGATCATCTGCCGGAATCTCCAGCTTGTAAACTGTTTCTTCAAAAGAAGTATAAGCGTTCAAGTCTGCGCCAAAGTTCATACCGATTTTTTCAAAGTAATCTACAATTGCAGATTTTTCAAAATGCTCTGTGCCGTTAAAGGCAAGGTGTTCAATAAAATGTGCAACGCCCTGCTGGTCATCTTCTTCCATACAGGAACCGGCCTTTACAACAAGTCTCAAAACAATTCTGTTTTTTGGCTCCTCGTTGTGCAACACAAAATAATCCATTCCGTTTTCAAGGCTGCCACGAACAACCGCAGAATCAAACGTAAGCGGGGTGCCGGCATTTTCAGCCTTAGTTCCTTTTTCTTTTACGTCTGTAGATTTACAGCTGATTGTAGATAGTACAGTTCCAAGCACAAAGCCAGTAAACAGCAGTGACAGAATAAATGATTTTAAACTTGTCTTTGCGTACATTATGAAATCCTCCGAGATTGGACAAATGATGATGTAAATTGCACAACTTAAATTGCACAATAATTTTATTAAACCATTTTTTTAAATATTTGAAAACAGGAGTAAGTTTTGCCAGCGAAATGACAGAAATCTCAGAAGCTTATCCTGATGTATCTGATGCTACAGCAAATGTGTGAAAGTATATATCTTGTAGAACCTTATGCAATTCTTATGTTAGCTCGGAACCCAGCAATGAGTTCCGGGTTTTTTTATGGCTCTGGAGAAACAGTATAAAAGTTTTATTTTTTCAATGCTTTCATTTCCAAAAAGCCGGTGGTTTCTTTGGCCCAGCTGTATTGGCTCATAAACTCGCCGGAAAAGCTTTTTAAGGCAGATTTGTTGCCGGTAAGAAAATCGTAGTAGTCGCATCTAACAGCTTCCGGGTTGATACGGAAATTGTTGTATTCAGTTATAAAAAAGTTTTGTATTTCAAGTTCATCAAAAGTATGTTTTATATCAGAAATTAAATTACGAAGATTAGCACCATTATGGGAAGAATCCGCCTGATCTCCATAGAGTACAGAAATAAGTTCCTTGGTCTGCACTGAACTTCCGTTTTTATAAATAAGATAAGCAACCAGCTCGTTTGATTTTATTCTTTTGAACTTAACAACTTTTCCTTCAAAAAATAACGTAAAGTTTCCAAAGGTTTTTGCTTCAAGATTATGTTTTTGTTTTTGGAGCATCAGAATATCTTTTTTTTGTGTAAACCGTCTGTAAAGCGAAAATCCATGCAAAAGAATTGTTACAAGAATTGTATCCAGCAAACCTGTAACTCCAAAGTCCACATAAACGTAAGGAATTAGAAAAGCAAGTCCTATCACAATTATTATAAAGTAGATTATTGGAGAAAAAGTAAAAGCCATTAAAGCTATGATGTCTGTAATACAATAAGTAAGAACAGCGGTAAACGGATGACCAATGAAATAACAATTATAAATGGCAGCAGATATTCCCGTGCATAAAAGAACATAAAATGGAATTGTTTTTAAAACATAGGCTTTTTCGCGGTCAACGTTCTTAACCCATCTGGAGTAAAAAAACATTGCGATACTTAGAAGCGTAAAAACTCCAAAATAAATAATTGACGTAATATAATCCTGCAAGTTATTAAAATGAAAAGCAAAAATATAGATTAAATTGCCCAAACCAAAAATAAACAGTAAAGAACAGGCAACAATAAGATGGAGACGGTTAGCTTCTGCTAAATCTGCAAGGTCTGAATGCGAAATATAATAACGTTTTTTATAAAGTTCAATCAGGTTTACCATATGTTGCCTGCAAGAAAATAATAAAGAAAGTGTATCACAGTTTACAGAAAATCAACAGCATACAAAGTATTTCTCCCTCGAAAAATCCTAAAAAGGGTGGTATAATAACAAATTATTATAAAACATTTGCAGAGGTTTTATCATGGAAAATAATTCAAAATCAGAAAACAAAAAAGAACGCAACTCCTTTACCGGCTCGCTGGGCTTTGTTCTGGCGGCGGCTGGATCAGCAGTTGGATTGGGAAATATCTGGAGGTTTCCGTATTGTGCAGCAAAGGATGGCGGCGGATTGTTTCTGCTTGTCTACCTGGTATTTGCGCTTACATTCGGATTCACGCTTTTAATTACAGAAGTTGCCCTTGGAAGAAAAACTCAGCAGGGACCGCTCACCGCATACCGTGAACTTCAGCCAAAATGGAAGTGGCTCGGTATTTTTTCTTTTGTCGTACCTTTTATAATTTATCCATATTACTGCGTAATCGGCGGCTGGGTAATTAAATATATGTTCACATATATGATTGGAAAAGGCTCTCTGGCTGTTCAGGATGGATTTTTCAACAGCTTTATTTCGGGCAGCTGGCAGCCAATTTTATTTACCTTCCTTTTTGCAGGCGCGTGCTTCTACATAGTATACAAAGGCGTTGAAGATGGAATAGAAAAGTTTTCAAAGATTCTCATGCCTATTCTTGCAGTAATCGTTATTTTTATTTCGTTCTACGCACTTTTCCTCAAGTTTACCGACTCAGACGGCGTTACCAGAACTGGTTTGCAGGGCGCAAAAATCTACCTTATTCCAAACTTCAAAGGCTTAACCTTCCGCGGTTTTCTGCACATCTGCCTTGATGCAATAGGCCAACTTTTCTATTCGCTCAGCATAGCTATGGGAATAATGATTGCTTATGGCTCTTATATGAAAAAAGAAGTTAATCTTGAAAAATCGGTTAATCAGATTATTGCGTTCGACACCGGAATTGCATTCCTTGCCGGTCTTATGATTATTCCAACAGTTTTTGTTTTCTCAGACGTTGATGGACTTAAAACAGCCGGTACAAGCCTTATTTTCGTTGCTCTTCCTAAGATTTTCAATTCTCTCGGCATTTTTGGCTATATTCTTGGTGCGCTTTTCTTTGTAATGGTTTTATTTGCCGCAATAACTTCTGCAGTTTCAATTCTCGAAGCAATTACCGCAAGTTATATTGATAAATACGGCTGGTCCCGCAAAAAGTCTGTTCTTATTCTGGGAGCTGCAACGTTTGTAGTTTCTATAATTGTATGCCTTGGTTATAATGTCTGGGTATTTAAATTGAAACTTCCAAACGGTTCTGTCGGTCAGATTCTTGATGTGCTTGATTATGGGGCCAACAATGTTCTTATGCCGCTTATTGGTATTCTTACCTGTATTCTCATCGGCTGGGTTTGCAAGCCTCAAACCATTTTAGACGAAATCACCCTGAACGGCGAAAAGTTCAACCGCGCAGGGCTTTATAAAGTGATGATAAAGTTTATTGCACCCGTTTTATTGTTTGTAATTTTACTGACAGGTTTGGGCATTTTATAAAATGAAATGGGCAGTTTTGCTAATGCAAAACTGCCAGCGAAAGCAGTTATAATGTTTGTTACCGAACAGCAGAAGCTTTCGCTATGACCAGAACAAGTCGTTGAGCGTAACCCCCAGCGCTTTGCAAATTGCAATGCACAAATTGATAGTAGGATTATAATCTCCCTGCTCAATTGCATTTATAGTCTGGCGGCTTACATTCACGGCTTTTGCCAAATCTTCCTGCGACATATCCTTTAACGCCCGCGCCGCCTTAAGCTTTAAGTTTTTCATTCGCCCTCCGAAACTCTTGTTCCACCTGCAACAGCTGCATCTTCAGCCGCAAGCTTCTTTTCCTTAAAATGCTCTACAATCACTTTTGCAATTATATTCAAAAACGTGATGATAAGGAATGCACAGGCAATTAAACTTATATTATTTCTGTTCTGAATAAATGCAACTACATTCAAAATCAGCGCCAGCACACCAAAAATAAAAAATCTTTTTTTGTTTTCGCCCATCTGGAAGTACGCATCACGCCAGATACACACAAGTACAAAAACCAGAAGCGGAACAAGCAGCACCATAAGGTAAATATAAGCCTGTTCAATCTCCGCAGTCACACCATAAACATCAAGGAACATGGCCAGAAGGGTACAAATCACATAAGCTATAAAGCCAATCTTAAACGCCCTTCCGCGTTCCTTCTGCTGACGTTCATCATACTTTCCCTTATTCTCCTTGTGAATCAGCTTACCAATTAAGATTCCAATTGCCACACAAACAAATACTGCCACAATTCCTACCGCAAATCCTTTCAAATATTCTGAAGACATAACGCTTCCTCCTGAAAAATGTTTTGGTAAGGCTTTTG
>JAEETM010000218.1 GCA_016290335.1 Treponema sp. | reverse complement strand
CGAAGGCTGCGAGAAGTTCTGTTCTTCACGAAACTTTGATTCCGTGGCTGAACAAAACTGTTGGTGTAAAAAATTATAAAGCAAACGTACACGATGGTTTGATTACCTTGTGGAACGGAAGCGAGATTTGGATTGGCGGACTTGGTGACAAGGAACAGGTAGACCGCATTCTTGGACACGAGTATGTGACTATCTATTTCAACGAAGTGAGCCAGATCTCCTACTCCGCTATTACAACTGCTTACAGCCGTTTGGCGATGAAAGTCGAAGGCTGCAAGAATAAGTTTTTTTATGACTGTAACCCGTGTTCGCCAATGCACTGGGCTTACAAAGTTTTCATCAGAAAGATTGAACCTCGGACTGATGAGAAATTGCAGAAGCCGGAGCTTTACGCAAGTGAAGTTTTGAATCCGATGGATAACGCTGAGAACCTTGATGAAGATTACATCAGCGACATCCTTGATAACATGCCGGAAAAACAGCGGGCCCGATTCCGCGACGGTCTTTGGGTAAAACCTGAAGGAAGTGTTTACGAGAAGTTTGAAGAATCTATGATTCTGACTCGGGACCAGCTGCCGGAAGAGTTTGACCGTTTTACAGGCGGCCAGGATTTTGGACTTCATATTGCAGCTGTGAAAGTTGGCTGGGTTGGAGAGACGGTTTATGTTGTTGCTGATTTTGGTGGCTTCAACATTACAACAAAAACCAGCGTGGAACAGCAGCAGGCAAAGAACTGGTATGACGATTGCTTTGTTACTTACTGCGACCCGGCTGGTGGCGAGCGAATACAGGAAGTGCCTGGAGGAGTAAAAGCAAATAACTCTGTGGATGCAGGGATTGATTACATAATTGCAAAAATTGAACGAGGACAGTTTTTTGTTTGTAAGGACTGCACCGGCGTTCTTGGTGAAATATGGGATTACTCTCGGGATGAGAATAATCAGATTGTAAAAGTGAATGACCACTACATGGATGCGATGCGTTATGCCATTTTCAGTGCAGCGACTTCCGGGGTGGTATTAGCGTGAGGATTTACCGATAAACTATATGGGACTTTTTAAGAGGAACCAGAAAGAAAAAAAGTTACGAAGCTTTTCTGAGATAAATAACGAAACTGTTGCAGATGACTTTTCTGTTCGCGAAAAGAAGACCTGCACGGATCCTTATTTACAGCATGCGTGGGTTTCGGTTTGTATTGATATTCTCACAAGAAATGTTGCGCGGGCTGAATTTGAAATTAAGAAAAACGGAAAGAAAGTAAACGATTCTAAGCTGGCACAGCTTTTTAACTACCCTAATAAAAGTCTATGCAGGTTTGATTTATGGAAGCAGACCTGCGCCTGGTGGAGCCTCGACGGTGAGGCGTTCTGGTGGTTTGGCGAAGACTACTGCTGCGGCATTCCGACTGAGATTTATATTTTAAATCCAAGGAACATGCAGCACGTTGTTGTAGACGGAAAGATTACCAAGTGGGTTTATACAGAAGGTGGAACGGGGAAACCTTGTATAATCCTTCCTGATGAAATAATCCACTTTAAGGACTGGAATCCGTGGAATGAATATCGCGGGGTTAGCCCTTTGGTAAGCTTGGGTCTTGAAGTCGAACAGGATTTGCTCGCTGCCAAACAGAACTCCGGACTTTTAAGAGAAGGTGGTGTACCTAAGGGGCTGTTAAAAACTGACCAGATTCTTACAGAAGCAGAAGCTGAAATCTTAGCGAGAACTTGGGACTCAAAATATGGTCACGGTATGAAAAACCGCGTGGCCGTATTGGGTAAAGGTACAGAATACCAGCCTCTCACATTTAGTCCCGACGTTCTGAAGCTTTACGATATGAAGAAGTGGAACCTGTATACACTGCTTGCGAAGTATGGCATTCCGCCTAGAGTAGCGAACATACAGGATTCTAAAAGTTCCCTTAGTGGTACCGACACAGACAGCCAGCACAGAGCGTTCTGGAACTTTACTCTAATTCCTTTATTAAAAAACTTTGAGCAGATACTCGAAGTGCAATTCTTTCGTCGTTTCAATCTTTCAGAAACCGGCGAGTTCAATTTAAATAATATCCCTGAATTACAAGAATCTGAGGATGCCCAGAGCAACAGGGATATTGCAGAAATCAATGCTGGTCTTAAGACAATCAATGATGTTTTAAGACAACGAGGAGAAAAGGAAAAACCTTGGGGCGACTGCTGGTATAAACCC
>JAEETM010000028.1 GCA_016290335.1 Treponema sp. | reverse complement strand
TAATTATTTTATTCAATTACATAAACTTGTTCAATTGATTGCCGATAAACAGAGAGATGAAAAGTATTGTTGTTTTTTTTGATGATAATAATGTTAGCCGCCAGAATGAAGCTGTTTTTGACGGAAAATCTGCAGTTGAACTTAGCTTGGCATGGGCAAAAAGCCTTTCTGATTCTGTTGTTACAGTAAAAGCCGAAACAGTAACAGAACTTCTTGAAAAAATAAAAGCTGCCTGTGACGAAAAAGGTGCAGATTATGTCATCTATTCTTATAATGACTTGCCGTTTTTGAATAAACCGCTTACAGAAGAGCTTAAGCAGACTCATGAAAAATACAGTGCAGAATATACATTTGCAGACGGGTACCCTTATGGTTTTTCTCCTGAGCTTATTGATAAGGGAACTCTGGGAATACTTTGCGAGCTTTCAAAAACAGTGCAGGAGAGCGAAGGTAAAAAGCCTGTTTGTCGCGAAAGCATTTTTAATCTTATAAAAACGGACATCAATTCTTTTGAAGTAGAAACAGTTCTTGCTCCGGAGGATTTCAGACTTTTCAGATTTGCTTTTCATTGCGGAAAGAAGGAAAACTTTATTGCGTGTGAGCGTCTTTTTGAAGCTGTAAAAGCAGGCGGTACGGGAAAAAATGATGCAACTGGTGCAATTGGGGACATTCCTGCACTTGAACTTTCACAAATTGCAGCTAAAAATCCTGGAATAATTAAGACTGTCCCTGGTTTTTACAATATTCAGATTGCAGATAACTGCCGTGGAACCTGCCTTTACTGTCCTTACGGAGCCTGCTACAAAGAAAAAAATGGAATTACTCCTGAAAAATCAGACAGGGTAATGAAGTTCGAAGATTTTTCAGCTCTTGCAGATAAAATTGCACAGTTCAGCGGAGAAGCGGTAATAGGACTTTCTGCCTGGGGTGAACCGCTTAAGCACCCTGACGTTTTGAAAATGATTGAAAAAGTGCTTTCTTACAAAGGACTTTCGGTTTTCCTTGAAACAGATGGGCTTGCGGTTGACGAAACGCTTTGTACAGCTCTTGCAGAGCTTGTAAAAAATGCTGAAGAACGAACTAATGGCTGGCAGAAGATAATGGTTGCAGTTTCTGTAGATGCATTTACAGCCGAAACGTATAAGAAAATGCATGGAATAAGCGGTAATTCAGGTGAGAATGGGGGAGATAATCCTTTTGAAAAAGCAGTTGATTCAATAAAACTTCTTTCGCAGGCCTTACCGGGTGCTGTTTACCCTCAGTTTGTACGTACAAATGATAACGAAGAAGAGCTTGAAAGCTTTTTCAGATACTGGAATGAAAAATCAAACGCTTCGGGTGGAAATCAGATCATCCAGAAATATGACGATTTTGCAGGACTTCTTCCTGAATGTAAACCGGCAGACTTGTCGCCGATTGAGCGTAATGTGTGCTGGCATTTGCGCCGCGATATGACAATTCTTTCAAACGGGGACATTCCTTTCTGTAAAGAGTATGTTCTTTCAGGAATAATTGGAAATGCTTTTAAGGAAGATTTGGAAACAATCTGGAAAAAAACGGATTCTGTTTTGCTTGAACAGATGAATAATCAATATAACGGAAAATGCAGGGATTGCGATGAATACTATACCTATTGCTTTTGATGAACATCAGATAAACAGAACTATAATTGGTGACTGGACAAATACATCTCCGGAAGCTCTGAATATTTCAGTAATCATGCTGATTGATGGTGGAACTCATTTTAAGGTTAATGCATTTGATAATCTTCTAAGCTGCAATTTTGATTCAATTATTGCAATAGAAAAAAGAAATGATACATTCTCAATTGAAGAAATTGCTAAAAGGTATCCGAAGGTAAAGTTTATTATTCCAAAAGAAGAAACAACCGAAGGCGAAATGATAAATCTTGCTATGGGCGAAATAACTTCTGAATATGTATTGGTATTAAAAGATACTCTTAACATCCCCCAGAATATGATAAATAAGAATCTTGCACAAAAGCTTATACAAAAAGGTGATTATTGTATTGTTCCAAGGCTTTTAGATAAAAATAAAAACGGACTTTCTACGCATTATAATCCTTGTGCAGAAAAATCTCATTTTGTGATAGATTCTTCTTTTGTAGTAAGTGAAGGTGTTCAAACGTTATATCCGTTTGATTTTATTGCACTTTATAATAGAAAAAAGTTTATAAGGCTTGGAGGCTTCGATTATACAATAAAATCTCCTTACTGGCAGAATCTTGACCTTGCATTACGCTCCTGGCTTTTTGATGAAAGAACAACACTTACTACAATGCTTCAGTTTTCTTATGTAGATGAAGTTCCTCTGGAAGATAGAACTGTAAATATTGATTATTTGCGTTATTACCTTAAGAATGAGGTTCCACGCATCAACAATGGAGAAGGGTATTTAAAGCATGGTTCTTTCTTTAAGTTTTATAAGCAGTCTACCTGTGGTTATATGGAAGCACGAAGACAATATAAATGTGCAAAAGAATGGGTAAAAGCAAATAAATATAGATTTAAAAATGATTTGATGGGATTTATACAGGGATGGTCACAATCAGATGAAAACTAAGCGTACGGTTATTGTTCAGTGCAGATTATCCTCAAACCGGTTGCCGGAAAAAGCAATAAAAATGCTAGGCGGCAAACCTGTGCTTGCGTGGGTTCTTGCGGCTATGCATAAAATTAAGGCAGACAGGTATTTTGTCGCTACCGATGAGGCTTCTTATCCTATACTGAAGAAAATCTGTGATGAAAATGATTTTGAATGCTTTGCGGGCGATTTGGATAACGTCCTTAAGCGTTTCTGCGACTTGATTACAAAAATAAAAGGCGAAACTATAATCCGCGCTACTGCCGATAATCCATTTTTGTTTTACGAAGCTGTAGAAGCAAGTGTACTTGAGTTTGAAGAAAGAAACAAAAAAAAGATTGTGTGCGATTATCTTACTTATACAGGCCTGCCGCATGGTTCTGGTGTAGAAATCTTCAATGGAAAATCTCTTTTGCAGGCTGCTTCTCAAACAGATGACCCTTACGACAAAGAGCATGTTGGTCCTGCTTTGTATAATCATAAAGATAAGTTCAACTGCGAGTTCATAAAGGCACCATCACGTTTTTATCATCCTGAGCTCAGAACAACAATAGATACATATTCTGATTATCTGAGGGCTGTCTCCATTGTAAATTATCTTTCAGATAAGAACATTAAGGAACCATACAGTACAGAGCAGATTCTTGAAGCCTGTACTTCTTCTTACGTGCAGAATCCTATTGTTTTCGTGCCGTCGGTAAAAAAAGGACAGGGAACAGGGCATCTTCACCGCTGCATAAAGGCGGCAATTGATTCAGACAGCTTTGTTTATATTCCAAAGGATTATACGCTTGGAGAAGTGCCGGAAATAGTTGGCGGTTACTTAAAAACGGGGCTTAAAGAGGTTCAGATTATTGATTCGTTGCCGGATGATACTTTTAAGCCTGTTATTGTAACCGATTCTTTTTCTCTTTCTGCAGAAGAAATTGAAGTTTATTCTAAGGCAAAAGCCTTGATTTCTATTGATGAAGGCTCTGAATACTCTGATTACAGCGATTTTCTTATTGATATAATTCCGTCTTATAAGCTTAAAAGAAAGGCAAACCTTACGGAAACAGGCTTTATTGAATTGCCAAAAAATGTGCGGGCTGAAAAGCAGCTGGAGTTCAATAAGATCTTAGTCTGCCTTGGTGGAGAAGATCCTGCCGGGCTTACAATTCCTGCGGCAAATAATCTGAGCAGGCTTTATCCGGGGGCTGAAATTAAGGCTGTAGTTTCGGGGACTGCAGAAGAGATAAAAAAAATTACAAGCGGTAAGACAAAAATTGATAATATTGAGTTTGTTGAGCCAATCAAAAATCTTAAAGAAAAGCTTTATGAATACGACCTGGTAGTAACTCACTATGGACTTACAGCTTTTGAAGCGAGTGGAGCGGGGTGTGCAGTTCTTCTGCTGGGAAGCTCTAAGCTTCACGAAAAGCTTGCAGAAAAATATGATTTTGCCTTTGTTCCTGAAAATGGATTAAACGAAAAGAATATGAGGGACAGTCTTTCTTCGGAAAAGGTGTTCCCGAGTCTTCATTTTAATAAAGGGGACAACCTTCTTGGAAAATATGTAAAGACTATTGCTGCAGGAAGCAGAATGAATTGCCCTGTGTGCGGTCATAAAGAAAATAAGCTTGACCCGGTTATTTCAAGAAATGCTTCAAGAACTTACAGACGCTGCTCTGAATGCGGGCTTGTTTATATGTCCTTTACGACAGAGCCTGACAAAAAGTATCAGAAATCATATTTCTTTGAAGATTATAAAAAACAGTATGGTAAAACTTATCAGGAAGATTTTGATTCCATTAAGAACCAGTGTTTCCGCAGAATTGGTGTTATATCAGAATTAAAAACGGAAGGAAGCTCAAAGAATGTGCTTGATATAGGCTGTGCATATGGTCCGTTCCTTGCTGCTGCCGGTGAAAGAAATATGAATCCGTTTGGAACAGATATTTCTGAAGATGCAGTTAATTATGTAAAAAAAGAGCTTCATTATCCCGCAAGCTGTTCATCATTCCCTGAAATTGATACAGTTTCGGAGTTTGGAGTTTCGCATTTTGATGTTGTTACAATGTGGTACGTAATCGAGCATTTTAAGAATCTGGACAGCGTACTTAAGAAAATCAGCTCAATCTTAAAGGTTGGGGGAGTTTTTGCATTTTCAACACCATCTGCCGAAGGTGTAAGCGCTAAGAATAATCCGGATAACTTTTATACAATAAGTCCTTCCGATCATTATTCGGTGTGGGAGCCTTCAAAAGCACAGCGCATATTACAAAAATACGGATTTACCGTAGAAAAAATGGTTTCAACTGGTCATCATCCTGAAAGATTTCCGTCCATACAGAAATCTGGTGCTAAAAAAGGCAGCCTCAGATGGATGGCGGTAGATAAGCTTAGCCGGATGATGAATCTTGGAGATACAGTTGAGATTTATTGCAGGAAAATAAAATGATGAACGATACAATGTCTGGTAAAAATTGCAAAAAAAACTGTTTAATTCTCGGAGCCGGGCTGATGCAAAAGCCTGCAATTCTTGCTTCAAAATCACTTGGTCTTACAACTGTTGTAATTGATGCAGATGATAAAGCCGTTTGTATACCGCTCGCAGACAAGTTTTATAAAATTGACTTAAAGGCTAAGGACAAAATTGTTGAGCTTGCAGAACAGCTGGAAAAAAACGGTGGATTAAAGGCTGTTTTTACAGCGGGGACAGACTTTTCTGCTTCCGTGTCTTATGTATGCGAAAAGCTTAATTTTCCTGCACACAGTTACGAGGCTGCCCTGAATGCAAGCATAAAAACAAGAATGAGGCAGTGCTTTGCAGATAAAGGTGTGCCTTCACCAAAGTTTACTCAGATTACAAAAAATGATTTAACAGACAAAGCAACTGCAGAAGCCTTTTTGCAGAAAGTTAAAAATATGATGGATTTTCCGTTAGTCGTAAAGCCTGTAGATAATATGGGGGCACGTGGTTGCCGTATGGTCCGCTGTGAAGCTGAATTTATAACTTCCGCTGAATGTGCAGTAGAAGCATCCCGGTCCGGTAATGCAATTGTAGAAGAATATATGGATGGTCCCGAATATTCAATTGATGCACTTGTTTATAATGGAACAATGACAATCACCGGTTTTGCAGAAAGACACATCTATTATCCGCCTTATTTTATAGAGGTGGGGCACACAATGCCGGCTATTCTGGACAAAAAGGTTCACGATGAGCTTATTTCCGCTTTTGCCGATGCAGCGAAATCTCTGGGACTCACCTGTGGCGCGGCAAAAGCCGACATCAAGTACACAAAAAAAGGACCTATGATTGGTGAAATTGCCGGCAGGCTTTCAGGCGGTTACATGTCGGGCTGGACTTATCCTTATGCTTCAGATTTGAATCTTACAAAACAGGGGCTGCTTATTGCTTGCGGCGAGAAACCGGAAGAGCTTGTAAACAGACGAATACCGGTTGATTATGTTAATTACACTGATTCCACCGCCGGTAACAATCAGGTTTGTAATCAGAATCACACAAAGCCATACGAGCTTTTTGAAATATCTTGTGTACGTACAAGTGCAGAACGTGCCTGGATTTCAATTCCGGGAACTGTTGAATATATAGAAAACATTCAGGACTATACCGATAAGGCAATCTGCGATGTTCTGCCTCGTGCAACAGTCCAGCTTGGAAGCGAGGTTGATTTTCCAAGAAATAATGTGCAGAAATGCGGAAACATTATCAGTACAAGCAATAACCGTGAAATTGCAATTGCTGCGGCTGAAAATGCTGTTTCAAATATCTTTATTACACTTAAACCGAATGACGCGCGTACCGAAAAGTTTTTGAGCGGAGTTTCTGCTGATGATGAAGATAAGTTTCCGCCTTCTGCATTCGGGGAAATGGATACCGGGGAGGCGGCGGCTGTGGAAGGAGTGATTCCTGCAAACACAAGTGTTGCGGCCTGTATTCCTCAGGTGTTGAAGACCGAAAAGTGGGCGAATAAAACAGACTGGAATTACAATACGATTTTACAGTCAGCCCAAAAGTTTGACGTTTTAAGGAAAAATCATCCTGAGCTTGATGCTAAAAGCTTCTGGAAATATGTTCTGCGTGGCGGCATTCAGGCTGCAGTGTATTATTCTGATTCTGTTGGAAAAGGGGTTTGATAAGAATAGGGTGGTAAGAATATGAAAAAATATCTGGCTATATTGTTTTGTTTAATAACTTTTTCTTCCGCTTTTGCGGCAACTGATTCTTCTGCATCAGGTAATGTTTCTCTTTTGAAGACCGCTAAGGAAATGGGTATAACAGTTTTCTGGGATTCACTTTCGGAAACAGGCCTGCTGGAAAAAAACGGACATCAGATGACTTTCAGAAAAAATGACGGAATCATCCTTCTTGATAATCTGCGTGTAATGATGACCGACCCGCCTGTAATTAAAAACAATGAGCTTTATGTTACAGACCGCTTTATTGAAGATGCAACAGCATTTTTTACCGAAGAGGATGATGAAGATTTATTCAAAGTAGGCGCAATCCTTATTGATGCAGGTCATGGCGGTAAGGATCCGGGTGCACTTAAAACGTATGATGTGGGCGGTAAAAAAGTCACAATTCAGGAAAAGGATATAAACCTCAAGGTTGCAAAAATGCTTTATGAGCGCCTTAAAACAGCGTATCCCGAAAAGCAGATAATCCTTACGCGCAGTACAGATGTTTTCCTGTCCCTGAGCGAACGAACCGATATTGCAAACGCAGTTAAAGTCCCGGATAATGATGCAATTCTGTTCATATCAATTCACGTAAACTCATCACTTAATAAATCATCTTCCGGTTACGAAGTATGGTATCTGTCACCAGGCTACAGAAGAACCGTTCTTGATAAAACTGCCGTTGATGATGATAAATCACTGTTCCCAATCCTTAATTCCATGATGGAAGAAGAATATACAACAGAAAGTATAATGATTGCCCGCTTTATTATGGACGGACTCCAGGCACAGATTGGTAATCAGTCAAAACCAAGGGGAATAAAAGCAGAAGAGTGGTTTGTAGTAAAAAATGCAAATATGCCGAGTGTTCTTATAGAGCTTGGTTTTGTTTCAAATCAGGAAGAAGCAATGCTTCTAAACAACGATACATACTTGAAAAAAGCTACTCTTGGAATATATAATGGAATCAGTGCATTTATAACACATTTTGAGCGTTCTAAAGGATTTACATCTGCAAATGAATAAATTAAAAAGTAAGTCGAAAAATAAAGTTTTCATAATCTCAATAATAGTTGTATTTCTTTTATCTCTTGTTTTGTCTTTAATCCTGTATGCACGAAAGGATTATGGCACAAGAAGAACTTTTATTTTCCCGTCTGTTGATGAAGGCAAATACATTGTAGAGACAAGATATCTTACAAAAAATCCGGAAAAAAGTGATATAAATTATTACATTGATGAGCTTCTTCTTGGTTCTGGTACCGAAAGGACTAAACTCTTGTTTACAGCTGGAACTTCAAATCTTTCCTGCTTTGAAAGAGAGGGTGTGCTCTATCTTAACCTTTCAGATACTCTGCTTAAGATGGGTGATAATGTAATAGAGATAGAGGAAGGGGCAGAGCTGCTGGCAAAGAATGTATTTCAGAATTTCAAGGAAATTAATGAGATAGATATATTCATTGGCAGTAAATTTGCATATAAAAAAGAAAAAATAAAAACGAGTGACAAATAAAATCGTTGACAAAATTTGGTAGTTATTGGATAATAGTTTTTATACAAGGCTACATCGAATTCGTATATAAAAAAAGGAGCTTCAAGATGAAGAAGACTTTTGGTTTATTTGCAACTGCTATGTTGCTGCTTGGTGGCGTTGCTTTCGCAGAGCAGGCTACGCTTATTGATTTTACTCTGTTGGATGCTGATTGTGTTTACGACGAAAAAGCAGAAAAAAACACACAGAACTCACGAACTGTAATGGATTATTCTGTTAGTGCCGGAGCAACTTATACTGATCAGCAGAAAGAACTTATGAAGACTTCTCTTGTTCTTCCAGAGTGGGAAGTTGTTCTTAATTCTTCCGCTAAATCTGTTTCAGCATTGGCTGATTCAACAGTAGTTGCAGCACCTGTTAAAGATACTGCAGATGTTCCTTTCGCAGGAAAGAACGTAATGGGTGTTAGAATCGTATTCCCACAGTGGGCTTCTAACGCAAATGCAAGAATCGTTCCTCCATTTGACATTCCAGCTTATGAACCGGCAGCAGCTGCTGATGAAAACGGAAACCGCCAGAAGGAAGATAAGGACGAAGATAAATCTGCATATAACACAGCTGACAATCCTTCATTCGAAGGTTACCTTTTCGAAGGTGGATACGGTGTTGTTAAGAATGTTGGTACAATTAAATCAATTCAGGTTGCTACAATGGGTATGAACTTCCCACACGGACTTTATGTTCGCCTTGCAGACAACGATGGAATTGAAAGAAGATACTTTATGGGTTACCTCGGATTCGATGGTTGGAAAGAGCTTAAGTGGAACAACCCACAGTACATTTCTGAAATCCGTAACAGAGAAATCCGCGTATATCCAATCTATCCTCGTGGAATGCCTTATGTTAAGTTCACAGGATTTGAAATCACACGTGATGCAGCTCACATTGGTGGAGACTTCATCGGATACTTCAAAGACGTAAAGATTATCTATGACAAGGCTATTCTTGTAAGTGACCGTGACATTGCTGATGAAGACCTCTGGGGAATCATTGGTAAGAAAGAAGACGAAAGACAGGCTCACGAAATGTCTAAGTTCGGTACAAAACAGGTTAACCGCTATCTTGAAAGAGCTAAACAGAACACAGAGGAAGGCTTCACAACAAGCTTGAACGAAGACGGTTCTTCTAACGCTCAGAGCACAAGAAGTTCTGGAGCTACTGTTTCAGACGATGCTAAATAATAACTGACATACCGTTAGTTTTAAGAAAGCACTTTAAATCATAAAGATTTAAAGTGCTTTTTTTTTAACCAAAACCGTTTTATACTTATAGTATGAGCGAAACAAACATTATCATTTCTAAAGAAAAAACAAAGCAGCTGTATGAGTCGTATTCGGAATACTTCACCGAAATAATGAACAATATAATAAAAATCCTGCAGGAAAAAGTTAAGCTTATGTCGCAGCCTACCTATAAGTGCAGGGTAAAAAGCTTTAACAGCTACTATAAAAAAATCCTTCGTGTAAAACCAAAAATCGATGAAGACCAGAAAACACTTATCTGTCTTACCGATATGCTTGGAATAAGAATGATTTGTGCTTTTCTTGAAGATATAAATCTTGGCCTGGAACAGATTAAAAAAATATTTGATATAAAAGAAGTAGAAGTAAAGGGAGCAGAAAAAAAGTTCAGCGAGTTTGGTTATGAATCAATTCATGTTCTTATAAAGATCCCGGAAGAATGTATGCCACCACTTACCGGTAAATATAAAGACTTAGCTCCTTTGCCGGAAAATGTTGTCTGCGAAATCCAGATTCGAACAATCTTACAGGATGCCTGGGCAGAAGTTGAACACGAGCTTATATATAAAACAGAGTTTAATCCTTTTGATATTCCTCTGCGCCGAAAGCTTGCTTCTCTTAATGCTTCACTCACACTTGCGGACATAACCTTCCAGGAAATCCGCGATTACCAGAAAAAGCTTCAGAAGGAAATTGAAGACAGGCGAAGGTCTTTTTATTCAATGGCAGATAATCTTCTTAACGAAAAGGTTGAAAAGAATATAAGTGGAAACATTAACCGTGTAACACCTTTCATTCAGGGAACAATCGACGATTTACTGCTGCACGCAATCCATGCCCACAACGAAGGCAACCTGCAGGAAGCAATCGATACTTATACAAAAATACTCGAAGCCGTTCCTGAAAACGACAAAAATGTTATAGCTGTAATCAGCAAGCATCGCGGTATGGCTTATTTTTCTATGAATAAGTTTGAAGAAGCTCTTGAAGATTTTGAAAACAGCCTTAAGTATGATCCTAATGCATACAGAACGTATTATTACCGTGGAATTGTTTTTTCGATCCAAAAGGATTACGAAAAAGCAATAGAAAGCTTTAATAAATCACTTGAAATAAACGAATATCAGGCACATACACATTTCCGTCGGGCAATGGCATATTTTGAGCTTAAGGAATACGAAAAATCCATGAGTGATTTGAATACTGCCATAAATCTTGGAATGGACCCGGACGAATGTCAGTCTCTGCGTGAAAAACTTGTTAAAAAGTTTGGATTAAATATGTAAAAATCGGCTTTGATGTATTGACGAAAACTGCTATAGCTGATATATTACTATAGTCAGTTCGATACTGATTATGTCTCCTTCGTCTAGTGGTTAGGACATCGGGTTTTCATCCCGACAACAGCAGTTCAATTCTGCTAGGAGATGTGATAGCCTGCTTTGCTAAGCAGGCTTTTTTTTTGGATAAAAAAAATGGACGTTTCAAAATACCTTACCGACGAAGTTATCACATATATAAAAAATGCCATTGAAGAGGCAAACGGAAACGAAGTCTTTTTTACCGGCCTTATTGATGAAAAAATGAAGGTTGTTTCGGTAAAAGTAGGAAGCCGTGGTAATGAGCATACAGTTCCGGTAAACTTTTCAGATGAAAGGGAATGTCACGTCCTTATTCATAATCATCCTGGTGGTAACCTTACACCTTCCCGTGCAGATTTATCAGTAGCAGAACGAGCCTCAGAAAATGCTAAAGGTTTTTACATAATCAATAACGAAGTAAATGATATTTATATAGTTGTTGAGCCAATAAAGCCTGTAGTTGCAAAAAAACTGGACAGGGAAGATGCGGCATTTTATATTTCAAATGGTGGTCCCCTATCAAAGCTTTCTGAATCTTTTGAAGAACGAAAGGTTCAACTGGAGCTTTTGAAAAACATTGTCGGTGCCTTCAACGAAGAAAAGCTTGGTGTATTTGAAGCCGGAACAGGAGTTGGAAAATCTTTTGCGTATCTTATTCCATCTGTTTTGTGGGCAATGGAAAACAAAGAACGTGTCATCATTTCAACAGGAACAATAAACCTTCAGCAGCAGCTTTGCGATAAAGATATTCCGGCAGTAGAAAAAATCCTGAACACAAAGATAAATTACGTGCTACTTAAGGGCCGCCAGAATTATATCTGCAAGCGCCGACTTTTCGATGCCGCTTCCATGCTCGATCTTTTTGAAGATGAAACAGACGAAATTAAAAAAATTGCAGACTGGGCAGAAACTTCGGCTACGGGCAGTAAAAGTGATTTATCATTTATGCCTTCGGAAAGTGCCTGGACCAAGGTAAACTCCGAAAGCGATGCTTGTATGGGAATGCGCTGCCCTTATAGAAATGAATGCTTTGTAATGCGTGTTAGAAAAGCCGCTGCCGATGCAAATATAATTGTTGTAAATCATCACCTTTTGTTTGCAGATATACAGTCAAGGCTTTCTGGTGCCGGTTTTGATGATGCGGCTGTTCTTCCACCTTATCGCAGGGTTGTTTTTGATGAAGCACACGGAATAGAAAATGCCGCAACAAGCTTTTTCAGCGAAAGCTTTAACCGTTTTAAGCTCAACAAGCTGATGAACCAGATGTACAGAAAGCGCAAAAACTCAGAAGCAGGCCATCTCTGTTCACTGGCAATCCTTTCCAGTAATGAAGAAAAAGCCGCAGACGCTTACGAGCTTGTTACACGAATCAAAAATGCTGTTCTTAATTACGAAATTGCAGCTAAAGATCTGCTCAATATGGAATCAACAAAAAGGCTTTTCGAAGGTACTGCTCGAGATTTTGGACCTTTCCTTGTTACAGTAGGTGAATTGTCGCGTTCTCTTGGTGAGTTTACAGATTTAATCAGGCTTATAATGGACGGTATAGATGATGATGATAAGGATATTCCATCTTACTGGGAATCTAAAATGATTTTACGCCGCCTTGATGAATATGTTCTGCTTCTAAAAAACTTTACGGTTTGGGAAGAAAAACGCGAAAACGTCTATTGGATTCAAAAGAAAAGACTCCCACCTCAAATGAATGTAGACAGTAAAGATTCCGAATACATCATAATGACAGAAACCCCGCTTGATATTTCCTTTATTATGAATAAGGGTGTTTTTGAAGAAATGCGCACGGTTGTCTGTACTTCTGCAACACTAAAAACCGGCCGTGACTTTCATTACTGGATGCACAGAACAGGCGCCGATTTGTGTTATGAAGATAAGCTTTTATTCGGTGAATATCCGTCTCCTTTCCCCTATGAAAAAAATATGCTTTTTGCAGTTACAAATGATTCTCCGCTTCCAACAGATATTGATTTTCAGCAGTACATAGAAATGGCCATAGCACGGCTGGTAGAAGCGGCGCAGGGTAGAACACTCGTTTTATTTACCTCCTACGAATCGTTAAAAAGTGCCTGCAATACAGTAAAGGCTACGTTAAAAGGTTTTTCAGGCAGAATAATGAAGCAGGGGGATGATGATAATGCAAAATTGCTCGAAGCCTTCAGACAGGAAAAAGAAAGCGTGCTTTTTGCAACCGATTCTTTCTGGCAGGGCGTAGATATTCCCGGTGAATCACTTTCGCAGGTAATTATTGTTAAGCTGCCTTTTACAGTTCCAAATGATCCTGTTTTTGTGGCAAGGGCAGAAGCAATAGAAAAACGTGGTGGTAATTCTTTTATGGAACTTAGTGTGCCAGAAGCTGTAATTAAGTTCAGGCAGGGAATAGGGCGACTAATAAGAAAGTCTGATGATAAGGGGGTAGTTGTTGTTCTGGATAGAAGGGTTTACGAAAAGAGATACGGTTCTATCTTTACAGCTTCTATGCCAGAATGTAAAAAAATCTACGAACCTCTAAGCGACGTTACAGCCCGAATCAAACGCTTTATTTTTGATTAACCAGTCTTGTCATTATCGGACTTGCTCCGATAATCTCTCCCGCAAAAAAAAACCGCCTGGCTCATGATACCAAGCGGTTTCCATTATGCAGCTAAGAATCTATTATTTGAAATCCTTAGGGCGTCTTTCAACACGTTTACATTTCTGGCATTCAGCCTGATTTCTGAGTCTGCCATTTTCAATCATTGTTTTCATTATGATTTCGCCACCGCAGTCAGGGCAAATGAATTTTTGTGTTGCAACAGTAGTACGAGAGTTTTTACTAGCTCCAGCCATATTGTGCCTCCGTTCGAATATTCGTAGAATAAATAATAATGATTAGAATTGCTTTAGTCAATACAAGTGAATGAAAGATGAGTGAAAGAACATGGAAATCAATTTTAGAAAACCTATTACACAAAAAAAGCTTCCGGTCGAGTTACGACTTTTAAAACCGCACGCTCGCGTGCTACACGCTGATGTGCCTTGTAATTATATACGTTTGCCGCTAAAGCGGCAGCACATCAGAGTGTTTTTAAAAGCCGTACCTCTCCCTTGCGCTTTTTTTTGAAATACATTTTTATAAAATTGATTTCCATGTAAACTTATTCACTTTCATTGACATAAAAAACATATTTTGTTAATATATTTGCTAGTTAACTAATTTTATTTTGGGGGTCTCCAATTGGCTAAAACTTCTGCAGAAAAACGACACGCTCAGAGCGAAGTTCGCAGACTTCATAACAAGGCTATTAAAAGTACATGTAGGACTTATGCAAAACAGTTTGTAGAGGCTGTTCAGGCAAAGGATCAGAAACTTGCTGAAGAAAAATACAGACAGCTTCAGAAAGAACTTGATAGTGCTCGCAGTAAGGGCGTATTGAAGAGAAATGCAGTTTCTCGCAAAAAGTCAAGAATGATGAATCTTTACAATGCTACATTTAATGCAGCAAAATAACTTTTCTCAAAGGAAACTTTTTGGAATCCAGTTGGAGCAAGACTTCAACTGGTTTTTTTTTATCTTTTAGTTTATAACAATCCTTTTTGTTTATTTTTTTCATTTTTGTGTTATTATATGTAATTAAGGTTTAATGGTTATGAGTAAAAATGTTACAAAGAATGATTTGGTAGACTCAATTTCTAAAAATGTTGATTGCGATAAAAAAACTATCCTTGCTGTTGTAGATTCACTTTTAGACGAAGTAAAGCATTCTTTGGTAAATGGCGATTCAATTCAATTACGCGGCTTCGGCACCTTCTCAAACAAACTCAGAAACGGAAGAAAAACCTCCCGGAATCCAAAAACCGGAGAAAAAATTACAGAGCCTTCATCTCCACACTATATTGCTGTTTTCCGCGCCGGAAAAGAATTATCAGAAGATTTGTATAATCTAAAAATAGACAGGCATGAAAAAAAATAAAAACACCTTATCTGACGCATTATTCATCATCTTCAATTTACTTATCGCAATAATTCTTTTTGTGCTGGCAAATCCTAATTTTATTACACCAAAAGGCATAAGTCTGTTTGCCTGGTTCATATATATTCCGGTTCTTTTTATAATCCACAAATCAAAATTACGGACAGTCTGGCTTACAGGTTTTTTATATGGAGGCTTGTCATATCTGCTGCTTGTATACTGGCTAAAAAATTACGATCCCTTCTGCCTTTATCCTGTAATAATTTTTTATGCAGTCTGTCTGACGCTGCTTTTCCTTGTTTTAAAGCTCACAGATATGCTTTTTAAGCGCGATGCCTGGCTTGTTCAATGGCTGATTATCTGCTCGTATGAGTATCTCAAAACACTTGGTTTTTTAGGCTTCAGCTATGGAGTAACAGCGTACACGCAGTGGAATCATCCTATAATAATCCAGATTTGCAATCTGATTGGTGTTTTCGGCTTTAATCTTTTAGTAATTCTTCCCGCCTGCATTATTTACGCCTTTATCAGAAAACTTAAAGAACGGCGTAAGATTATTTATATGATGGAAACAGACAACAGCTTTTATGACTGCAAGACGCATGTTAATTATGTTTCCGAATACGATAAAAAAGTTAAGCAGCTTGGACTAAAGCTCACCGTAATTGTTGCAGCCTTATGGTGCTGTGTATTTATTGCCACAATTATTTATGGAAAGGCAGTTACTGATGACGATACACAATCCACTGTAAAAATTGCCTTAATCCAGCATAACGAAGACCCTTTCGAAGACGGTGTAAACGTTTACAGAAAAAATATTCAAAAACTCATGGCCCTAACAGATAATGCCCTCGAAATTGTTCCTGATATTGATTTTGTTGTGTGGCCTGAAACCGCCGTTGTTCCTTCAATTGAGTACCAGTATTATACGCATAAGGATGAAGTACGCTACAAGCTTGTAAGTTCTCTGCTTGAGTATATAGATTCCAGAAATCCGGTTTTTATAATTGGCAACGGAGTTCGTACCTTTGATGAAAAAACAGGTAAGGGTAACGAAAAATATAATTCAGCACTTGTGTTTACTCCCGGCAAGAATGTACTCCCGCCAGATCCGCAGGTTTACAATAAGATTCATCTTGTGCCGGTAAGCGAATATTTCCCTTATGAAGAAATGCTTCCCCGTTTAAGCAGCCTGGTTATGAAGCACGAAAAGAATATGTGGACCCCTGGCAGCGAATATAAAGTTTTTTCTATAAATAAATCAGATAAATCAAACATAGCTGGCACTTTCAATTTTTCTACACTCATCTGCTATGAAGATACCTTTACTAATATAGCAAGACAAATGTATCTAAATGGTGCCCGTTGTTTTATAAACCTTTCAAACGACAGCTGGTCCAAAAGCGAAGCCTGCCAGTATCAGCACCTTGCAAATGCAGTATTCCGCTCGGTAGAAAACAGGGTACCTTCAGTGCGCAGTACGGCTTCTGGGCAAAGCTGCATAATAAATCAGTTTGGACAGATAGAAAAAATGGCTTCATCCTTTTGCGAAACTTATGTGGTTGGAGAAGTGCCCGTTTTTAATTCGCAAAGAAAAGCAACGCTTTATACAAAATACGGTGATGTTTCAGGTTATGGCGCAGTATTTCTGTCTGCGGCATTGTTGATAATGCGTCTCATAATCGTTATAATTATTTCTATCAAAAATAAACTTAAAAAATAGGTGCAGAATATGGCCGAAAAAGCTGAAAGAGAAAAAAGAAATACAACAACTTTTGGTTCCGAAACTGAGTTTGACGGTGTTCTCGAGTTTAAAGATAAGCTCATAATCACCGGAAAGTTTACCGGAAAAATTATTGCACCTACAGGCAATCTCGAAATTGCCAAAAATGCCACCTGCGAAGTTGAAAACATTACAGCTTCTTCAATCATTGTATCTGGCAGCGTAAAAGGAAACATGAACGCTTCTGAACGTGTTGAAATCTGTTCCGGCAGTACTGTTGAAAGTGATATTACAACTGCACGAATCAGAATTGCAAACAATGTTGATTTTAACGGTCAGGTTTCCATGCTTGAAAAAGAACCGGAAGTAAATCTGTTTTCAGTAGCTTCCTCAGAGTTCAAGCAGGCAATGGTAATCCATTCCGAAGTTATAAAATAATTTCCGCACAGGAAACAATCCCCACACATCAAACAGTTCTCTCAATCTCTTAATTTCCTCTTGACAAATGAGCATTATGTTGTATTATAAAAATATGCAAGTCAACTAGTATACAAGTATACGAGTATACAAGAATACTTGTTGTGGAGTAAAAAATGTCGAAATCACTTGAGTTCAAGCGTTATATGCGTCGTAACTGGCAGTATTACGTACTTCTTCTTGTTCCGGTTATCTATTACATTATCTTCCGCTATGTTCCAATGGCAGGAAACATTATTGCGTTCAGGCGTTATCGTGCCGGACACAGTATTTTTGGCGATGAATGGAGCGGATTAAAATATTTCAAGCAGTTCATTGGCGATAAAACCTTCTGGCGTGCATTCAGAAATACACTTTCCCTGAATGTAATTTACCTTTTGTTCAGGTTCCCGCTCACGCTGATTTTTGCGCTGCTTTTAAATGAAATACACAATATCCACTGGAAAAAGTTTGTTCAGACTGTTTCATATCTTCCTCACTTTATCTCAATGGTAATCGTTACGGGTATGATCCGCGAGCTTCTTTCTACACACGGACCAATAAACGCAATCATCAAAAACCTTACAGGCGGAACAATTTCATTTATTGCGCTGCCTGAATGGTTTACTTCAATTTTCGTAGTTTCTGGAATATGGCAGAGCCTGGGTTGGGGTACAATCCTTTACCTTGCCGCCATTTCAAACATAAACCCGTCTCTTTACGAAGCAGCAGAAGTTGACGGTGCAAATCATTTTCAGCGTGTGTGGCACGTAACCATACCATGTATTCTCCCTACAATTACAACACTTCTTATTCTTGATATTGGTGGACTTATCGGTTCTGGTGGTGCTTTTGAAAAAGTATTCCTTTTGTATAACCCTATGACTTACGAAAAAGCAGATATTATTTCTACCTTTGTATTCCGAATGGGTCTTGGTTCCGGCAATTACAGCTATGCAACTGCCGTAAATCTTTTTGAAGGTCTCTTAAACCTTATACTTCTTTCTATAGCGAACCTTACGTCTAAGAAAGTTTCAGGTTCAAGCCTGTGGTAACGCTGGAGGATGAAGATGAAAGATTTTATGAAAGGTAAAGACAATTCAAATCCAGCAGTAACAGGCGGAGTAAAGGTAAGGGAATCTGCAGGTTACCTTGTTTTTAAGTGCATAAACACAATCATTATGATTCTTGTCTGCATTGCTACCTTGTATCCGTTTTTGTATCTGGTTGCTCAGTCATTTTCTTCAGAACAGGCAATTATGCAGGGTAAGGTTGGAATTATTCCTGTAGATTTTAATCTTAAAACTTATGTTTCTGTACTGGAAAAAGGTGACTTTTTATTCAGCTATAAAAATACGCTCATTTATTCAGTATTGGGGACAGTCCTTGCAATTGTTTTAAGCAGCTGTATTGCGTATCCGCTTTCCAGAAAAGGCTTAAAGGGTGGTAAGGTAATCTTAAAGCTCATAATCTTTACAATGTATTTTGGCGGTGGTTTGATTCCAAACTATATTCTTATGCAGCGCCTACATCTTATAAATAAAGTTGCAGGCTTCATAATTCCGTCGCTGTTGAGTACTTACTATATCATCCTTATGAAATCTTTTTTTGAAGGAACACCGCACGAGCTTGAAGAAGCAGCCGAAATTGACGGACTCAGCCCGATTGGCGTTTTCATAAGGATTGTATTCCCGCTTTCCATGCCGATTATTGCCACAATGATTCTTTTCAATGCAGTAGGTTACTGGAATAACTGGTACAGTGCCTTCCTTTATCTTGATAAAAAAGAAATGTGGCCGGTTGCATACTATCTGCGTACGATTATCACCGGTGCTTCAACCTCAGCAGATCCTGGTGAAGTAAATGCAGAAAAAATGCAGATTGCAGCAAATATAAAATCATGTTCAATGGTGCTTATGGCCCTGCCAATTATTTGCATCTATCCATTCATACAGAAATATTATGTACAGGGAATGATGCTTGGCGGAGTAAAAGAATAGAAACAATCATAGAAAAAGATAGGAGGAAAATCTATGAAAAAAAATGTAGCGATTGCAGTTGCAATTACTTGTGTTGCTGCTTTGTTCACAGCTTGTACAAAGAAAGAAGCAGCAAAGGGCGGAGCTTCTGCCGGTGAAGCAAAAGGATACACATTCGGCGAAGAACAGACATTCCATTCTGATGAAAAAGTTACCTACACAATGTCTTTCAGCGATGCTTCATGGTATCCAAAGGTAGACACTTGGGAAACAGAAGGTGTATTCAAGAAGATTGAAGACAAAACAAACGTTCATCTTGCACTTACTTCTTATGATTCCGGCGACTACAATCAGAAAATCAACCTTGCAATCAACTCTGGTTCAGCAACATACATCATTCCTAAAGTATATGATGAAAACCAGTACGTAGCAGGAGGCGGTGTAATTCCTGTTTCTGATTATATTCAGTATATGCCTAACTTCAGTGCATTCGTAAAGAACTACAAAATGGATCCTGACCTTGATACAATTAAACAGAATGACGGCAAGTTCTATCGTCTTCCTGGTATGCATCAGGCAGCTCTTCAGGACTATACAATTATGGTTCGTGAAGATATTTTTGAAGCTGCTGGTTACAATATCCGTGAACTCGAAAAAGACTGGACATGGGAATCTTTGCACGATGTTCTTTTGAACGTAAAGAAATATATGGTTGGCGCAGGTCTCTGCAAAGCTGATGATTACATCTGGTCTGACCTCTGGTGCGGTGAATCTGGAAAAGGACAGGGTGGTAACCTTCTTAAATTGATGGGTGCTTCTTACGGCGTTCTTTCTGGTTGGGCAATTGAAGGCTCTAACGGTGGTATTAAGTTTGATTATAACAAGAAAGAGTTCTATTCATCTTCTATCAGCCCAGACTTCAAAAAGTTCATTACAGTTGCTAACAGCTTTGTAAAAGATGGTATTCTTGACCCAGAAACCTTTACTCAGGCTGACGATGTTGCTAACAACAAGTTCTATAACGGCGAAACAATCATTAAATCTACAAACCGTTCTACAATGGTTAACGATATTGCTTCTGTAAAGAATATTCTTGGCGACAAGGCTAAGGTTTATGTAACAGCTTACCCTTCAGGAACAAACAAGAATCTTGCTGAAACAAGCCGTCTTGAATGTGGTGTTATGATTTCTCAGAAGGCTAAAGATGAACTTGGTGAAGAAGGTCTTATTAAGATGTTGCGCTTTGTAGACTGGATGTTCTATTCTAAAGAAGGCTATACACTTACAAAGTGGGGTGTTGAAGGCGAAACCTGGCAGTATGTTGAAAAGAACGGTATGAAGGTTAAGGCTCTTCTTCCTGGCTACAAGTGTGGCGGTCTTGGAATTGGTGGTGCTGATACAGATACAGATATCCGTCTTAAGTGGGGATATGCTTGCGGTAACTATTTCTATGGTCACTCAACAGCTGAATCAACAGATAACTTTACTCCAGAGGTACAGGATTTGTATGCTCGTTATGGAAAATATAAGACAGTTGCTACAGTTGATCCAAAAGCAAAACCAACTGAAGATGAACGTGAACAGTTGAACCTTTGGGCAGTTCCTCTTATTGATAACATCAATGCATGGACACTCAAGTTCATTACTGGACAGAAAGACATCAATGCAGACTGGAATGCATACATTGATTCTTGTAAAAATCTTAACGTAGACAAGGTTGTTGAACTTACAAACAAGATTTACGCTAACCAGAGCAAATAACATGTCATTAAAAAAGCACTAGAAACAATTCCTTTTTTGTTTTCTCTATAGTTTTTTCCCGGAATCACCCCAAGCGGTTCCGGGTTTTTTATCAGTTTCTTAATAAAAAAATAATATTGACATTCCTTTATAAATGAGTAAAATTAAAGTAATCATATTTTTACAAATCTTTATTTTCTTTTGGGAACCACGGTTTCTGAAAGGAGCTTTGAATAATCGTTTAGTTTTTTATTTTTTTTGTTTATATAAATCAATAATAGTTTAAGTTGTTTTAAATCATTTTAATGAAATATTTTAATATTTATGGAGTATTTTTTTAATGGCACCATTAAGAAAGCGTCGAACAGCAGATGCAAAGGGTAGTCAGGAAAACGAGAACGAAATCCAGAATATACTGGATTTTGGTTCAAATCCTGAAAGTGAATCTACAGATAAAGAGAATCAGACTGTAGAAAGTGAAAAATCGGAAGCAGAGAATGGAAACAGCGAAGGTGAAAAACCCGCTCAGGAAGGTGAAGGTGCAGAACCTGCACGGGTGGTCGTTAAACGCCGTAGAATCGTAAAGAAGAGTGATGAAGGAGAGAATAACGCTCCGGCAAATCCTCCTGCAGAAGCCGCAGCAACTCCGGTACAGGAACAGCAGGCTCCATCATCAGAAGAACATCAGGAACATTCAAACTTTAGAAGACCATCCCAGGGAAATGTAAACCGCCAACCAAAGTTTACAAGAAAACCAAATCAGAATCAGACAAAACGAACATATCCTGCTAAATCTTATCCGGTACCGAATGCCGAAATGGCAGAAAATGCAGTTGCCGCAACCCCTGTAGTACAGCAGGAAACTTCAAGTATTGCAGAAGACAATGCTAACAAACCACGCCTTGTAATCAATGAGATGACAAAAAAATCTATGCCTGAGCTTCGTGAAATGGCAATGACTTATGGCTTTACTGCTGATGATCTTGCCCCTATGAAAAAGCAGGATTTGATTTTTGTTATTTTGAAGGCACATACAGAACACGGTGGAATTATTTTTGCTTCAGGTGCGCTCGAAATCTTACCTGATGGCTACGGCTTCCTCCGTTCTCCTCAGAACTCTTATCTTCCAGGCCCTGATGATATTTATATCAGTCCAAGCCAGATTCGTCTTTTCAACTTAAAAACAGGTGATACAGTTTCAGGTCAGACCCGTTCTCCAAAGGAAGGTGAACGTTTCTTTGCTTTGCTCCGAATTGAAACTGTAAATATGGATGAACCGCGTGTTGCACAGACTCGTGTTCCTTTTGAAAATCTTACACCGCTTTATCCTAACGAAAAGCTTCGTCTGGAAACCGTAAGTACAGAAGTTTCAACACGTATCGTAGATTTGTTTGCACCAATCGGTAAAGGTCAGCGACTTTTGATTGTTGCTCCTCCAAAGGCCGGTAAAACAATCCTTATGCAGAAAATTGCAAATGCAATTACAACAAATAACCCTGAAGTTTACCTTATCGTTCTTTTGATTGATGAACGTCCAGAGGAAGTTACCGAAATGGAACGCGCAATCAAGGGAGAAGTTATTTCTTCTACCTTTGACGAACAGGCTACACGCCACGTTCAGGTTGCAGAAATGGTTCTTGAAAAGGCAAAGCGCCTTGTAGAACACAAACGCGATGTTGTAATCCTTCTTGACTCAATCACACGTCTTGCACGTGCTTACAACCAGACAGTTCAGACTTCCGGTAAAGTTCTTTCCGGTGGTGTTGATTCTAACGCATTGTTTAAGCCTAAACGCTTCTTTGGTGCAGCCAGAAATGTAGAAGAGGGCGGTTCACTTACAATTATTTCTACAGCTCTTATTGAAACCGGCTCACGTATGGATGAAGTTATCTTTGAAGAGTTCAAAGGTACTGGTAACAGCGAAATTGACCTTGATCGTAAGCTTGCAGAACGCCGTCTTTTCCCTGCAATCAACATCAAAAAGTCAGGTACACGAAAGGAAGAGCTTCTTCTTACCGAAAACGAGCTTCAGAAAATCTGGATTTTGCGTAAAGTTCTTAATCCTATGGAAGACGTTGACATTACAGAGCTTATCCTTGACCGAATGAAGAAGTCTAAGACAAACGAAGCCTTCCTTGCCAGCATGAACGCAGGAACAGCAGGTATGGAGTAATAACAGTAATACCCATCAGACAAAAAAAATAATTGTAACAAAAGATTTTCGTGTTATAATGTATGTGAATTATACACGAAAATCTTTTTGCATTTTAAAGAATAAATATTTAAAAAAGCGAAAATATAATCGTGCATATACAACTATTTTTTGTACTCGAGGGCTAATATGGGAACATTTTTAGTAAAAGAAACAGCCACAGGAATCAAGTTTGACCTTAAGGCTGGAAATGGCGAAGTTATTGCAACTTCAGAAGTTTACAACTCAAAAGATGCATGTCTTAATGGAATTGCAAGCGTAAAGAAAAACTCCGTTGTTGCAAACATTGAAGATCAAACAGCAGAAGTTTTTGAAAATCAAAAGCATCCAAAGTTTGAGATTTATATTGACAAAAAAGGCGAATACCGCTTCCGTCTTACAGCAACAAACGGACAGATTATAGCAGTTGGTGAAGGCTATAAAGCTAAGGCCGGCTGTCTGAACGGTATTGAAAGCGTTAAGAAAAATGCTCCAGATGCCGAAATCGTAGAAGCAAAAGCATAAATCTACATGGTCCCTTAATTAATCAAAGGGACCATTTTTTTACCATTCAATAATTCCCCTCAAGTAACTCAAAAAAAATGAAAATAATAATAAAATATTTGTGCTGATTTAATTTTTCATATGTTATATAATTATGCGATTAAAAAATAAAAGGTGGACATTATGAGCAAATACATGGAAAAAGCAAAAAAACTCAGGGCAATTGAAGTCCCGCATCATAATTGTGCGCAGTCTGTGCTTATGAGTTTTACAGAGGCTCTTGGAATTGATGATGAAACTGCATTTAAAACCGGCGCCTGTTTTGGTGGTGGGATGAAATGTGGTAGTACCTGTGGTGTTGTAACCGGCGGACTTATGGTTCTTGGCTTGCTTGGAATTGACGATCCGTCAACTACACAAAAATATGTTTCTGAGTTCAAAGCACGTCATGAAGGAATGCTTGATTGTGCCGATTTACTTAGGGCAAATGCAAAAAAAGGATTGGAACGTAAGCCTCATTGCGATGCATTAGTATACGAGGCTGTAGAAGAAATAGAAAAAATTATGGCTGCAAACGGAAAATAAAAGTTCTGGAGAAAAGAATGAAAAAGAATACTATAACTAGAAATATAATCATTACTGTTTCTGCATTATTCATTATGCTTTTTACAAGTTGTGCAACAACTTTAAACCTTAATATTACACGTCCAGCTGAGCTTGATTTGAATGGTGCAACTTCCATTGCTGTATTGCCTTTTGGAACTACAGGTTTTTCCAACAAAAAGTTTACCGGTGGACGTTATCCAGTCCTGGATTTTTTTGTAAGCATGATTACAGAAGACAAGGATCAGCGTGATTTTGTTAATTATATGCATAAAACTCTTGAAGCTGATTTTGCCGGTTCTGATTACCTTAAGCTTATTAATTCTGATGCAGTAAAATCCGCTGTTGACAGAGGTTATGATTCTCCTGCTGATGTTTACGTTACCGGTAAATTGGGAAGCTTTCATTCTGAAATTAAACACGATACAAGAAAAGTTAAACATGGTGAAAAAACTGTATTAGAAGATGTTTACTACAGAAAAGCCAGTTATACTTTTGAATATCAGATTGTAGATGGAAATACGAGCCAGGTTTATTATTCTTCATATTTCTCTGGTTCTTCAACTTCTGATGCTTATGAAGAACAAAAATCTGTTCCAACAGAATTGTCTATGTTCAGAGGTAATATTGACAGCGAAATGGCTTCCATTGTACGAAAGGTACAGCCTTACAATGTAAATAAGTCGATTGTGCTTATGAAGGATAAGAGTAAAGATCCAAGAATGGAAGAAGCAAATAAGCTTGCAAAAAATGGTTCAATAGAGCAGAGTCGTGAAATGTTTGATTCTGTATATAAATCAACAGGTCTTTTTGAAGCTGGTTATAATGCAGCCGCAATACTGGAAGCTCAGGGAAAATATGAAGAAGCCAGAACTCTTGCAGAAGAATTAGTACAGAAAACCGGACACAAAAAAGCTATCCGCCTACGCGACGACATTAACTACGAAATAAATATGAGCGAAAAGCTTAAGCGCCAGAACGAAGCAAGAGGGAAATAGTTTAGAAATAGTACTACTATTGATTAAAACTTAATTTTCAATTATTATTGTTTATTATTTCTTGTGATATTATTTTTTTTATTTTTGCTGACAGTGGCGGAATGATAGAAGTTCTGTTTTAAGTTCAAGCTAGTGGCTGCTGGGCGTAATATCGGGCAAGATAACAGGAGTTATACAATGAAAAAGGGAATCCATCCTAACTACAAACTTACAAAGATTACCTGCGTTTGCGGTAACGTAATTGAAACACGTTCAACTGTTGAAAACATCCACGTTGAAATCTGTTCTGCCTGTCATCCATTCTATACTGGAAAGCAGAAGCTTGTTGATACTGCCGGACGAATTGACCGCTTCAACAAGAGATACGGTATCAAGACAGAAAAATAAGAACTGTAAAAAAGATGATTGCTTGGCAATCATCTTTTTTTTGGTCCGAATGCCTTTTACTTGCTTATTGTGATCTTCCAGCATCTGTGCGGCTTTTTGCCTTCAAAATCCTGTGGAATAGTTTTTGATGTAATATCTTCGCAGGTAAACTCAAGTCCTGCAGCAGTTTTTGGCGGAATCTTTGTAACATCAAACTTCAGCCTTTCAGAATTGGTGCTGAAATAAAGTACTCCACCCGGATTCAAAATATTAAGACAATCCTTTACAAGCTGCGGCCAGTCACGGTTTATATCCATAATGTCCTGAGTGCTTTTGCTGTTGGAGAAGGTTGGCGGGTCCAGAATGATGACATCATACAAATCTTCCGGTAAAAGCTTTCCTGATTTTGCTGCAACTGCTTTCTGTTGTAAAAAACGTACGCAATCCTGTTTTGTGTAAACATAGCGTTTTTCATCATCAAAACCGTTCATTTCCATGTTTTCTTTTGCCCAGTTCAAATACGTATTCGACAAATCAACCGATTCTACATAGCTTGCATTTCCCTGCGCCGCATAAACAGAAAAACTTCCTGTATAACAGAAAAGATTCAGCACGCGTTTTTTAGAAGTCTTGTCCCGTATTGCAGAACGGAGCGCACGGTGGTCAAGAAAAAGTCCTGTATCAAGATAAGTAGTTAAATCAATATGGAAAATCTGACCGAGCTCCTGTGTATTTCCTTCAATATGCTGGAAAGCTTTCTCTTCAAAAGCGGCGGTACTGTTTTTCTGATACTGTACTTCTGTTTTAGAAGATGCTTCATCTTCATTTTCTAAAGCCTGTTCTGTATTCTTGTTTTTGTGACTTTTATGACTGCGCATTTTCTTTACAAAATGAGATTCTTCTATACCGAGTACGCCTGCAGCTGATTCTGCCATTGCGTTAAGCCAGATTCGTTCTTCTGCATCATCCTTTTCGTAAGGGCGTTCATAAAGATAAAGAATGACATAAGTTCTGCTGCGAACTTCGGCTTCTACAGCATAATTGTTTGCCGAAAGCTGTGCATTCTGTTCGTGCATAAAATGGGCACATTCAAGCTGCGAATTGATTTCTGAAGGAAGCAGCTCGTAAACATCAAGGCTTACCGGTATTTCAGGAATGTCCCTGTCGTAAACCCTGTAGCACGAAATCCTGTTCTTGCGTGCCCATTTTTTGAGCGGTTTATATTTTTTTCTGAGCCTGTTTGCAAAAAGCTCAGCCTGATACTGTGTTTTATTTTCAATTTTCTTATCCATAAATGATATAATACCATTTTTATAGAGGATTTTTAATACTTTTAAAAAGATTTGACGAATTTCTTAATAGGAATTATCATTTTACTGTATAGTGGAGAACTTTGTATGAAAAAGAATAGATTCAGAATATTATTTATATTACCGTTGTTTATAATTTTGTTTTCTGATTGTGAAAATCCTTTAAATACAACTAAAGCTGAAAAGGTAGAAACAAAATACGAAGTTCATCACCGTCGCGAAAAAGTGGATGGTACTTTTGATAAAGAAGAGGATGAAGTAGAAATAAAGAATGGTTTTGTTGGTGATATGACAGTCGCCAGACCTTTAACAACCTCACGTTATGATGGTTTTGATCCACAGTATTATCAGCAGAAAGTAATTAGAAAAGAGCAGACAATAAAAGATGAAGAAGATAACGATATAATAGTGAGAACGACTGTAATAATAGAATACTACAGAAAAAAATATACCTATACTTTTAAAGACAATAATGAAATTATAAAAGAAATAAAGGGAAAATATGAACAGCAAGTGCCTAGAAGAGAGATTCCAACTCCAGAAAGAGAAGATGCTTTTTTTGAAAGATGGGAACCTTCTACAATACCTGAAAGCTTTTCAAGCAATATGACTTTTACAGCAGTATGGAGAAGTGCGGATGCAGATTATACTGTTCAGCATAAGATACAGAATATAAATGATAATAATTATACCTTTAAGGAAGATGAGGTAAAAACTGCTCCTGCTAACCGAAGAACAACAGCAGAACCAAAGAATTATCCAGGCTTTACAGCAAAACTACCGATTACACAAAAATATATAGATCCAGATGGTTCAACTGTAGTTACGATTTTT
Source organism: Treponema sp. (assembly GCA_016290335.1). Next base: position 14,375 of record JAEETM010000028.1, on the reverse strand, counting down.
TACGACAGAAACATATATACATTCTCATTTAATACAAATGGTGGAAATACAATTGAATCTATTCAAGGAAAATATGGAGCAGCTTTACCAGCTGTTCAAACACCAGTAAAACAAGGCTATACTTTCAGCAGATGGAATCCTGAATTACCGCAGACATTTAATACAACCTCTAACAAAGAATACTCTGCTGTATGGCTTCCTGCCACAAATACACAGTACAAGGTTGAATACTATCTGCAAAATCTGAATCTGAATGATTATGTAAAGGAAAGTGATAATACATTTACAGGAACTACAGATAGTACTCCAAGTATAACACCGCCACCATACGAAGGATTTACCGTAAAGGAGTTTACTCCGGTAACTATAAAACCAGATGGAAGTACAGTTATAAAGCTTTATTATGATAGAAATCTATGCAGTGTTGTATTAAAAAGTAATGGAGAAATAATCAGAACTCTTTCAGGTCGTTATGGAACTGATTTTCCTGTTATTGCTACTCCATCAAGATCAGGATATACCTTTACTGCCTGGGAACCTGCTTTACCAGAAACATATACATCAAGTGCAGAGCATATTGCTCAATGGACTCCAAAAAATAACACACAATATAAGGTTGAGTGTTATTTACAGAATACAAATGGTTCAGGTTATTCCAGAAGAAGTTCTTATACACAAACTCTTACAGGAACTACAGGAGAGCTTACAGAGGCTGTACCTCTTGAACTTCCTGGTTATGTTGCACGAATGGATTTTGAACAGCTGCCGATTGCCGGAGACGGTTCTACTGTCATCATAATCTATTATGATATTGCGAATTAGGTCCTAAAACTGATATAATAAGCATCAGAGGAATATACTATGAACACAGCAATCAGCTCTTTTTTAAGCAGACATAATTTTGTAAATCATGCCGATGTACTTTCTGTTGCATACGCAGTTCTTGACGATATGCGAAAAGGCCTTAAATCCGGCGGTAAAGATTCCGACCAGGATATGATAAAAACCTATTGTAATCCGCCGGAAACATCTGCAAAAGGAAAATCTGTAATTGTTATTGATGCGGGTGGAACAAACTTCCGTTCCTGCCTTGTTTCTTTTGACCAGAATGGTGTTGCTTCCATTTCAGACATGGAAAAAACAAAAATGCCTGGAATAGAAAAAGAGCTGAATAAAAAGGACTTCTTTGACCAGATTGCTACAAATCTTGAACACTTAAAGAATAAATCCGACCGCATTGGTTTCTGTTTTTCTTACCCTATGGAAATACAGGAAAACGGCGACGGTATACTTCTTGGTTTTTCCAAGGAAGTTAAAGCCCCTGAAGTTGTTGGCAGCAAAGTAGGCGAGGAGCTTAAAAAAGCTCTTTCTGCGCGCGGCTGGAACACAATCAACCGCATAACGCTCTGCAACGATACTGTAGCCGCGCTTCTTGCAGGTGCAGCGTGTGCCGGTTCGGGAAACAATTATTCTTCATATATCGGTTACATTTTGGGAACCGGCATGAATGCAGCTTATATTCAGCCGGAATGCAGCTGCTGTGGAATCAAAAAACAGATAATTGTATGTGAATCAGGTAAGTTCAAGGGCGTTAACCGCTCAGACTTTGACATTGAGTTTGATAAAACAACCGTAAGCCCGGGCACTTTCTTTATGGAAAAGCTTTGTTCTGGTGCTTATCTTGGACCGGTTTCCTGCATTGCAATGCATACAGCCGCAAAAGAAAAGCTTTTCTCTGAAAAACTGAACGACGCCCTGTTGAAAATCCCGTCACTCACACTTATAGAAATGGACGGCTTCCTCCATGCACCTTACAGCACGGAAAACCCTGTCGGTAAGGCTGCTGCCGAGTTTGGTACCGAAGAAGATTACGACAAGCTTTATCAGCTGTTTGATGCAATTGTAGAGCGTTCTGCAAGGTATTCTGCTGCAATTCTTATGGCATGTTCAATTCAGACTGGCGAAGGAAAGAATGCTTCAAGGCCAATAAGCATTCTGTGCAATGGTTCAACCTTTTATAAAACTCACTTTATTAAAGACCGTGTAAGTGGCTATCTTGATGAGCTTTTAACTAATAAGCTGGGCATTTACTGGGAAATTGTTTCCTGCGATAATGATATTACGCTTGGTGCAGCTATTTCGGGTTTGATTGATTAGAATTAGTGTGGTATAATTTGGGTATATTGCAATAAGTTGAGGGGAAAATGGCAGCCAAAAACTTCGGAAAATCATTTGTACTCATTCTGATTATTTTAATACTGATTTCTGGCGGACTTTTGTGGTTCGATTATCTTGGAATTATTCATGTAAAGTCTGTTTTCTCACCTGTTTATAAACTGCTTGGAAAAGAACCTCAAACTTCAGTTACTTCAACACAATCAGACCCTCTTACTGCAAATCTTGACGAAGACAGGCTTAATAAGCAGCTTCAGGCCATAGATATCCGCATGGAAGAGCTTGATAAACGTGAATCTGACCTTGAAGCTTCTGAAAAACAGAATGCACAGGTTGCTGCAGAGCTTGCCGAGCGCGAAAAAAATCAGGAAGAAAGAGAAAAAACATTTAACTTGACCGTAAAAAAATACGATGATAAAGAAGTAAACATTGAACAGATTGCTAATAATCTGAACGGTATGAGACCGGAAGCAGCGGTAGGCATTCTTGTTGCGATGGATGATCAGATTGTAATTGACGTTCTTCGCAAGGTAGAAGAAATGGCTGCCGAAAACGGTACAATGTCTATGGGTTCATACTGGCTTTCTTTAATGCCATCTGACCGGGCTGCAGAAATACAGCGGAAGATGCTGAGTAAACCGGAAAGCTTATAGAAAACGTTCAAATGGCAATCCTTCAATTTGTTTATACTTGAACTGAAGGAGTGCCAAATTGACGGCAATAGCAGATATCATCGTAAATCCTTCTGCGCAACAGCAGAAGCCAGACTTACAAGTATCTCAAAATCTTAATTTATCAAATCAAAGCTCCTCAAATACCGTATCGTTTGCACAGATGCTTGATGCAATGCGTTCAGAAAGCATGACAGATAAAATGTCTTTAAATGAACGTACTGAAGTTGAAAAAAGTGCAGACAGTCAGACAGAAAAATACGGACAGAACGACCGTTACAGCGAAAAATCTAAAGCTTCAGAAGCTGGTGACTCTAAGCCTGCTGACGACAAAGTTTCTGAAAAACCTGCTGATTCTTCTGTAAATAATGCAGAAAAAACTGAAAATGCTGAAAAAAATGCTAAGGTCAGCGATGGCGAACCGAAGAATAAGGTTTCAGATAAAAATCAGAAAGAACTGTTAGCAGGAATAAAAAACAATTCTGAAAAAGCTTCATCTGCAAAAGCAAACGATTCTCAGAAAAATCAGAAGCAGAATCAGCTTCAGGCTAAACAGAAAACAGCTGGCGGTAAAAAAGAAGGGCTCGACGAAGAATACAATAAGCTTAATCAGCTTGTAAACTGGAATACAGAAGATAAAGCCGGACTTGCTGCAGCAAAGGTTGGGGAAAGCAAAGGGGACAACCTTGTAAAAGTTGATTCCAGAGGTTTTGATGGTTCACAGGAAGCTGACGACGTATTGATTGAGGCAGCTGAGCTTACCGGCAAATCTGGTAATGTTTCTGAGTTTGGAATTAAATTTAAGGATTTTGAGTCAGAAAACGGAAAAATCTCCAAGCTTGATAAAGACGGAAAAATTACTGTAAAGGATTTGAGAAAACAGCCTGTTGAAGAAAAAGCTTCAGATATTAAGCCTAAGAATAATCTTAAGCTTGATGCAAATCTAGAAATTAACGACAAAAATACAGCAACCATTACAATGGAGCTGAATGGTCAGAATGCCGAAAACAATATCCTTTCGCTGAACAATCAGGCAGCAGCCGGGGACAACTCTAACTTCCAGGCAATGCTTTCAAATCAGATTCAGCAGAATGCACCTGAGTTTGTAAAAGCCGGCAGCATAATCCTTAAGGACAATGACCAGGGAACAATCAACCTTGTCCTTCATCCGGATGATTTAGGCAGTGTAAAGATTCACCTTTCATTGGACGGAAAAACAATCAGTGCCAATATAACCGTAAATACAAAAGAAGCTCTGGAAGTTTTCAAGGATAATGCACAGACCTTACGCGAAGCTTTTGCCCAGAACGGTTTTGATACTTCAAACTTTGATGTTTCATACAATAATCCAAACGGTAATGCCAACAGCAACGCCCAGCAGGATTTTGAAAACAGGTTTGATAATTCAGACTTCCTGGCAAGAAGAGCATACGAAGATTTTGGTGCTGACGATAACAGCGGCATGATTCAGAATGATGATTATTTTGCAAATTATTCTGAATATTCTGTAAACATCGTTGCGTAAACTGTCGATAAAAAAGTTGGAATATGACTAATTTTATGTGTCGTATTATATAAATTATAGAAAACATATGTGTAGAGGAGAAATGATGGAACTGCTTAACACACCTAGGAGCGTAAATACTCAAATGAGTGCCGGCGAAAGAATTGAACTGGATAATGCTGTCAATTATTTCAATAAGGCAAACGCTCAGAATGGAAGACAAACTAGCCATTCACTTGGTAAGGATGACTTCCTTAAACTTCTGGTAGCTCAGCTGCAGAATCAGGACCCAACAAGTCCAATGGAGAACACTGAGTTTATTTCACAAATGGCTCAATTCTCATCACTTGAACAGATGACGAATATGAGCACTTCCTTTGGAAAACTTGCTTCTTATATTACATCTTCAGAAGCAACTTCAACCTTAGGAAAAACAGTTGAATTGAATATTGGGGATACAACTGCTAAAGGAATGGTGGAAGGTGTTACACGAGGGGAAAATCCACAGATTCTTGTAAACGGTATGTATTATAGCATGGATAAAATTGCAGCAGTTTATGCTGAGTAAAAGGCGGTAAAAGTATATGATGAGATCACTTTATTCTGGTGTTTCTGGACTTCAGAATCATCAGACAAGAATGGATGTAATTGGTAACAACATTTCTAACGTAAACACAAACGGTTTTAAAAGAGGCCGCGTTACTTTCCAGGATATGATTTCACAGCAGATGTCTGGAGCTGCAAAACCAACTGAGGAGCTTGGTGGTGTAAATCCTAAGGAAGTTGGTCTTGGTATGACAGTTGCTGCAATCGATAATATCTTTACTCAGGGTAACCTTCAGTCTACCGGTGTAACTACTGACCTTGCAATTAAAGGTAACGGTTTCTTTATCTTAAAGGACGGACAGGAATCTTTCTATACAAGAAACGGTGCCTTCAGTCTTGACAGCAACGGAACCCTCGTGAACCCTGCAAACGGTATGAGAGTACAGGGATGGATGGCAGAAGAAGTTAATGGTCAGATGATTGTTAAGACAGCTGCTACTCCTGAAGACATTACAATCCCTGTTGGCTCAAAGGATCCTGCAAGGGCAACTACAAATGTAAACTTTGCATGTAACCTTGATAAAAATACACCTGTAATCCGTGAGGGTGCAAGCCTTGATGATATCGAAAAAGGCACATGGGGCACAGAACAGGTTATTTATGATACTTACGGAAACGAGCATAAGCTTTCAGTTTCTTTCACACGTGTACCGGATGAACCAAACCTCTGGCAGGCTGTAGTAAACGTTGACGAAGAAAACGGTGACTTTACACAGACTAGAATTGGTCTTGGAACAACAGACGGCGAACAGAATACTTTCTTTGTTGCTTTTGATAACATGGGTGCTTTACAGTATGTTACAGACAGCGCAGGAAATGTTTCAAATACAGAAGGTGAAATTGTAATTCAGGCTTCTTATACAGTACCTGAATCAAATGCTGATGAAGAAGGAAATCCTCACAGACAGACCTTCAATATCAATCTTGGTACAGTAGGCAGCTGGAAAGATACAATTACACAGTCTGCACAGAGAAGCTCAACAAAGGCCTTCTATCAGGACGGTTACACAATGGGTTATCTTGATAACTTTAAGATTGATTCTAACGGTGTAATCACTGGTGTTTATACAAACGGTACAACAAGAACAATCGCTCAGGTTGCCCTTGCTACCTTTACAAATGACCGAGGTCTTGAAAAAGCCGGAGACAACACTTTTGTTGAATCAAACAACAGTGGTATGGCAAGAATTGGTGAATCAGGAGTTGCAGGACGCGGTTCATTGATGTCTGGTGCATTGGAAATGTCAAACGTTGATTTGTCAGAGCAGCTTACAGACATGATTGTTACACAGCGCGGCTTCCAGTCTAACGCAAAGACAATTCAAACAGCTGATACCTTGCTTGAAACAGTTCTTTCATTGAAACGATAATAAAAAGTATTAAATAATTAGAAGCTTTTATCCTCCGGGCAATCCATCAGTCCGGGGGATTTTTTTTCAATGCCCGGTTTAATGTTTTTACTTGCCCCAAATAAAATCTCGCTTTATAATCATTATATGACATTTTTAACTATATCAGATAGCGAAAGCTTTATAACACAATTAAATCAGACAATAAAATCAATAGATAAAAAAGCAAAACTATATACATCAGATTTTTCAAATGAAAATCTCGTAAAGGCAAAAAAATATTTTAACAGTGCATCTTTATGCATTATTTTTTCTGCCGCTGCCAGTGATAAGCTTTCAAAGCAGAAAGCAGGTGATTTGTCCTATATAAGCGGCATAATCAATACAAACAAAATACAAATCCTTACAAACATAGATTTTCTTGTTCAGGATTATGCAGAAAATAAAAAGCTCATAGTAAAAATGGGCGGTAAAGATGAAGTATTAAGCTATATTACAAAGAAATACAAAACTCTTGTAAAGCAGGATAACATCAATTCTGCTAAAAAAGCTTTGTTCGCTAAAGGCATTCCATTTACACCGGACTGTTTTGCATCTTCAATTGCTAAAAACAAAAGCGAAATCTGTAATCTGTTTATAAGTGCCGGTATAGACATTAATTCCCGCGATGATCTTGGAACACCAATGCTGAATGTTGCCGTAAGAAATGATAACGAAGAGCTTACTCAGATGCTCCTTGATTACGGTGCAGACATAAATGCAGTTTCCAACGACAGAGGTTATACCGCTGTAATGGATGCTGTATGGAAAGGAAATAAGGATATTACAAAGCTTCTTATTGAAAGGGGATCTGAGCTTAATACAATCAGTAAGGAAGGGCAGTCTAACCTTGTTCTTGCAGTTGGCGCAAACAATATTGCAATCTGCAAAATGCTTGCAGAAAATGGTGCCGACCCTGACATAAAGGACCAGATGGGAATGTCCGCCTACAATTATGCAACTCTTTTTAAAAAGGAAGCAATAATAGAGATTTTAAAGCCTTATCATAAAGAATAAAAAATACGATTTTTTACTAAAAAAGGGTGTCTCATTATTGACACAAAACGTCATTTCCTATATATTAGATATCACAACGCCGCTGTAGCTCAGTTGGTAGAGCAATGGACTGAAAATCCATGTGTCGTTGGTCCGATTCCAACCGGTGGCAAAGACTGATTCATTCGAATCAGTCTTTTTTTTTGTTGAAAAAAATCGGATTATTAGAGATAATTAATTATCCGTATGAAGCTCCTTTTTATAATTGGTTTAATTTCATTATCAATACTCATACTTTCCTGCATTATATACTCCAAGAAAAATGATGACAGAATAGCTAAAACAGTCGGAAACTTAATGCTGTTTGGCTTTATCACCATAATCAATTATACAATGACTATCATCATACCAAACACAAAGATTGCAATAATTTTCCAGACCTTATATTTTCTGGATCTGGACTGGCTTTTGTACTATCTTATGTCTTTTTGTCTTGACTTTACGGAAAGAAAAAAGTTTGAGTTTAATTTAAATAAAAGAAAAAGATTTACTACTTATATAAGATTACTTTGTATTCTTGATTCATTATCTATTTTTTTAAATCTGTTTTTTAATCATGCTTATGACAGCTTTGTTTCTTATTCAGAAAAAGGCGGATTTTATTATTTAAGCTTTAATTTTAAAGTGCCATATTTTATTCATCTTGGAATCTGTTATATAATTGTTCTATATATAATGCTCATACTTATAGTTTCCGTGACGAATAAAAAAAGGCTTTATAAAAATGATTATATTGTAATTTTAAGTGTTTTTCTTTCAATCATCTTTATAAATGTTCTTTTTATGATGATGCACTGGGTACTGGACTATTCTGTTTTACTGTATGGTGTTCTCGCTGTTTTTATCTGTTATTACCTTTATTCAATCCGAAACAAAAACTTAAAGCTGCTTCATAAAGCGTATTTTGAAAGCCTGAACAGTGCGGTTTTCTGTTTTGATTATAAAAAGAAATGTATTTATAAAAACAAAAAGGCTCTTTCCATTTTAAGTGATAATGAAAATATAGACAGTGTTGCAGAAAAATATCTTGATATTCCTGTTTTTAAGGATATGAGCTCTGATTTGAACTATGAAAGTATAGAAGATATTATCATAATCAATAATAAAAAGCGTGATTTTATAGTAGAGTATCAGAAGCTGCACGATTCAAAGGGTGTAGAAATTGGCGGATACTTAAAGTTTACTGATATTACCGAAGAGGTAGAAGAAAAGAATAAGGAAAGACTTCGTTCTACACACGATTCCCTTACAGGCTTGTATAATAAAAACGGCTTCTTTCAGAAGGTAAAGGAAATAATTGAAAGAGATCCTGAAACTCCGCGTTATATGGTTGCAACCAATATAGAAAACTTTAAGTTTATAAATGATGTTTTTGGTTCAGAGCTTGGAGATAAAATCCTTAAAGAACAGGCAAAAATGCTTTCGTATGCAAAATATAAAGATAGTGTTATTGGACGAATTGCTTCCGACAGATTTGGATTACTCATAAATAAAAAAGATTTTAAGATGAATCTTGCAGAAGAAAACACAAAAAGAATTTCTGATTTAACAAAGAGCCTTAATTATTCAATGAAGATTCACATTGGTGTTTATGAGATTTCCAATTATTCAGAAGACATTCAGATGATGTACGACAAGGCTTTAATGGCAATAGAAAAGCGTGCCGGCAATTACGAAAAGACTGTTACCTTCTATGATACAATGATAATGGACTTAAAGCTGATTGAACGAAATATCCTGAATGATTTTAACGAGGCACTGGAACTGAATCAGTTTGATTTTGATTTGCAGCCGATTTTTGATTCAAAGGTAAATTGTGTTTCTGCAGAAGCATTAACAAGATGGTATCATCCTGCACGTGGAATAATGTACCCTAATGAGTTTATTCCGATTCTTGAAAAATCTGGTTATATTACAAGGCTTGATTTATTTATCTGGGAAAAAGCTGCTGCGTTTATCAAGCAGTGGAATATTAAAGGCTTTGAAAACGTCAGTCTTTCGGTAAATATTTCTCCTAAGGATTTTTATCTTACTGATTTATACGAACAGCTTACAAAGCTTGTAGAAAAATACAGAATATCTGCACAAAGCCTTATACTGGAGATTTCTGAAGAAGCTCTTGTAAACAGGGAAAAAGGAATTATAGAAACCCTGCAGAAGCTTAAGAAATATGGTTTTAAAATTGAAATAGATAATTTTGGACGTGGTAATTCATGCCTGAATATTATAAATGATATTAATCCTGATTTTATTAAGATTGACATTAATACCTTAAATATAAATGACTTATATAACAGAACTACAATTCTGCTTGGCAGTATAATTGATTTGTCTAATAAGCTTGGAATTGGTGTAACTGTAGCAAGAATAGAAACCACAAAAGAGCTGGAAGTTCTTGGAAAGCATAAGTGCGATTGTTTCCAGGGCTTTTATTTTGCAAAACCTTTCAAACGCGAAGATTTTGATGTGAACAAGTATTTTGTCAAAAAGTTTTGGGAGGAAGAATGAACTATATTTTCGTAGGACTTATTTTTTTCATAATTGTGGTTCAAATCATTGTATGGGGATTAATCCGCCATAAAAATAAAAAGGACTATATAAGAGCTATAGATATGACACTGCTTTTTTCCATTATTTCATTGATTTGCAGTGCCATATACATTTCTACGCGCAGAACGTTGCTTGCAGAAATTACTTATAATCTTGGCTTTATTGCTTTGGATGGAATTGTTTTAGGTCTTTTTTCTTTTACAAAAAAGTTTGCAGAGTATAAAAAGAATATGCGGATTGCAAACAGTATTTATTACGCTGCGGTCACAATTGATGTGCTTCTTTTTATATCAAACTTATTCTATAAAGAAATCTTTACTATTGAATTAAAAACAATTTCAGACAACGGCTTTTACTGGAGCCTTCATTTAAAACCTCTTATTGCCTTTAATTTTTTAATGAACTCAATAGTTCTTATATTCACAATTTACATGCTTCTATTAAAAGTAAAAAGTGTACCTTCATTTTACAAGAACATATATAAAGTATTTATAGTACCATATAGCATAGCAGCCATATTATGTTATACATCTTTCTTCCTTGATTTAAAAATTAATCTGACATTTTTCTTTTACGGTTTTTTGAGTTATATTTTCTTTCATTATAATATTTACAAGGCAGATGTTATAATCAGGGAAATTACCATTAAAAATATAATCAAAAACTTTCCTGTAGCAACCTGCTGGTTCAATAAAGAAGATAATATTGTATTTAAAAACCTTCAGGCAGAAGCCCTGTTCAAACAGGAATTAAAATGGACTGATAATCAGATTAAGCTTTTTTACACAAAGTTTATGGCAAATAATCATGCAAGAACTCTTGATACGGCTGTTTCCAGACAAACATTTACTATAAATGGCAAAGAATGTATTTATGAAATTGCTTACCAGAAGCTTTTTAATGAGCTTGACTATATCGGTTCGTATCTGAATTTTAAAGATATAACTGAAGAAATTGAAAAAAACAAACAGAGCTATATACTTGCAAACTACGATTCACTGACCGGTATTTATAACAGGGAAAGGTTCTTTGAAGTTGCCGACGAGCAGATTAGAAATAATCCGGAAGCTAAATGGCTCATGATTTGTACTAACATAAAGGAATTGAGGCTTGTAAACGATTTGTTCGGTGTTGAAAAAGGAGATGAAATTCTTAAGCATCTGGCACAGTATATAAAAGAAAGGGCAATGGAAAATGAAGTTTATGGTCATATAGTAGACGATAAGTTTGCAGTTCTTATGCTTCAGGAAAATTATACAGACAATTTCTTTGAACCTGGTATTCTTGATATTATAAAGGTTACCGACAACCATTACTTCCACATAGACTATAATATAGGTATTTACGAAAGCAGTAACGTTATAGAAAGCTCAAGTTATATGTATGATAAAGCTCTTATGGCTCTTGATAATCTGCCGGAAGATTCTACAGAAAATGTTGTTTATTACAATGAATCTATAATGCACACATATCTTGACGACAGGGCTGTTGTAAGTGATTTTAATTACGGCTTCAACAACAATCATTTTTATATGTATCTGCAGCCTATTTTTAATAGAGAAAAAAAGCTGATTGGTGCAGAGGCTCTTACCCGCTGGAACAAGCCTGGTTCCGGTTTGCTTTTGCCGGAACAGTTTATTTATCTGTTTGAACGTGCCGGTCTTATTTACAAGCTCGATATGTATATTTGGGAAAAGGCGGCACAGAAGCTTCAGTACTGGAAGAAAATGGGTTATCCAGATTTATTTATTTCAATCAATATTTCAATTAACGATATTTTCTATTTTGATGTTTATGAATACCTGTGCGGACTTGTAGAAAAGTATTCAATAAATCCGAAAAACATAAAGCTTGGAATAAAGGAATCTGTTCTTATTTCTGATTATGGAAAGGGTATAAGCCTGTTCAAGAAGTTTAAGGAAAAAGGCTTTGATATTGAAATTGATGATTTTGGCAGCCGCTATTGTTCGCTTAATGTTTTGAAGGATGTGGACGCCGATTACCTTAGGATAAACCTGCAGAGTATGGGTGGTATACGTTCGGGAGAAACAGGCAAGATTATCATTCAGTCAATTGTTTCTCTTGCAAGAGAGCTTGATATTCTTGTTATTGGCGATAATATTGAAACACAGGAACAGTTTGATTTTCTTAAGAAAATTGGTTGTGGAATATATCAGGGATATTTTTTCTCTAAAGCCTTACAGGATAAAGCTTTTGACCAGATGTTTATACAGTAAACTTGTTTTATAAATCAGTAAAATCAATCTATGGCAGTATAATTTGTAAACAGCATATACGAACCGTCATCCTGGCGGATTACATTTAAATGCATTTTAGTTCGTCTGTATTCGCCATCTTTGCATAAAGCCCTGAAAACCTGTGTGAATGGTTCCGAGTTCTTTTTAGTAAATGCCTTTACAACATGAATGATAAAGCCAGGTCTGTCTACAGGATGAATAACGCCAAGCGCTTCTTTTTCTGTCCAGGCAAGTATTTCATCTTCGCTGTAACCTGAAAGTTCAACAAGCTCTTTGTTTACCTTAAGAACATGGATTTTTATGGTGTCCATAAAGTTCAGTAAGTCAAGCCTTACATTCATTAAGCACATACCGATTCTTGAATTATCAATCATGGAAGCAAGGTGAGCATTTGCAAGTTCAAGACTTGTTTCAATATTTTTTTCATCTGTAATGTCTTCAATAAGGACATAGATAATGTGAGATTCATCCTTTGAGCTTATTTCCCAGATATGGAACTTAGTCCATACAATATTTTCGTTTATAAGTTCCTTATCCTGTGCTGTAAAAATAACTTCGGAGCCGGTTTCTATTGTTTTTTGAATTGAACTTAAGAGCTTTTGTCTTGTTTCCTTTGAAAAGAAAGAATAATAGGATTTTTGTATTTCCTTAAACGAAAGTGATTCTGCACCAAATACTCTGAGACATTTTTGATTTATTCGAAGGATACTTGTTTTTTTCTGCTTTGGTAAATATTCAATAATAGCGGCTGGACCGGAAAGCTTATCGAACATAATACTTTCGCTTGATTCAGGGTTGTAAAAGTTACCCATGTCTACAAGGCCCGTGCTCTTTGATTTTTCAATATTGATTGAGTTTTCTGTACTTGATATAAGCTCAACAAGCTTTTCTTCTGGAATGGGCTTTGAATAAAGGAAGCCCTGAATAATATCAATACCAATACTCTTTAAGAAATCTGCCTGTTCCTGAGTTTCAACACCTTCTGCAATAGTTGTATATTCAAGATTCTGGGCCATGTGAGTCAGGGAAGTTAAAATCTTTCCGCCCTTATCCATATTTGTTTTATCTCTTATAAAGCCCATATCAAGCTTAAGAATATCAATAGGCAAATCCTTTAAGGTATTTAATGATGAATAGCCGCTTCCAAAGTCGTCCATTGCAATCTGGTAGCCAAGCCTGCGGATACTGTTTATACGGTCAATCATATTCTGCTGATCTTCCATATAGGCAGATTCAGTAACTTCAAAGTGAATAAGGTTTACCGGGATTTTATATTCGTCTGCAAAATGTTTTATAGTAGAAATTAAAGAATCATTTAATAACGAAATCCTGGAAATGTTTACGGAAAGAGGAATTGGTTTTATTCCTGCATCAATCCATTTTCGCAGAGTCTGGAAAGCCATTCTCCATATTTCAACATCGAGTGTTTTTATAAAGCCGCTTTTTTCTGAAATTGGAATGAAATCTCCAGGCATAATAATTTCATCATTTGAAAACCATCGGCAGAGAGCTTCGGCACCTATAAGTTCACCCGTAGAAGCCTTGTACTGCGGCTGGAACCAGAGCTTAAACTCATTATTGTTAAGGGCTGGCTGGAGCTTAGCGGTAATTTCAATTTCGCGTTTTGTCTGTTTGCGGAAGCTTTCTGAATAAAGCGTAAACGTATTCTGAGTTGTAGAAACATTTTTATCCATTGAAAGGGTAGCAAAGTTCAAGCCGATATGCGGGTTGGTTTCAAAGTCTGTAGGAATATAAATACCAAAGCGCATTGTAACCGGGAACTTAATTCCTTCTTCAGAACAGTCAAAATACTTTATGGAACGGAAACGCTTCATGTTTTCCGGAGTGTTTTCAAAAACAAGGGCAAATGTACCACCACCAAGACGTCCGCATATTCCTTCAGGGCCGGCTGCTTCTGTAAGTTTTTTTGCAATAATTCTTAAAACGGCATCTCCGCGAGGCATTCCGTATAAATCATTTATAACCTTAAGTCTGTTTACATCACCACTTATAATTATGTAGCCTTTTTCAGGATTATTCTCAAGCAGCTTTTTCATTATGTTTACAAAGGATATTTTATTTGGAATGCCTGTTTCCTTATCGGTGTAAAAATTGTAAAAGAACTGTTCATTCATATAATGAATACAGTTTTCTTTTTTGTTAAAGC
>JAEETM010000217.1 GCA_016290335.1 Treponema sp. | reverse complement strand
GGCCAACGTGTATATTTCGCGTGAGGATTATGAATCGGCTGAGCAGATAATAAAATGGTTTATCACTATTACTGACGGTCTTAAAAAAGAGGATACGGTCAGCATAGTGGATAAATACAAGGCAGTTGCACTTTCTCTTCTGGCATATGTTTACTTAAAGTCCATACATGCAACGAAAGCTGTAAGTACATATAAAACCGCACTTGAGGTTGCGAAGGAATATGATGCGAATGCAAACTATGATGCAAACAGCATCAGGTTTGTAAAATTGCCTTCAGGAAGTGTTCATGATCTTTTGGGCAAATCCGCTTTAGACGGAATTGAAAAAGCTCTTGAAATAGTTAACGATGATAAAACTGTCGCAAAGCTTAAAAGACTTGCAGAAGAATAAAAGGAGAAAACAATGGATGGCAGATTATTATATAAACAGTTAAAATCACAGTTTTACAGGAAGAATAAAACAGCATTTTTGTTTGCGGTTCTTTCTTCCTTTCTGACAGGCTTTATATCGCTTGGAATATCGTGGGGCATTAAAGCATTAACCGACGTCGGATCGGGTGTTGAAGGTGCTTTGGGTTTCACGACAGTTCTTAAGATAATAGCCGGAATTGTGTTAGGTGCGGTCTTGATTTTACTGGTGGATTTTTTTTCGCGCCCAAAATTCGTAAATAAGGCCATGATTCAGTACAAAAACTTCGCTTTTGAGAAGTTAACGGAGAAGAGAATTTCTTCTTTTAAGGACGAAAATACCTTCGCTTACATATCTGCATTAACCAATGATGCGACAAGCGTTGAAGCGGATTATCTCGGCAAAAATCTTCTGCTTATATCAAAGGCGGTTTCATTTTTCGGTTCATTAATCATTATGCTTATTACTTCGCCGCTTTTGACGCTTGTGGCAATCTTAGTTATGCTTTTGCCCGTAGCAGTATCGGCGCTTACAGGCAGCAGACTCGTTAATGTGGAAAAAAATGTATCGGATCACAACGCGGATTTCGTAACTTCCGTAGGTGACTGTTTAAGAGGTTTTAAGGTAGTTAAAAGCTTTAAAGCAGAAGCGGAAATTACTTCGATTTTTGATAAAAACAACAGAAGACTCGAAAAAGAAAAGTTTAAAAAAGACCGTATCAGAACATCGGTTTCCATGATGGGGATGCTTGCAGGCTGCCTGGCGCAGTTCGGTGTATTTGCAGTTGGTACATACCTCTGCTTAAAGGGTGAAGGCATGTCGCCCGGCGTTGTAATAATGTTCGTAAATCTTATGAACTTCCTTATTTCCCCCGTGGCAGAACTTCCCGGAATTTTATCAAGCAGAAAAGCAGCGCTCGCACTCGTTGAAAAGCTTGCAAAGGCACTTGATAAAAATACAGACGAATCAGATGGCATTGACATCAATGATTTCAATCAGTCCATAAAACTTGAAAACGTATCCTTTGGATATGATGCAGAAAAAGAGATTTTACACAATATAAATGCCGAATTCGAAGCAGGCAAAGCATACGCGATAGTAGGCGGAAGCGGCAGCGGAAAATCGACTCTTTTAAATCTTTTAATGGCTTCCTCAAAGGACTACAGCGGTAACATTTTCTTTGACAAATCGGAAATGAAAAACATATCTGCGGAATCACTCTATGACGTGGTTTCGATGATCCAGCAGGACGTGTTTGTTTTCAACTCATCTGTTAAGAACAATGTCACAATGTTCAAAGACTTTGCAAAAGAAGAAATTGACGAGGCAATCAGACGCGCAAGACTTGATGACTTCGTACAGGAAAAGGGTGAGGATTATCTTTGCGGAGACAACGGAAAAGACTTATCCGGCGGTGAAAAACAGAGAATATCCATTGCCAGAAGCCTTCTAAAAAAATCAAAAATTCTTTTGGCAGACGAAGCAACCGCAGCACTTGACAGAAAAACAGCTTACGAAGTTTCAGACGATATTTTGAACTTAAAAGATATTTTACGAATAGTAATCACACACTCGCTCGATGAATGCCTGCTTAAAAGATACGATGAAATCATCGTTTTAAAAGACGGACGCATCGAAGAAAAAGGAAAATTCGAAGACCTGATGGAAAAGAAAGGATACTTCTACGCACTTTACACGGTTTCGCATTAAAGTTGTGAATGCAAAAAACGCCGAAAAATTATATAATAGAACACAGGCAGGAGATGCGGGATGGAATGTGAAGGTGTAAGTTATGAGGCGTTTACACATTAAATT
>JAEETM010000216.1 GCA_016290335.1 Treponema sp. | reverse complement strand
AAACATTTGAAGTTCTGCGAAGATGTTTTGCAATCAGAACATTTGTGAATACAGTCTGGCTTTTCCACAAACGGATATTCTGGAATGTTCTAGCAATTCCAAGCTTTGTGATTTTATCTGGAGTTGGTTCTATATGTTTTGTAAACTTTCCGCGGTCTGTTCCGGCATAAAGCTTTTTCATTTTTCCGCGCGGATAGTTTTCTACGATTTCTTTTCCATTGAAGTAAACAGCTCCGTTAGTCGGGGCATACACACCGGTAACAACGTTGAATGCAGTTGTTTTTCCGGCACCGTTTGGTCCAATCAGGGAAACAATTTCGCCCTGGTTTACTTCCAGCGAAAGATTATTTACAGCCACAACACCACCAAACTGCATTGTGACATTTTCCATTTTTAATACATTTATTTTTTCAGACATAAAAGTTTCCTTGTTTACGCAGATTTCTTAGCCTTTTTTTCTTTGAGCTTTGCAGAACGCTTTGCAAAGGCCCTTTTTATTCCTGCTATGCTGAACTCGTTTTCGCCCATAATACCTTTCTGATAGAACAATACAATACACATAATGACGATTGAGAATACAACCTTTCTGAAGCCCGGTCTGAGAACCTGGAATGATGTAAGGTTGAGGTTTGAGTTATCGAGGAAGCGGAGCCACCATTCTGAGCAGGCAATAAAGAGGAAAGAAGAAATGCAGCTTCCTGTTACAGAACCGATTCCACCAATTACTACGATGAGCAAAATCTCATAAGTCATTGCAGATTTGAACTGGCTTGCCTGAATTGTTGTCTGGAACATTGCAAGCAGTGCACCTGAGATTCCGGCAAAGAAAGAGCTGATTACAAAAGCAAGTCTTTTATGATGTGCAAGATTGATACCCATAGCTTCTGCTGCAACTTCATCATCGCGGATAGCCTTGAAGGCACGACCATAAGTTGAGTTTATAAGAAGCACGATTATTGCAATACAAACTGCGCTTACCGCAAAATAGAAGGTAACAGATTTGAAGTACGGATATTTTCGCAGAAGGTTTGATCCATTTGTGATTACGCCAAGCTTATCCCACTGGAAAATGGCACGGATAATTTCTGCAAAGCCGAGTGTTGCAATTGCAAGATAGTCTGACTTTAATTTAAGTACCGGCAAACCGATTAAGTAAGCAAAGCCGGCAGCAACGAGTCCTGCAAGAATCATTGCAATGATTACAGGAAGTGTAAACTGAATCAAACCACCGTCAAAATACTGATAAACCTGCGGACGAACTTCTACAGGAATTGTAAAGATAGCATAAGTGTAGGCACCAAGAAGCATAAAACCGGCCTGACCAAGACTGAAAAGTCCGGTAAAACCGTTGAGAAGGTTCATTGAAACAGCAACGAGTGCGTAGATTGCACCTTTTTTTAATACGGTGAATAAAATTGATGTTGGTCTGATTGTATGCTCAAGAATTACGAGAAGTATAAACAGCGCGGCTAAAAGTCCGAAGCTGAGGAGCATATCTTTTGTTTTTGTCTTGTTATTTTTTTCTAAGCTTTCCATTTTTAATCCTCAAACTAAACTTTGTCGGTTACTTTTTCGCCGAAAAGACCGGTTGGCATAAACATCAATACGATGATAAGAAGAACAAATGTAAATGCATCGCTGAATGTTGTCCAGCCAATACCTTTGATGATATTTTCGCAGATACCGATTATGAAGGCTCCGATTACGGCACCCGGTATGGAACCAATTCCACCGAATACAGCCGCAACAAAGGCCTTTAAGCCAGGCATACCACCAACGGTTGGAGTTACGCCCGGATAATTTGAAAAGAACAGGATTGAACCAACTGCCGCAAGGAATGAACCTATAATAAAGGTCATTGAGATTACAGAGTCGATTTTGATTCCCATAAGCTGTGCGGTTTCGAAATCTTTTGAAACTGCGCGCATTGCCATTCCGATTTTTGTGTGATTGATAAGAAGAACAAGAATGACAACAAGAATTATTGTTAAGAACGGAGTTATTATTGTTACGCGTTTTGTGATTGCACCAAAAATTGTAACTGAGTCGCTGATCCAAGGGATTTTTGGATAGTTCTTTAATAATCCGCCTGTTATATACAAAGCAAGGTTCTGAATAAGATAGGACATACCGATTGCCGAAATCATAATTGACATGCGGGGTGCTGTCCTGAGTGGTTTGTAGGCTACACGTTCTACTGCAAAGCCCATAAGTACAGTTAAGATGATTGTGAGCGGAATTGAAATCC
>JAEETM010000215.1 GCA_016290335.1 Treponema sp. | reverse complement strand
GTTGGCCCGCTTGGAACAAAGCTTCCACGCAACGACACCCAGATTACCACACAAGCCGGTGACATCATTTTGTATCATGGAAATCAGATTACGATTTACTACGACACTAACAGCTGGAACTTTACCCGGCTTGGAAAAGTGGTTTCGACAGGCTCAACCACCACTATTACACAGGCCGAGCTCAAAAAGATTCTGGGCAAAGGCAATGTGACTGCTGTCTTTTCTGTAATGGAATAGAAGGAAATGCTTTTGAAAAAACTATTTCTGATTTTTGCGGTATTGCTTATGACAGACTTAATAGCAGCAAAAGAAAACCGAACTGTAAAACTAAACTCTGGATATGAGATGCCTACACTCTCGCACCTTTTGGCAAAGAGTTTGAAAAAGGGTAAACTGTAATTCTGAGGTATTTTTGTGATTATTGAAAATCAGACTTTTGACGAAGAGAGAGCTTTGTACGGTCTTAAAGATCTTACTGTAAAAAACTGCCGCTTTGATGGTCCTGCTGACGGTGAATCCGCTTTTAAGGAATGCCGTAACATCGACGTGGCCGGCTGTTTTATGAATCTCCGCTATCCCTTCTGGCATGTAGAAAAAGCAAAAATCACCGATACAAACTTTACAGAAAACTGCCGGGCTGCCCTCTGGTATGATAAAGATATTTTGATTGAAAACAGCAGACTCGGCGGAATTAAGGCGATTCGTGAATGCGAAAATATTTCCCTTAAAAACTGCAGCGTTAGTTCTCCTGAGTTTGCCTGGAAGAGTCAAAAGCTGACAATTGAAAATGTCACAATCGAAGAATCTGAATATCCTTTTTTTGAAAGTCGCGATGCAAAAATCATCGGCTTAAAAATGAAGGGAAAATATTCTTTTCAATATGATGAAAACATCGAAATTACAGATTCAGAACTGAATACAAAAGATGCCTTCTGGCACACTAAAAATGTCACCGTTAAAAACAGCATTGTAAAAAGCGAATACCTGGGCTGGTATTCAGAAAATCTTACTCTTATAAACTGCCGCATTATTGGAACTCAGCCCTTCTGCTACTGCAAAAATCTTGTGCTCAAAAACTGCACTATGGAAGAGTGCGATCTTTCTTTCGAACGTAGCACCGTTGAAGTAGAAGTCAGCGGAAAAATCGACAGTATAAAAAATCCTCTTGCAGGAAAAATCACAGCAGATTCAATCGGTCAGATAATTATGGAAGAAGAAATCTGCGACAGATCAAAAACGCAGATTATCTGCAAAGAATAAAATATCAGGAGGACTAGAATGGCAATTACAGTAAATCTTCGTTACATAGGAAAAAAGGGGGCGGCACAGGCCTTTGCCCGCGAAATGATTTCAAGCGGAACCGTTGAAAAAATCCGGGCAGAGAAGGGGAATCTTCGCTATGAATATTATCTGCCCTTTGGTGAAGAAAAAGCCGGCGAAAACAGCAGCGAAACCATCCTCTTAATCGACTCCTGGGAAAATCAGGAAGCAATTGACCTGCACCACGCAACACCAATGATGAAAACAATTGCTGAGCTTCGCGAAAAATACGACCTGCATATGACAATCGAACGTTTTGTTTCTGATGATAAAATTCCTGAACAGGATAAAAAATTTATAAGAAACTGATGCTGTTATTGAATTTATAAAGGTTGGCTTGAGATAATCATCTTTCATAACAAAAGTAAATATTTGTATAGATTTATTCTTTTTTTCAAACTGTTTTAATATTATCATTATATCATGGTTCATTTTCTTAAATTATCTGCAGTTTCAAAAAAAAGACATCTCGAATTAGTTGAAGAAAAATCTGATATTTATGATTCCCCTGAAGTCTACGGTTTGAACTATCAGGAAAAGATTCTCGGAGGAAACGGCTCATCAGCTTCTCCTTATAAAATTGAAGTAAGCATTCAAAATACCAGTGGAAAAGTTTTCGAAGGAATTATGCGCCTTGAAATTGAGGCAGACGGTAAAGCTGATTTTTATCTTCCGGGCTTTATGTATGGTTCAAACAGAGGAGACAAGCCCTGGAAAGTAGACTGTAAATTTCCCCGGCTTAATTCTGCTTTCACAAATCCTTCAGATTCTGATTGTCCGCTTTCTTCATTTTATATGGTAAGGGGAGACAGACTTTCTCACCCATGTGCCTTGATGTACATAAATGGAAACTCTCCAAAGATTCGTGGCTTTCACACTTCTCCGTATTATTGCGAAAAAGATTTTATACAGTATGGCGGCTTTACCTGTAATTCCAAAAGAC
>JAEETM010000214.1 GCA_016290335.1 Treponema sp. | reverse complement strand
TGCCAGAGACCGTAATCCCCTTGAGTATAAAACAGTCGTGACTTATCAAAACCCGCTTTCTGAAAACAGTGGTCTACATTAGTTGTGATGACAAAATAATTCTTATCCTTTACCAGTTCAAAAAGTTTTTCATAGACAGGAATCGGAGCGTTCATGTAGCGGTTAATCATTATGTAGCGGCTCCAGTAAGCCCAGTTTTCTTCAAGAGTTTTGTAAGGATAAAAGCCACCGGAATACATATCGTGAAAGCCGTACTTCTTTTCAAAATCAGCAAAATATTTTTGGAAGCGAGGCCCGCTGTAGGTAAAGCCTGCAGAAGTAGAAAGTCCCGCTCCAGCACCGATGAGAATTGAGTCTGCATTTTGTAAGATTGATTTGATGTTTTCCATTCTCCACCTCTATAGATTAAAAACAACAATTAAGGATTTGATGGGAAAGCTATAATCTAGTGTCCTATCATCGTATTTGCCCGGTATTCTGCATTCAGCTGGGCAATTTCTTTCTTACCGTCTATGTACTGCTGATAGTCAATTTCCATGCCGCCACAGGCACAGCACATGGAGCAATCGCTTCCGCAACCAAGAGCATCGGCAACGATTTTTTCTCGTTCTTCCTTTGTTGTGTCTTTTATCAAAATACTTTTCATTGACTGCCTGTCCCCTTATTTGTATTATATCCCTATCTGAGCAATAGGTAAACAAGGATATTTAGATTTTACTTCGGTAAAACTTACACCATCCGAACTGGAAGAAGTATCAGGCGCCACCGGCTGGTGTGATGTCTGTAAGGGTTGGGAAGAATAAAAAAAGCCAGATTTTACATCTCTGCAATCTTTCGGAGAGTGTTTGCAGTCCTAATTGTAATCATTTCCCCGATGCCAGAAGCCGCAGTCTTTTTCCACCAGTTGGCCTTTGCATATAATTCTCGGTCAAAAGACCAGAAGGCCGCATTTCCACAGATTTCAACTTTTTCAAGTTCTGCAGACGGCTCCCCGATTTTATCGGCAACAGTTTCAATGCTGTAAGGTGTAATGGCAAAAATCAGATTGTCGTAAATATCTTTGCTGTCATTTCCCCACCAGGACGGCGCTTTTGAAAGAAGACATTTCAATTCATCCTGAGAAATCACAAAAACTGGAATCTCTAGATGAAATGTTTCAAAGACGATTACATGAATTCTTTCTGCAAGTTTTACTACATCTGTATCATCATCAGAAAAAATCACATTCCCGCTGTTCAGATACGTTTTTACATCTCCAAAATCTTTTTCGCCAATGGCAGTTTTCAATTCCGGCATGGAGATTTTATTTTTCCCGCTGATATTTATTCCGCGAAGTAAAGCAATGTATCTCACTTTTGACTCCTGATCCATTCATCAATAAACTTCATCTCTTCTGTATGTCCCGTAACTAGCGGAACTTAATCATCTTCTGATAATTTTCTACAACTTCTTCCGGGGGCATTTTCATGTCGGAATTAATCCACCATTTGATTGTTTCGCAAAAGCTCCCGGTAAAAAATTGTATAGCAAAAGCTTTTGGCACTTCGGAATGAGCCACTAAATCATCACAAAAAGTCTGTTCAAGGTATTCACGAAAATATGAGGTAAAAAGCTTTTCAGTTTCACCGTACATGATTGCCTTGATGTTTTCCTTGTGATCCTGCAGGTGATACAAAATATGTGTAAGGCGATTTGCAAAGCCCTTGCGTCCTTTTGAAAAATCGTGGCTTTTTTCCGGAGCCAGATCTTTTGAAAAAACATGGGCAAACATTTCCCGGCAGATTTCTTCCAGCAGTTCTTCTTTTGTTTCAAAGTGCGAGTAAAAAGTACTGCGGCCAATGTTTGCTTCGTCAATGATATCCTGAACTGTGAGGGCTTCGAATTTTTTCTTTTTCAAAAGCGTAGTCATTGCCTGATGAATTGCGATTTTTGTTTTCTGCTGGCGTCTGTCCATTTTGCTATGCCTCCAGTTATTGAATAAAAAGCAGATTTTTGTTCATTAGCGCACAAAGAAATAGTTTTTATTCTTGTTTTAATCATAACATGGTCTT
Source organism: Treponema sp. (assembly GCA_016290335.1). The sequence goes on along the minus strand of JAEETM010000214.1, from coordinate 234 downwards.
ATATTTTTATCAAACACTATGTTCAGTAACTTACAGGAGGTTAGATATGAAACAGACAGTCAAAAAAGATTTTAAGTTTGATAAAAGGGCAGAAAAATACGACGACCATTTTGAAGGTAAGCTTTCTAAAGTTTTTTACCAGCTGATTTATGAAAATATTGATTTGCCTGATTCTGCAGAAGTTCTGGATGTTGGCTGCGGCACTGGAACAATTTTAAAAGGTCTGGCCCAAAA
>JAEETM010000213.1 GCA_016290335.1 Treponema sp. | reverse complement strand
TTTTGTCCTCGTTTACACTTGAACTCCAGCGGGTATTTGTTGTTTCTGCATCTGCAAGATTTACACCCTCGTAAACATCTGTACCACCAATAATGATTGAACCGCTTGTAGGAACGTCAATCAAACCTATCATATTCAAAATTGTTGATTTTCCAGAACCGGAAGGTCCCGATATGGCGGCAAACTCTCCTTTTTCAATATCAAAAGAAACGCCCTTTACAGCCTCAACTTTTTGTTTTCCCATAGGATATGACTTATGCACATCTTTTAAAGTTACAACAGACAAAATAAACCTCCAGATAAATCCTTTTTCCGATTTTTTTAGTTTTTGATATTCTAAAGATAACAAAAAATTAAAATTAAGGAAAGAAAAAACTATTATATATATTTAACAGTTGAGAAAACGAAAAGTGTTACATAAATCAATTTTTTTCCATATAATCAACGTTATGATTGAAAATGATGAAATCGCTGAAATAAAAACCTACGCACGCAGGGAAGCTGTTCCTATTATGCAGGATGAAACGCAGGAGTTTATCTGCAATTACATAAAGGAGCTTTCTCAAAAACTGGAACAGGTGCGTGTGCTTGAGATTGGAACAGCCATTGGTTATTCTGCAATTCAATTTGCGCTTGTGGCAGAAAATGTTACAGTTTCCACCATAGAGATTGATATTGACCGCTACCTTAAAGCCATTCAAAACATTAAAAACTGCGGTTTAGAAACCCGCATTACCACCTACCACGCCGATGCACTTACCTTTGAGTTTCCGACGGCAACTTCAGCCCCTCAGTTCGACCTCATTTTTATAGATGCCGCAAAAGGTCAGTACATCAACTTTTTTGAAAAATACAAAACAAACCTTGCCCCAAACGGCGTAATCATCAGCGACAACCTTTCGTTCCACGGCATGGTTGAAGACCTAAGCCTAACCCACAATTACAGCACCAAAAAGCTGGTTAAAAAAATCCGCAAATACGTGTTATTTCTGCGTGAAAACCAGGAATTCCAGACAGAGTTTTTTGAATGTGGTGATGGGATTTCGGTAAGTAGAAAAGCTTAATTAACTTCTACCAGCTTCTTCTTCCCCCAGGCTTGAATCAGCGAGCCTGGCTCTTTACTTAAAAGTACTTTTACCAGCAGCAGGTTTGTCTGACTAAAAACATTCTGCATAATTTCCTGCTGTTCTTCGGTAAAGCGGCTGAGGACGTAATCTGCAACACCAATATTCGGGTTATCCGGGCGGCCAATTCCAAAGCGAAGGCGCCAGAAATCAGCTGTGTTTAAAACTGCTTTTGTAGAACGCAAACCGTTGTGGCCACCAAGTCCACCACTCCACTTAAGGCTCACAAAACCAAGGGCAAGCTCAAGCTCATCGTGAACAACCATTATTTCTTCGGGCTTAATTTTGTAGAAAGTAGCTGCTTCGATTATACTTTCGCCCGAGAGGTTCATGTAAGTGAGCGGCTTTAGAAAATAGATGTGGGCAGGAGCTTCTTCGGGCACAAGAACAGGACTTCCATCCTTTTTAGAACAGATTTTTGTGTCGCAGGCCCATTGTGCAAGCTCCTGTGGCGTACAGGAAGAAATCTCCCCCTTGAACTTGTTCTGCCAGTTCAGGCGGTTTGCAAAAGGGAGAGAATCTTCAAAATACCAGGCAACATTATGGCGCGTTTTTTCGTATTCACGGCCATAGTTCCCTAAAAATGCAACTAGCTTAATCATTTTGCTATATCAGCAGGAGTTTTCTGGTACTTCTGTACGGTATAGCTTGGAACCTCAAAGTAATATGGAGATTCGCTGCATTTTGCGTAGTAAGAATCCTTTTCGGCTTCGCCTGCTGCAGGGATTCTGAAAAGATCAAGTGTAACAGTTTTGTTACCGGCAATAATCTTAATAGTATTATCTTTTTCACCGGCAAGTCTGTCGCCTTCATCATACCACTTTGTAGTAGTAAGAGAAGCAAGACTCTTAAACCAGGTGTCTGCCGCACCAGAATCTACATCAACTTCAGCCCCAGAAATACTCCAGGTCAAATCTTCAGCACTTCCGGAACAAGAAAGTGTCCAGGTGTTTCCATCCTTATCTGTAGTGGCAACAGAAGAAATAACTTCTTTATTAACCTGATAAACTGTTTTGCTTCGAATATCATCAACTGATTTGTTGAAGGTATTAAGAAGATTATCAGCAATAAGATAAATATCATCACCATCATCTACAGTTGCATAACACTGAGTTCCAGTTGAAGATTCTTTTCCACTCGTGATTTTTCTTACAGTTTTTCCAGCAGCGTTTACAGTTACCTTTATG
>JAEETM010000212.1 GCA_016290335.1 Treponema sp. | reverse complement strand
AACTCCAGGAGGAAAATTGGCATACGTGAATAACAATAACAACAAAAACAATGGACAGAGAATTAATGAAATGATTCGTGTCCGCGAGGTTCGTCTTATTGATGACGAGGGAAATCAGCTGGGCATTGTTGCAACGCAGGAAGCCCTTAACATGGCAAAAGACAGAGACCTTGACCTTGTTGAAGTTTCACCTAATGCAAATCCACCGGTTTGTAAAATACTTGATTATGGCAAATACCGATTCGAACAGGAAAAAAAGCTCCGTGACGCCAAGAAGAATCAGAAGGTATTGAAGCTTAAGGAAATCCGCATGCAGCCAAAAATCGGCTCCGGAGATCTGGATACTAAGGCCAAACATATACAGGAATTTCTGGACGAGGGTGACAAGGTTAAAGTCACAATCCGTTTCCGCGGACGTGAACTTGCTCACACAGAGCTCGGCTTTGAAGTTCTGAATGAGGTGTTAAAGCGACTTACCTCGGCGTACAACATCGAAAAGCCTGCTGCAATGGACGGCAGAAACATGTCGATGACAATCTCAGCAAAAGCCGCAAAATAAGGGGTTTAAAATGCCTAAGATGAAGACAAAGAAGTCTGCTGCCAAGAGATACTCTCTTACAGGCACAGGCAAGGTTAAGCACAAGAAGCAGAACCTTCGTCATATTTTGACAAAACGTTCTCCAAAACGCAAGAGAAATCTTCGCGCTTCAGGTTATGTAGCAGAAGCAGATGCAAAGAAAATCAGAAAGCAGATGCTTCCTTATGGTTAATAGGAGAAGAATATGTCAAGAGCGATAGACGGAACAAAAAGAAAGAATCGCCGCGTAAAGATTCTTAAACTCGCAAAGGGTTTCCGCGGAGACAGAAAATCTAACTATAAGCCAGCCAAAGACGCTGTTACAAAGGCACTTGGACACGCTTATGTAGACCGCCGTGACAGAAAGCATGAATTCCGTTCACTCTGGATTGCACGTATTAACGCTGCAGTTCGCGAAGAAGGAATTACATACTCTCAGTTTATCAACGGAGTAAACAAAGCAGGTATTAAATTGAACCGCAAGGCTCTTTCTAATATGGCTATTGAAGACCCTGCCGCTTTCAAAGCAGTTGTAGAAGAAGCTAAGAAAGCACTTAAGGCATAAGGAATTGTTTTATGATATCACTTGAACAGGTTTTGTTACTGGAACAGAAAGTTGAAAGCGCTGTTGAAAAAATCCAACAGCTTGAGGCCGAGAATGATGCTCTGCGCAATAAATGTTCAGAGCTCACAAATGCACTCTCTGCCAAATCGGAGCAGCTTAAGGCTTATGAATCAGATCAACAGAAAATCGAAAGTGGTATCATAAAAGCAATTGACCGACTCAATTCAATAGAGAATTCTGTATTGAAGGGAGCCGGTGCTACTGCAGCAGCTGCAACTGTTGCGGCACCTGCAGCAGCAAAAAAGCCGGAACCTGTACAGCAAGCCGCAGCTAAACCAGAACCAGCTCCTGCACCAGAAGCTCCAGTAGAACCACAGATGAACTTTGATTCTATGGACACAGTAGAAGAAGTTGCAGAAGAAGCTGTTGACGAAGACCTTCCACCTACAGAACCAGATTTTATAGAAGAACCGGTTGACGAACCTGTAGAAGACGCCGGCGAAGAAGGCGACGGTGAATCTACCGACAACTTAGGATTCGATATTTTCTAACGGGGGTTTTCTGATGGGAAAACTCCAGATTAATCTTTTAGGAACATCCTTCACAATTCAGGCAAACGAAGACGAAGAGCATCTGCAAAAGCTGCTCGGCTATTATTCGCGCATCGTAGAAGATGTAAGCAAAATCGATTCAATTAAAACTCCCCTCCAGACATCAATTCTTGCAGGCATAATGCTTTGCGACGAAGTATATAAAGAAAAATCAAATGTTGTTGCAATGAAAAAACAGGGCGCCGGTGCACAGGCCACAGCCACTGCAAACGACGAAGAAAGCGCAGAACTTGAACGACGCACCATTGCAATGATAGATAAAATCAACAGAGTTTTATAAGCGGGTGCTGCATTGATAAAAAATGTATGGATAGATGCAGATTCCTGCCCTCCCCAGGTAAGAAACCATGTAGTAAAATATTGCAGCACACGCGGCATTAGTGTTTATTTTGTTGCCAATAAACCTGTAGAATGTGCGGGGACCGACCAAAACTCTTTCGGGATGATTGTAACCGACAATGCAAAAGACGCCGCCGACAATTATATTTTTGAACATGTAACTGGTGGCACTTTAACCAACCATTCCCCAGACCTCGTAATAACCCGCGACATAGTTTTTGCCGACCGCCTCGT
>JAEETM010000211.1 GCA_016290335.1 Treponema sp. | reverse complement strand
CTTTTTATAAGATGTTTTTCAAAAGCTGCTTCCAGCTGGCGGTCAGTAATATAACGCATTCCACGATACATTTTATGAACAAATATTTTACAGCGTTCTGCAACACGGCCTCGAGTATCAATGTCCCAGTTAGTTCCATTCCAGAAAAGAAACTTGTTCCAGGTAATACAATAACGAATAATATCTCCGTAAGCTTTGAGAAAATAGTCGCAGTTTGTAACATCGGTAAACTGCATTTCACCGGTTACAAACTTATTGGCACGCAGATCCCGGCTCAGTTCTTCTATCGCGAGTCGTTCATTTTCTGATATTTCAGTGCTATTCATCTATCATCCTATTTTTCTTAAGCAGCCTGTAAAATAAAACCAGCTTTAATTGAAGCTGATTAAATCCATCCAAAACATTATTCATTTCTATTATTCGATAAACCTCATCTATATTGTCATTCAATAAAGCAATTGAATGTCTGTTCTCAAGATATCTTCCAAGCTCCCACCAAGCCGCAAACTTCAAAGCTTCTTCGCTGATGTTTTTTTCAAGAGAGCAGAATTGCTTATAAATCTTCACATCGCCAGATATTTCCAATACAAAATCTTTTGCCGCTTGACAAAATTCAATTGGAACATGGTCATCTACCTTCTTCATAAACAAACACTTTTACAGCCCGCCCGCAGGCAGTTCTGTCATCATCAAAAATCACTTCCGGCCAGAACGTCCACCAGCCAGCCACATCTATTTCATCTGCAGTCTGAACATCATAAAAGATGATTCCTTTTTCAACATCCTTTACAACTGCAGGAAAACTCACAGTCGTATCGTCCGGCTTTTTTGCCATAATCGAAACTGTCTCAAATCCCGATAAATCACACTTTGTATCAATCAAAATCCTGAGCTTAGTTTTACTTTTATAAATCCTTTTCATATCTTTTCCTTATAACCTCCGCGGTAGCGGTCGCGCATGGATGCGCGATATAAGCAGTTTTGCTTCAGCGAAACTGCTACTTATAAAATTACATGGATGTAATTTTATAAGTAGCACTCCAAAATTATTTCATCCGCAATCGGACAGAACAAAGTTATCACATTATTAGCTTCCCGAATCTTCCCACGAATCCAATCCCAGAATCCCGAAATAGTCTGCACTGTACGAAAGAAAAGCCTAGAAGCAAACGGAACTGTCTGTGCATCCACAGTAGATTCAATATTCCTGATACTCTGGCTTTTTTTAGAAACAGCATCCACATTCTCAGTATTTGCCAGAACAAGCTTTTTATAGTTCGCCTTGTGTGTAGAACTGTCGTTTATTCCTTTTGTCAAAACCAGCTTTCTGATTATCAAAAGAAATCTTTGTACAGTTTCTGTAGATCCAACTGTTTCCGAATTACAGATTCTTTTAATAAGCATTCTTCTGTAGGAGCTTGAAAAGCCTCCGTTGTTCTGAATACTTCTAACAGTTCTAAGTTTTCGGCCTGAGTTATCAATTGCAGTTGTTCCAGATATAGTCTGCCTTGTCATCAAAAGCTTTCTGCTTTCAGTTTCTGAAACTCCTGCAGTAGTAGTAACTGTTTTTTTATAAGCACCTTTCCGCCATATAAGTGCAATGGCAGCCATCGTAATATTTTTGTTTCTTTTATAAACACCTCTTTTAGTAAGCAGAGTAGAAGCTCCAATATTTCCAAGCACAGTTCTGGTATAAGCAACAGATTCAACTGCATTTATATATTCCAGGTAAATCATTGGGTAGTATTCGCAAGTTACTTTGCCTTGCTGATTAAGAAAAGCCTGTGAAGAAACATAAGCAATTGCCGAATTATAGTTTCGCCTATCTGCATGTGAAAAATAGTAATAGCTCGAAACGCTGTCTGCATCCGCACAATCAATTCCGGCAATTCCTAACTGGTCAGAATAAACACCAAACAGAACAACTTCATTTTTCACAAGTGCTCTTTTCAGTGTCACATTCATCACAACCCAGCCTTCGCTTCTATTACTTAAAGCTACTTCAAAAAAGCTTTGGTTCAGGCACTCCGTAAGATTCCCATTATTATTGCAGCTGAATACAACAGGAACAATTGGTCTGTATGGGTCGCCATACATATAATCCCAGTACCATTCAGAATCAGGCGGCTTGTAGTAAAAGCCAATCTGCACGGTTGTGCTTTGTGATGCTTTAGGACAGGTTTCTCGGAATCCGACTATAACTTGTTCATCAACAATTTCACCTTCCATTTCAATCCATTCATCATCATCAAGCTCAATTTCGTGAGTTTCCTGATAGAATGTATATTCTTGTTTGTTCCCTAGAACTGTGTTGCTCATAATCAGCTTCCGCTTA
>JAEETM010000210.1 GCA_016290335.1 Treponema sp. | reverse complement strand
GACAGGTTGCTGTAAAACCTGCTACAATCTCTGGCGACCTCGAAACATTCCTTGGTTGGGCAGACGAAGTTCGTGCTAAGTCTTCACGCAAGACTGCTTCTGGCCAGACAGTTAAGGGATTCGATGTATACGCTAACGGTGATACACCAAAGAATGCTGAAGATGCATTCCGCTTCGGTGCAAAGGGTATTGGTCTTTGCCGTACAGAACACATGTTCTTCGACGAACCAAAACTTACTGCATTCCAGAAGATGATCGTTTCTGAAACAACAGAAGCTCGTAAAGAAAATCTTGCTAAGATTCTTCCTTACCAGCAGAAAGACTTCTACGAAATCATCAAGGCTATGAAGGGTTACCCAGTAACAATTCGTCTCCTTGACCCACCTCTTAACGAATTCATTCAGGCAGAATCAAAAGAACAGCTCAACGCTCTTGCTACAAAACTTGGCATGAAACCAGCTGCTCTTGCTACAAAGGTTGCTGCTCTTGACGAACACAACCCAATGCTCGGACACCGCGGATGCCGTCTCGCTATCACTTATCCAGAGATTTACGAGATGCAGGTAGAAGCTATTGCCCGCGCTACTGCTAAACTTGATAAAGAAGGAATCAAACACAAGGTTCAGATTATGATTCCTAACGTTGTTTCTTACCGCGAAGTTGAACAGATTCGTGCTCAGGCAGAAGCTGTAATCGCAAACGTAAACAAGGCTTGCGGAACAAAACTTAAGTTCGAAATTGGATCTATGGTTGAATTCCCACGTACAGCTCTTATTGCTGACAAGGTTGCTCAGTTTGCTGACTTCTTCTCATTCGGTACAAACGACCTTTCACAGACAACATTCGGCTTCTCTCGTGATGACTACGGTAAGTTCATCGAATCTTACCTCGATCAGAGAATCCTCGAAGACGATCCATTTGCTACACTTGATCCAGATGGTCCAGGTGCTCTCATGGAAATTGCAGAAGCTAAGGGACGTTCAGTTAAACCTAACCTCCACCTTGGTATCTGTGGTGAACATGGTGGTGACCCAGCTTCTATCGCACTCTGCTACAAGCTTGGTTTGAACTACGTATCTTGTTCTCCATTCCGTGTACCACTTGCTCGTCTTGCTGGTGCTCAGGCAGTTATCAAAGCTGGTGCTAAGAAGGCTCCTGCTAAGAAACCTGCTGCAAAAAAAGCCCCTGCAAAGAAGGCTGCTCCTGCAGCAAAGAAGCCAGCTGCAAAAAAATAAGTTAAAATAAACTTATAAATATGAACCCCCGGACATTTGTTCGGGGGTTTTTTTATAGGCACTTTTCCCACGTGAGTGCAGGCTCGTTTTATATAAAAATTCTCTCTTTTTTTTTTGCCCAATATGCATTATAATATTTGAAATGCATTATATCATTGACTATGAAATAGCAGCAGCAATTCTCTCTCTCGCGGTCATATTCAGCTTTTTCAGGAAGAAAATAATAACTACAAGGCTTACAAATTCCTTTATGATTGTTATTATTGTTGTGTTTGTTTCTACACTTCTTGATATAACTGCTGTTTACGTAATGAGTCAGGGGAATCGCTATCCGTTATGGCTTCATTATTTTGTAAATCTTCTTTATTATGCAATTTTCAGTATTTTCCCGCCGGCTTTTTATAATTGTGTACGTAGTGCAATTTCCTCATACTTTATCCGTTCAAAGTTTAAAATTATAAGATATTATACGCCAATAACTATTCTTGAGCTTTGTATTTTTACTTCTCCGTTAACACATCTCGTTTTCTATTTTGATGAAGCTTATAATTTTCATTGGGGTTACGGTTTTATAACCATATATATTTCTGCAGCAATTTATTTTTTCAGTGCAATTTATAAAATCATTTTATTCCGAAAAAATGCTACTATTGCTCAAAGAATGACTGTTTATTTTTATACTGCAGCGTGCATTATTGCGGTTATTATTCAGACAGTTAATCCAAATCTTTTAGTAACAGGTTTTGTTGCAGCTGTTGCTTCTATGATGGCATTTCTTTCTCTTGTGAATCCTACAAACTATGTAGACAAGGAAATGAATATTCTGAATCTGGAAGGTTTTCGTGCGGTTATAAATCAGGCAATTTTCAGGGGAAAGCCATTTAGAATAATAGGACTGCAGGTTATAGGAATAAGATATCTTAACGAAACGATTGGACTAGAAAATAAAAATCAGATTTTAAAACAGCTTTCTGTACTTTTAAGGACAGCCGCCGGAAAGTATCAGGTATTCAGGGTTTCCGGAAGTCGCGTAATGGTTATAATTCCAAATGATGATGAGATACAAAAAAAGGTTCTGGAACGCCTGCATAATGTTTTTGCAGATTCTATTTTGATGGGT
>JAEETM010000209.1 GCA_016290335.1 Treponema sp. | reverse complement strand
CCAAATCAATTTGCCAATAGTGATATACTTGTATGTTTTTTTGTCACGTTCATCAACGAATGTTCCATTTGGAGGATTATCAACAGGCTTTTTTGCAATTTCATTGACTGGTGACTGAACATCTTTTTTTGGCTTTTCTTTTTCAACCATTTGGGCAGTAGATTTATTTGTCGAATTTACATTAGAACTTTTTGTTTCGCTTGGATTGAATTTTCCTTTTAGCAAACAATATTCAGCAGTAAATTTTCCATCTTCCAAGCCACGACCGATACAATACGCTTTTATCTTCAAGCCTGCAGTATATTTTTGCAGTTCATCTTTTTCCGATTGGAAAAAATCTAAACCAACAGATTTAATCGGACCGTTCCCAGAAACTTCAAGTGCAATATCAGCAAAGCCTTCAGTTCCTTTGACAATACCAACAATCGTGTATTTTGAATCCTTGAATTTCTCGATATTCTCATATGGCGTAGCGAAAGCTTTTTCAATTTCATCAATTGAATATACAGCATCAGATTCCGCCATCGTCAAATTACCAAAGCCCTCAATAATCAGCCACAATCCGGCAAGTGCACAAATTCCATACCAAATAATAGAAACTATCGCTGCATTATTTGACTCCTTTTCGCTATTAAAGAACTCACCGTCAAGAATCCTAATAGAATCATAAATTAGCCATCCACATAAACTTGTAAAAAAGAACCAAGTGATTAAATTCAAGCCAAAATTTTCATTATAAATAGCAACCGCTAAAATAAAAATGACAAGTTGAATAAATCCGAACGCTTTTTTACCCCAGACAATATTATGAACGCCAAACCATCCAAATAACAAAGTTATAATTGACACAAGTGTGCGATTGGGAACCTGTTGATTTTTCGGTTTGACACAAGTTTGTCGACTCGTCGCAAAAGAATCCGCAGTCTCAGTCTTTTGCGTTTGATTCAAATTAATGTTTATTGATGGAGCCTTGGGATTATTGACTTGAGAAGTTTCAGTTTTCTTCAATGGCTTTCCGCACTTAGTGCAAAAAGCTGTTCCATCAGGAAGTGAAGTGCCACATTTTGTGCAAAACATATTTTCTCCTTTTAAAAAATCCCATTCAAAAAGAATGGGAACATTTTCTAAAGATCGTCCTTGGTGAATTTGACCTCAAAGCTTTTTTTATTGAGGTCAACAAATTGCATTGTAATACCTCGATTTGTTTCCTTAAGTTGCTTTATCATATTTTTGGTATCTTCATCACTCGCTTGCATTTGCTTCAGATTGACCAAAATTGCTTGAGCTGACGCACCTAGAATAGCCTCTGCATTTTCGCTGAATTCCCCCAGCACTTCGTAGGTAAGCACCATTGCTGTTTCAGTCAAAGAAATGTCTTTCCAATTCATAGTATCGTCAATTTTTTGAGGCAATTCGGATTTTGCCGAAGATACGTAAATTTTTAAAACATCGTCCGTAGAACAAGCAGACAGCATAAGTGCTACAGAGATAAAGATTAACGAGAATATTTTTTTCATAGAGTTTCTCCTTTTTAGTTATGCAGTAAATTTTGGAACCACAATGGCAAAGATGATTGCCAGAACCATTATGCAGCCAATAGCAGGCCAATAAATACCATAAATTTTTTTCGACAAATTGCCTGCATTTAAAGTAAGTCTACGATTATATCCAGCAACATAAGTTCCTTTTATGATAGCATACAAATCACGAAGCATGATAATAAAGGGCACGATTGGGAATACAAACGAGAGAATCAGTTTTAAAACACCTCTTGATTTGTTTCCCGCGAAAAAATCGTGAGCACCAAAAATACCAAGCCAAAAGCACAAATGAAGTGCTGTTGATTGTGATACCGCCATAGGTTGATTCTGTTCCATATTGTTACTCCTTGGTTATGGGTTAAAAATTTGTTGTCCCGCATTATATCCTTGACTGAAGCCCTCTTGAACATTAGGATCTCCAGCCAAAAGAATAACTGTTCCGACAATTAGCAGGATAAATAAAGCAAATGGTAGGAACACCAAAAACTTTGTTAAGGGAGCATTGCCGATGAGTGGTCGTCCCCATCGATCACAATACGAGCCACTTAAAATACAAATCAAATCTATAATCACCCAAATTCCCACAATAAACGAGGAAACAACAAGGCAAGTGAGTATAAGTTTGACAACTCCGAGAGTTGTTTTACCCACATAAAAATCATGTATTCCGAGCCACCCTAGAAATATGCACAGTAAACCCGTAACTTCCTTGCTTTTAAGTTCTTTAGGCGGGTTCGCAAAGGCCATTCCCATATAAGCATGGTTTTGTTGTTTTTTGTTCAAATTAATATTAATTGAGGGAGCTTCTGGATTTGCT
>JAEETM010000027.1 GCA_016290335.1 Treponema sp. | reverse complement strand
GGTACGAAATTGATGACCCTGCTGATCTTGCTATTGCAGAGACACGCTTTGCAAAAGGTAAAACAAAACTCAAGCAGTTACAGAAAAATTACGGCGGTTACTGGCGCTTCCCTCAGCTTAAGGATTACTGCTATCTTGTAAATCCGTATTTTCCTCCTCAGAAAATGGTTGACGAATTACAGGTAAGCTTTAAAACTCTTCTTACACAGTATCCTAGCGGGGCTGCACAGATGAGTCTTCTTGCAGGAAAGATTTTTAACTTGCTGCCGGAAAACATTGTTGTTGGAAACGGTGCTGCAGAGCTTATTTCTTCCCTTTGCGAAAGCCTTGAAGGAAAAGTTCTTGTTCCATATCCTACATTTAATGAATATCCTGCACGATTCAAAAAATGCGAGCTTGTACAGTTAGATACTTCAAAAAAGAAGTTTACATATACAGCAGATGATATTCTTGCAGCCGTAAAGAAAGAAAACGTTAATACAGTTCTTCTTATAAATCCTGATAATCCTTCGGGCAATTTCCTTGATAAAAAATCAGTTTTAAAGCTTTTAAAGGATTTGAAAGCATTGAATGTAAAGCTTATTTTTGATGAATCCTTTATTGATTTTGCAGATAAGGAAATCCGTTATACTCTTTTGAATCAGGATATTATTAACGAAAATCCAAACCTTATAATCATAAAATCTATAAGCAAGAGTTACGGTGTTCCCGGCTTAAGACTTGGTATTCTTGCAGGCTCCGACGTTGAGCTTATCAGCTTTATCAAAAAGCAGAACTCAATCTGGAACATAAACTCTTTTGCAGAATACTACCTTCAGATTTATGAAAAATACAATAAGACTTATGCAGCTGCCTGCGATTCAATTGCAGAAGAACGAGCACGTTTTATAAAAGAGCTTTCCAAGATAAAAAATCTTAAGGTTTATCCAAGTCAGGCCAACTTTGTTCTCTGTAAGCTTGGCGGTAAAAACAGTTCAGATGAGCTTGCCTTAAAGCTTATAGAAAAATGCAACATCTTTATAAAAGATTTGACCGGCAAAAAATGCTTTGATGAACCAAAATACATCCGTCTTGCAATCCGCAACAAGGAAGACAATGATGTATTAATTGAAGCATTAAAGGCATTTGTAAAATAATTAAAACCTTACACTTGCGCCAACTGTAACTACACCGCCGAACAGGTTCGGATATTCATCCGTATCTGCAATTTTGTATGGAGTCTTAAAGCTTGCATTCTTGCAGTTACCGTTGTTGCCGTAAACAGAGCGGTCGTAATCATCATCATTTATTACAGTAAAGTAGCTGTATAAAACTCCAAGATTTCCATAGAAAGAAACCGGGAACTTAGTATTCAGCGTTATTCTTCCACCGGCACTGACTATGTGATTCCAGTTATAGGCACCATCATGCAGGAAGTATTTTTTGAGCTGTGAACGGTTCAAATTGCTTAATTCAGAATAAATGTTGCTTCCAGGAACCTGCTGACTGCCGTAATCTGCTCCATGACGAATCAGCTGATATGAAGCACCCCAGGAAACATTAGCACTTGGTTTCATCTTAAATGAAAGCAGGAACTCGTCTGAGTTAGGCGGCAGATAATAACCAAGAGATTCACCGTTGTTCGAATAGTTTTCGCAGATGTAATGACTGTACCATGGTGTGTAATTTATAGAATGATGAGTATAACAGTATGGTTCAATTCTTGTGTAGCGGAAACTAACATTTGCAAACGGTATATTTGGAATTATGTATTTTACACCACCCTGAATTGCAAACATAGCTCTTGTTGAAGTAAATGGATTATTATTAAGACCGTTTAATTCATCAAGATACAGGGAACCCCATAAAGAAGCAATTCCAGCCCAGGTATATTTTAAATCACCGAATAAAGAAAGATTATCGCAGTCTCCAATATGGTTCTGGTATTCAACATAACTTACAAGCGGGAATACATAACCAAGTTCAAATCTTTTTGGGAATACAGCTGTTCCACCAAAATCAACATGCAGCCCTTTATAATCAAGCTCTACCATGTTTACGGAAAAAGCATTCTGAAAATAGAAGGAATCATCATTATTTCCATTTTCTCCAAACTTACTTAATGCATCTGCATTTATATAATCCTGGTTAGGATATTCAAGAATACCTGTCAATGAGTAAAACTTTAAGAAATCAAAAAGCTTAAACTGAACATCTGCTGCCATAAAAGGATAAGCGTGAGAGTTTAAAACAAGAGAGCTTCCGTTATCCATTGCGGCAACTTCTCTGTCAACTCGCCCAATACCAAGCATTATTTTATCATTTAATAAAGTGCCTCTGATTTCTCCATCAACTGTAAAACCGATTCCTATCTGTGTAGCCCAGCCTTCCAGACCGGAAGCATTCATATTGCTTAAATAATAAAACTGGCCGCTCCAGGGCTTTTTGTAAGAATATGGCAGATATGAGTTAATAAGATATTTTCTGATATATCGTGCTTTTGAAGAAACATCATACTTTTCATCGCCTTCTTTTAAAACTCCATCTAAAAAGGCTTGTACATCACTATCAAACCACGGATAACCAATAAAGTATTTTCCAACTTCTTTTAATGGAACCTTAGATAAATCAAGATCACCTTTTATTCTATAAGATAACTTTTCACCAATATCACCATCAAAAGCAATCTTAAAAATATTATCCATACCAAAGCTGTTGTAATCTGATTTTGAATAAACACCACCAGAATAAGTGGCTTCAAAGCCGAGATAATAATTCAGGGAAACAGAGGTATTATCATATTCAAAAGCATGTGCAGAAAGAAGAGTATTCTGTTTTTCATCATCCTCGAACGTATATTTTTCTAAAAGCTGCTGTACAATCTGCGCTTCTTTTTCTGTTAAACTGTCTTTATTTTCATTTATTTCTTCAAGAGCAGAAACTATCTGTTTTTTTGAATAAGGCTTAAAGCCGTTCAGCGGTTTACACAACCTCTTTGTCTGAGCTAAATCAAGAAAATCATATATTGTATCTGAAACAGGAACTGAAACATTTTCCTGTGCAGAAAGAGTAATTGAACTAAGCATAAAGATTGCAACGATTGTTATAACTATTTTTTTCATAAAAACCTCTTATTCAAAAAGCTTGTATTGTACGGCAAGCGCAATTTCAAAACCTTTTGCAGAATTATCTATTATATTATAACTATTTGTTATGAATGTATATGCAATTTGACCACTTATATTAAAATGCTTATTTATGTAATACTCACCGGCAAGTGAAATACGGTTTGTGTATTCAGGAGTTCCGCTCATCCACATGTAACGGGACTGCTTTACACTGTCTTCCATGCCTTTTTCATCATTTTTATCAGCAGAATCCCTATATTTTACATAAGGATAATAGCCCCATATCCATTCAGGGTTGTCCTCTGTACCAACATTTATTTTCTGATTTTCAAAATTAAATAACTTATCAGGTGTATTTTCACCATGAATCTTAAACAGATATCCTAAGGTCAGATTCCAGCGTTCGTTAGGTTCATAATTTACTTTCAGCTGTGCTGCAAAACAATCCGGTCCAAAAGGAGAGCCAATCCAGGAATTAATAGTACCATCAGTCTGCATTTCTTTTCTTGTTTTGTACATTGACCAGTCTGGACTTTGCTTTACATAAAGATAAGGAGACGTATACGAAGCATCAAGATTTGCTCTTATAAAGCTCCCATTACTTAAATTAAAAGTATACTCAAAAGCTAACTGCCCGCCCAATCCATCTGGAACAGAAAGAGCAGCCTGGCTTCTGCTTCCACCTAAATCAAGCACTTCTGTCTGAGCAAAAGCTCCATATATTCTAAATCCACTGAAGGGAACATAATCAAAAGAAATACCAAGGTAAGCACAGAAATGACCTTCATCATAATATTTCTGCTCGTTTTCTGTCATTTGAAAATCGTGCAGTGTCCAGGAACCAAACGAATGCATTATCATAAGAGGATTCAGATAACGCAATTCAAATGGTGAATTAATAAGAGTACCTTCAACTGCACTGAAACGGAAGTTTTTAAATGGTCTGAAATCAAGCTGATGAAGATAAAGGAATGTTTCCGTATCAACCTGATTTACAAACATTGTGTACTTGTATCTTTTTGTATACAGATTTAACTCTGAATAAAAGTCAGTTTCAAAGGTTTTGTTGTAGATTATGCTTCCAAGCTCTGTTTTTCCAAGAGTTATGCCCTCTTTTCCCATATGGAAATTAAAGCCCCAGGTATCAAAGGTTTTTCCAACACTGCCATAAGCAAAACGTGGAAACAAAAACTCAAAATCATCACCGGAAAGCGGAATATTTGTAAAGCTGCTGTTTAGCTTTGTCTGTGAATAATTTTTACCTACAAAAAAATCTGATTCAATTGTAACAAAATCAGAAAAGCCCATCAGAATTGGAACTGTGACTGAATAATCCTTGTAATGATAATCAAAGCTCCACGGAACATTATCTGCGTTTTTATAATAAAGTTCAGGAGTAATCTTTAAGTTTGCAAAAGCCCTCAGCTTCTGCTTTTTTATTTCTTCATCAGTAATTTTTTCGCTGTTAAAAAGATTGTCTTCACGCGCTAAAAAGCCGGCAACATTTCCATACAAACGTTTTCCGATTTCTGACAATTTTTCATAATCAATATCTTCAAAATAAAACTTAATTTCACCAACACTCATCGGTTGAATATCAACAAAATGTGAAAGACCGGCTTCATTAAACAGAATGTACAGATCGTCATAGATTCTGTTTCCAGATTGAATTATCTTAGTATTATCCTGCGAATGTGCAACCCTCATAAACACAAAGCACAATACAATGCAACATAATAGATTCTTTTTCATACTGATAAAATAACATTTTTTTTATTGATTTACAATGATTTACATGTATGTATAAAACTGCATGAAAAACAACTGATGCCAGAATTAATAAAATGTGTTATAATTATCTTTATGAAACTTGCAGTAGATTGCCGTATGATTGGAAGCGGCGGAATCGGGACTTATTTTTTATCAATTCTACCCTATTTTTTACGCAGTTTTGAATGCGTTCTTTTTGGTAATGAAAAAACTATTCAACAGAGTCTAGATGAAATTATAAAACGTAATTTTTCCGGTGGAAATATTCCATCTTACAAGATTATTCCCTGCAAAGTTACGACTTTTTCTTTCACAGAGCTTTTATTTTTTCCATCATCACTTTTAAAAATCATAAATAACTGCGATGCGTATTACACTCCTTACTGTAATATTCCTAAAGGCATTACTGTTCCGATTTATTCTACAATTCACGACGTGGTTTTTCTTGATATTCCAGAAATCACTTCTAAACTGGGCTTTATTGTACGAAAATGGTTCTATCAGCGGGCTATGAATAAATCTGCTGCCGTTTTTACGGTTTCCAATTTTTCTGCAGAACGGATTAAGGAACATCTTAATGTAAAGAACAAGCCGATTGTTGTTACTTACAACGCCGTCCCGGAATGGTTTACAAATGAATCTTTTTTTGATGATGTTGTAAAGGAAAACATTCTTTTTGTAGGAAACATAAAACACCACAAAGGTCTGCATGTTCTTGTACCTGCTTTTAACAAGGCTGTTGAACGCGGTCTAAAAGCAAAGCTCATTATTGTTGGAAATGCTGAAAACTTCCGTACCGGGGATTCATCAATTTTAAGCGAGATTTCGGGTGCTTCTAATATTCTTTTTACGGGTAAGGTTACCGATGAAAAACTCCGTATGCTGTATCGTAATTCTGCACTTCTTGTTCAGCCGTCGCTTTATGAAGGCTTTGGAATGCCCCCTATGGAAGCGCTTGCCTGCGGTACAAATGTAGTTCTTTCTGATATTCCGGTTTTTAAAGAGATTTACAAAGATTTTCCCGTTACTTTCTTTAAGACAGGTGATGTTGATGATCTTACTGAAAAGCTTCTGGAAAAGTATGATTCACCTTCTCCTCCAGTTTCACCGGATATTTATTCGTTTGCAAAAACTTCGGAAATAATAATAAATCAGATTAAGAAAGGAAAATAGTATGAAAGTTGCAATTGTTCATTACTGGCTGGTTACAATGCGCGGTGGAGAAAAGGTTGTAGAAGCCTTGTGCGACCTTTTTCCACAGGCAGACATTTATACAAACGTTTACGACCCGTCTCATATTTCCGACAAAATCAAGGCACATAAAATATATACCACTAAAATTAACGGCTGGCCAATGGCTAAAAAAATGTACCAGAAATATATGCCGTTTATGCCAAAAGCTTTAATGGAGCTTGATCTTACCGGTTATGATTTGATAATTTCAAGTGAATCAGGGCCTGCAAAAGGTGTTGTTCCGGCTCCTAATGCATTCCATCTGTGCTACTGCCATACACCAATGCGTTACCTCTGGGATATGTACCACGAATATTTCCGTAAATCTAATGCAATCGTAAAGTTTTTTATGAAAAAAATGATTCCCGGGTTGCGCCAGTGGGATGTTATGTCCAGCAATCTTGTTGACCATTTTGTGGCAAACTCACATTACGTGGCAAAAAGAATCGGGCGGTATTATAACCGCAGGGCAGACGTTGTTTATCCTCCATGTGATATTGACCGCTTTATTTCTAATCCACGAACACCTGAAGATTTTTACCTTTTTTTCGGGCAGCTTGTAGGCTACAAACGTGCAGACCTTGCAATCGAAGCATGCATTCAGTCCGGGCGCAAAATTGTTGTAATCGGCGACGGAAAATCAAAAGAAGCAGATAAATATAAAAAATCAGGGCTTGTTACTTTTACAGGACGTGTTTCTGATGAAAAAATAGCAGAATATCTTTCTAAAGCAAAGGCATTACTTTTCCCCGGTATAGAAGATTTTGGGATTATTCCTGTAGAAGCCAACGCGGCAGGATGTCCAGTACTTGCCTATCGTGATGGCGGCGCCTTAGATTCTGTTCTGGAAGGAAAAACCGGGTTATTTTTTGAAGAGCAGACTCCGGAAAGCCTTATAAAATGTATGGATAATTTTGAAAAATGCGAAAAGGACTTTACCGACCGCTCAGTTTTTACAGCACACGTTCAGCAGTTTTCAATACAAAACTTTACAGCAACAATCAAAGAACTCTGTGAAAAAAAGGAAAGAATATAAGGATTTTCCTTTCTAGACAATTCCTATCCTATATATTATAATAAAATTTGCTATGAATGAAGAAGAGTTCAAAAAGTATCTCAAAACAAACTACCCAAGGACGAGCAGTTTTTTAAGCGGATTCGCATTATTCCTCGTAGATATCATTACGCTCATCTTCTGTATAGCATTCGGCTTCTTCATCATAAACCTTTTTGCAACAAGCAATATAAACTTTAAATCCTTTATAAATTATTCAATCTTTCTGCCTGTTTTTCTTATCATTTTTATGATAATGGGACTTTATCCGGGAATTATGGTACCAGCTGCAGAAGAAGTAAAAAAATATTCAATATCAGCCTTTTTTGGCTTTGCCTGTATTGCAATAAGTATTTTCCTTTCAGATCTTACAGACTCAAACTTTACAAAAGGAATTACACAGGACAGTCATGATCTTGAAATAATGCTGGCATTTATTATTGCTTTTGTTCTGGCCACAATTCTTCTTCCAGCTTTCCGTGAGTATTCAAAACGTATTTTCTGTAAGCGCAGATGGTGGGGAATCCCTGCTG
This sequence comes from Treponema sp., assembly GCA_016290335.1. The sequence goes on along the minus strand of JAEETM010000027.1, from coordinate 36,313 downwards.
TTATTTATTGTAACGGAGACAGTGCAGAAAAAGTTATTGATCGTCTTCTTAAGCATAAGTATCTTGGATACAAGCCTGCTGTAATTATAGATGGCAATGCAACAGAACCGGGATTTTACAATAACATTCCAGTTTATCCATCATCTTATACCAATATCATCGAAATTATTCATAAGTTTAATATAAAGAATGCTGTTATCTGTGATTATAAAGATGATATTACTCCAATAATGACTACTTACAGGTACACAATTTCTGTTTCAAAAAGACAGTCATCTTTTACCTGCACACAGCAGCTTAAAGATATTGCAGGTATAATCGGATTTGCTTCAGTACATAATCTTACCTTTAAATCTAATCTTATTTTAAAAAGGATTCTGGACCTTATACTCATTATTATTGCACTGCCTGTTCTTATTCCGGTTTTTCTTATAATTGCATTTTTAATAAAAATAACTTCAAAAGGCCCCGTTTTCTACAAGCATAAACGTGTTGGTAAAAACGGTAAGGTTTTAAATTGCTGGAAGTTCCGTTCAATGCGTATTGATTCACAGGAAATGCTTGAACATATTCTTGCCACAGACCCGGTAAGACGTGAAGAATGGGAAGCTGAAAGAAAGTTTAAAGATGACCCCCGCATTACAAAGTTTGGTAATTTCCTCAGGAAAACAAGTCTTGATGAGCTTCCACAGGTTATAAATGTACTGAAAGGTGAAATGAGCTTTGTTGGTCCACGTCCTGTTACCGCAGAAGAAATTGAAAAATACGGAGAATATAAGGATATTGTTCTTTCTGTTCTTCCCGGCATTTCCGGTATGTGGCAGATTTCGGGACGTTCAGAGACTTCTTACGAAGAACGAATTGTATTCGATACATATTACATTCAAAACTGGTCTATCTGGCTTGATGTCTGGATTTTGATTAAGACTGTTTGGGTTGTATTAAGAAGAAAGGGTGCATACTAGATATGAAAAAAGTTTTTACATTTATTCTCGCTCTGCTGTTATTTTCAGTTTGTTATGCAAATAAATACCAGATTAAATCAGTTGATTATAATATTGAACCAAGTGCCATTAAGATTCTTGGAGTTACAAAACCTTATTGTCTTGAACAGAAGGTTTCTGTAGATACAGATACTGTTTTTGAATCAGAAGAAGAGCTTCTTGCTTATCTTGAAGATTATAAGCAGAAATTAAATAATACACGTGTTTTTGAAGATTTAAGCGTTGATTATAGTATTGTAAATATAGAATTACCACAGGAAGATGAAGTATATCAGGTAAACTTAAAGGTATTCCTTAAAGATTCAATACACATTTTTGTATTACCGGGACCTAAATATGATTCTAATTCCGGATTAAAGCTGAAATTTAAAATCAAGGATTTTAACTTTCTTGGTACCTTAAATACCATGAACTCAGATATTTACATTCTTATTCCAACCTTTGAATCAGATAATAAAGACTGTGAACTTGGTTTTAATTTTTCTTTTGACTATCCTTTTGAAGCCGGAATCTCAGATGCAACCTGGGTTAATGATATTGGATTTTCTTACACCTTTGGCGATAAAATACCTGAATGGGATGTTAAAACTGGTGTTAAATTTCAGATACCTTTTGACAATTATTCTTTGATTTCAGAAATCTATCAAAAATCAGTAAATAATCTTGATTATAAAGCCTTTAATGATTCACTTTATTTTTCTGAAGAATTTAAGTTCTCAGTACCAATCAGTATTTACAAATCAAATACATTAGGAACCTTCACTTATACACCTTATGCCGATATTTATTTCAACTGGGATTTTAACCACATTTCCGAAAACAACTCCAGCCTTTCCAGTCCTGTAGCTTATGCGGGTCATTCTTTCTCTTTTGGCCGCGTTGACTGGCAGAACAATCTTCGTAATGGTATTTCTTTTTCTATTGACAATTACTATTTATATAATTTCCAGCGAAAAATGTTTTATCCAATTATGAGCTTAGATGTAAGAGCTTATAAAGCATTTACTTTATTTGAAGCACCTGTTTTCAACCGCATTGGTATAAACACAAAGTTGTATGGATTTGTATATATGCTTAATCCTGCAAAGAATGAATATATCAAATATGATGGTAAAGCTTTTGGCGGCGAGCTTCGCGGTATTCGTGATGACCAGAAATACATGGGAACGGGTATAAACTCACTTGCCTCCACTTCTGCAATTGTTCTCAATCTTGATTTTCCTTATCACCTGTTCACAACGAATTTCACTGCAAAATTCATAAAGTATTTTAATTTTGATTTACAGATTTCTCCATTTATTGATATTGCACTTTATTATAACAAGATTACAGAAAACTGGTTCTCACTTAAAGACGGCTTTTACAGCGCAGGACTTGAATTCCTTGTTTATCCGACAAAATGGTCCGGAATTACTGTACGCGCTAATTTCGGATATGATATAGGACGTAAATTCTTTAAGAATTACCTTAACATGGATTGGAGAGCAGATTCCTCTATGTACGAAGTTTATCTTGGTTTAGGCTTGCAGTACTAATCTGCTTTTTCTGTATCTACAGGTTTAGAAATACCATCAAGTGTATCAAGCTTAAGAACTGCTTCCTGCTGCCAGTATTTTTCTGGTGAATGGAATGCAATAATTTCAAGCATTTCCATAGAGAACTTTGTGTACCCCATATCAGCACAGATATTGCAGAATACGTTGAAGTTTTTCCAGATTGAGTTTTCTTTACCCCATTCAAGAATATCAGGATATTCCGGTACTTTATCAAAAAAGCCTGCTAAATCTATAAAGGTATATTCAGAATCTCTTTTTTCCATTAAAGAACAAATTCTTGTAAATCCATTCAGCATTGCAAGCGCTGAATAATCAAAGGCTTTCTGCATTTCATTTAACTTATAGTAATAATCAGCAAGCTGGCTGTATGCTTTTAAAGAATAATAATCATACGTTCTGTACAGATGAAAAAGCTTATTAACATTTTCTTTTCTGTCTGCATAAACAGTATTTCTCATTGCCCTGACAAGAACCTTATTTTTTTCTGTCTGTGTATTTCCAATAATATTTAAAAGTCTAACTTCAAGCTTTTCATTATCACCTTTTAAACGGCTGATTTCTGCCAGAAGATAAAGAATCTCATATTTTTCATCAGGAATATCAAGCACCTCCTGATTTGAAAGTGCCTTTCTGTAATACTCTTCTGCAAAATCATATTCACCTTCGATTCGGTATACATCACCAATAAGTTTATGTGCTTCGGGATATTCTTCCTGCTGCTTTATGTAATCAAGAAGATTAGAAATTGAATTTTTGAAAAATTCTTCACCCTTTTTCTTTAAATAATGATTTATAATTTCTATACAGTCAACTTCACCTCGTTCTTCTAGAACAATAATAACATTATCAATTCTGTCACCAGCTTTTTTTACTTCCTTAGAAGCAAGACTTTTTTCTACAGTACCGATTTCGTATTTTATCTGTTCTTTACGAAGAGTGATTGCATCTTCAGAATATTTTAATGCTTTACCATAATCCTTTTCTTCAAAGCTCATGCATGCTTTTCTGAAAGCTGTTATACTGTTCATTGGATTATTTTGAGAATAAATAGCCGCAAGACAAAAAGAAAAGATGATAATGCCTAAAGTTTTTTTCATAATCATTCCTGATACATTTGTCATTGTCGAACTTGATTCGACAATCTTTATCTATAACAAAGAATTAAGTTCTTCCTCAAATACTTTATCGGTTAATTCCGGCATAATTGTTTGTACTATTTTTCCTTTTTTAAAAATAATTACTTTATCTGCCGCACCCGCAATTCCTACATCTGCATGCTTTCCTTCGCCAGGACCGTTTACAACACAGCCCATTACAGCTACAGTTATATCTTTATTGATTGAAAGCAGCCTGTTCTGCCACCGCTCAACAAAACTGTGAACGTCAAAGCCTTCCCTTCCGCAGCGCGGGCAGCTTACAAGCTTTATTCCTCCCTGGCGCTTTCCGCATTCCTTTAGTATGTTCAAGCCTGCAATTACTTCGTTTTCAGGGGATGATGAAAGGCTCACTCTTACTGTACCGCCAATTCCTTCGTTTAATAAAGTTGCAAAAGCAATTGAAGATTTTACAATGCCGCCTATTAAAGGTCCTGCTTCCGTTACCCCAAGATGAAGCGGATTATTATACTTTTGCGCATAAAAGCGGTTACACTCTATGGTCTCCTGCACATCCGAAGATTTCATACTTACAACATACTGGTCAAACTTAAGCTTTTCAAAAACTTCAGCTTCACGGCTTGCAGTTTCACATAATCCCTGTGCCCGAGTGATTTCACCATCTGCAATTTTTTTCTGCAAATCTTTTGGCAGACTGCCGCTGTTAATACCAATTCTGATTGCAACACCGTTATCTCTGCATGCATCTACAACAGTTTTTGTATTTTCAAACGAGCCGATATTTCCCGGATTTATTCTGATTGCTGCAACATTCCCCTTTAAACATTCAAGCGCAAGCCTGTAATCAAAGTGAATATCGGCAACAAGCGGCATACTTGTGCCAGCAGCAATTTTACACAAGCCATGTGCACTTTCCATATCGGGAACAGCAAAGCGTACAATATCGCAGCCAAGTGATTGTAATGAAGCAATTTTATCTATAATTTCTTTGATTTTTTCGTCGGTAAGATTGTTGATGGGCTCTTTCCACATAGTTTGAAGGGAAACCGGACTTTTTCCCCCGATTGAAATACGTTTGGTAATGCCTTTACCGCCTAAAAAAACTTCTTTAGTCATGCATTTATTATATACGAAAAAAACAATAAAAAAAAGGTCAGCTTTATCAAACAATTTAAGTTTGAATAACTGACCTTGCAATACACAATATTCTAGTGTTTTAAAAACTCAATTCATAAAATGTGCAGTTTTGTCCTGCAAAACTGCAAACGAAGGCAGTCTAAATGCCTAGCCTCCATTAAGCAGCAGCCTTCGTTAGTTATTAACAAAAACCGAATGAGAATGCCATTGCGAACAAAGCTACGGTTTCGCAGAGACCTACTACCATGATGTACTGGGCAAAGCCTTTTCCGGTTTCTCCCTGGGCATCAGAAGCGGCGGCACCGGCTTTTCCCTGAGCGATTGCAGAAAGACACATGGCAATACCTGAACCAATACCAAGACCGAGCAGCTGCCAGCCGTTAGTAACACCTGAATCAATCATTCTTTTTGTAAGAAGGAAACCATAAAGTGTCTGTGTAAGAGGAGCACCGGCAAATACAAGAAGAATAAAAGGAGCCGGTTTGTTGTTTATGTAACAACGTTTCCAAGCACCAATTGCACCCTGTCCGGCAATTCCAATTCCAATTGCAGAACCAATAGCAGCAATACCCATACAAATTGCAGCACCTAACATTCCAAAGTTCATATATTACTCCTTATTATATTCATGAGGCTGTCCACCATAAAATGGCAACCCGTAATCCTTATTTATTTCCATCCTCAGAGAATGGATTGTATTTAATTCCAGACCAGGACATTCCCAGGTGGCTGGAAAACTCAAGTGTATTCAATCGTACGCCGTGTACAAGTACAGAAAGCAGATTCAATACCATATTCAAACCATGACCGAATACAAGCAGAATCACTCCGATTGCAAACAGAATAGCGTGTCCCAGAATTGGACCTGCCATTGTATTTACAGTCTGTGATATAGCCGCACCAGCCAGACCTACAGCCCAGAGTCTTATGTAAGAAACGATATCCGAGAATACGTTTACTACACCAAGAATTACCGGAATAATTCCTTTCACGCTTGCCATAATTGACTTGCCTATGCTTCCTTCGTAATTTGCAAAGATAAAGCTAAGGACAAAACCAAAGGCGATCAGACCAAGTTCAACATAACCGATTGGAATATTGTAAATTACCTTATCAAGTGTAAAGACTTCTGAGCTTACAACAAGATTCAAAACGATATAATACATACCAATCAGCTGCAAAAGAGAACCAAGTTCGCCAAAGAACTTTAGTGATTTTCTGTTTGCTGCCATGCCCTTTAAGTGTGCAATTGAAAGCTGAATCAAAGCAAGGGTAAAACAGAAAATCTGAAGATTCTGGTCTGTTGTAAAGCCAGTCAGTTCATTTGTATAAGCATTTGAAATCGGTTTTACAGAAATTGTTTTAAAGAAATCAGGCAATCTTTCTGCAGGGATTCCAAACCAGGTACATGTTACAGTTCCCCAAACAATTGTTGCAAAGGCAAGAATCATTCCCAAGAATAAAAGCGGAGGATTCTTTTTCTTTGCAATTCCGTTTTTAATAATCATAAAGAGGAAGGCTATCATCATTAAAAGACCATAACCGCCGTCTCCAAAAATCATTCCAAAGAAGATTGAGAAGAACAGAAGGAACCAGCCCGAAATATCGTATTCGTGGTATCCTGGAACAGTTCCCAAAAAGTCTGTAAGCGGATAAATAAGGCTTATAAACTTATTGTTTTTAAGCTTTGTAGGAACTTCAAGGTCTTCATCTTCAGGATCTGAATAAACAACAGCCCATTCATTCTTACTGCATACAGACTTAAACTCGTCCATATTGTCAGCAGGAACGTAACCGCTTATCCAGGCCAAGTCAGTTTCTTCGCACTGAGCTTCGTGTTCCATACCTGCATTGATGTTTTCAAACTCAATGTAAGCTTCGAGCTTCTTCTTGTAATCTTTAAGACAAGGAAGACATTCAGCCTTTTGAACATAGAAATCATCTATTTCTTTTACAAGCTTTTCGTCTTCAACAATTTCTTTTTCAAGCAATTCTGTAGACATTCTTGGTTCAGGAACTTCAAAGGCTTCCGGCAAAAGACTTTCAGGTCTTGATTCTCCGCCATTGATAATCATAAAGCGGACAGTCTTTTTATCTTTATTTACAAGAACAGTCTGAATATCTTCATCAATCAGAGAATACTTGTCACCTGGAATCTCGTACATCTTTAGCTGAATGCCTTTTTCCTTAAGATATGCAAAATCTTCAAGACTTACACTGCCCCAGCTTTCAAAGCGTTCAAGCTCATTTGAATCAGTAGCTATTTCTTCAAGAAGCTGTTTTTTCTTTTCTGATTTAGCAACAATTTCATCGCATAAAGAAACAACTTCTTCTTCTGTAAGCTTTGGTGCTGGAGCTTTCTTTTTAGGAGTCTTAATTTCTCCAAGAATGCTTTCGCTTATTAAAAGTGATGAAGACTGCTCTTTAAAACCGTTAAGCTTTTCTGAAGAACCTTCCACCTTTTCCAGATGAACAAGTCCGGCTTTTCTTAAAGCTTTAAGTGCCTTTTCTTTGTCTCTGTTCAACAGAACTATGGAGACACGTTTCATTTTTTCAATCATTTATCTGACTCCTGTTCTGCTTCATTTTCATCACTCTGCTTTTGAGCTTCATTAACCTTTGCTTGAAGCTTTTTCTTAGAAATCTTACTTCTTACTACAGCGGCAACCTGTTCATCACCAAGGTAAACGGTAATCTTTTTTATGTTTGCCTTGGTTTCAGGAATCTTTACCTTTTCAAAAAGATTAACTCTCTGAGTTGTAGCACGCAATTCCTTAGAAAGAAGTCTGACCTGTTCGTCAAGAACTTCTGCTTCCAAGTCTAAAGACAGGGCTTTTTCCATTCTGTCGGCTGCCATATCAATCCACAAAGGAGTTTTATATAAATCATAATCTCCCCTGCCGAAATCTGCGCCTTCATAAACAGGAATTGTAACACCTGCAATGTTGCCCCAGCCTTTCTTTATATTTGTGACAGTAACCATATCGGGTGTAAAAGCATCACGATCACCAAAAACTGCAATCCATTCTTCAAACTCCTTTTCAAGAGCTTTTCTTGCAGCCCTGACTTCTTTGGCCTTTGCATCGATAGTGCGGATTTCTGTCTGTAACTGCTGTTTTTTTAGAATGAGTGTCGGCAGATAACGCTTGTACATTTTCAAAGCATCCTTCTGAACCTTAAGCTCATTCTTGGTCAGCTTTATTTTTGCCATCTAATGTACTCCGTTATTTTTGTTTAGGCCAATAAGTTTCTATCAAAGATGATTTAAGGCCCGTTTCTTCCGGTTCAAAACATTCAGCAAGGATTTTCCAGCCTAAATCAAGAGCATCCTCAAGCGGAATGTTCTTAGACAAGTCCATCATACCTTCCTCAAACTTCTTTCCGTAAATCAGGAGCTTTTCATCCCAGCGGCTCATCAAAAATCCCATGGATTTCTTTTCGAGCGTATCTTTATAGTTAGCATAAAGACGAATCATACCGTCCATTAAAGCACGATGGTCTGGTCTTGTAGAACCGTTTACATTCTGCTTAAGTCGTGAAAGAGAACCGAACGGCTCAATTCGTCCACCCTTAAGATAGTACTGACCTTCTGTAATATAACCTGTGTTATCAGGGACCGGATGAGTTACGTCATCACCAGGCATTGTTGTTACAGCAAGAACTGTTACAGAACCGGCTGTATCAAAGTCAACGGCCTTTTCGTAGCGGCTAGCAAGCTGTGAATACAAGTCTCCAGGATAACCTCGGTTAGAAGGAACCTGCTCCTGAGTAATGGCAATTTCCTTCATGGAATCTGCAAAGTTAGTCATATCTGTAAGAAGAACAAGAACGTCCTTTCCTTTAAGGGCAAACTGTTCTGCAACTGCAAGCGAAAGGTCAGGAATCTTCTGACATTCTACGGTTGGGTCGGCAGCTGTATGAATGAACATAACAGTTCTGCTTAAAGCACCACCGTCTTCAAGAGTTTTCTTAAAATACAGATAATCATCATATTTAAGACCCATACCGCCAAGAACGATTACGTCAACTTCTGCCTGCATGGCAATTCGTGCAAGCAGCTGGTTGTAAGGCTCACCGGAAATTGAGAAAATTGGGAGCTTCTGGGAAACAACCAGAGTATTGAACATATCAATCATTGGAATACCAGTACGAATCATACGGCGTGCCATAATTCGTTTTGAAGGGTTTACAGAAGGACCTCCAATTGTTACAAGGCTGTCTGTTAATGCAGGTCCTTTATCTCTTGGTTCAGCTGAACCATTAAAGATACGGCCAAGCAGATCATCAGAAAAGCTTACCTGCATCTGGTGTCCCAAAAACTTGATATGGTCACCGGTAGAAATACCTCGTCCGCCGGCAAAAACCTGTAATGAAACAACGTCACCGTCAATCTTATTTACTTCGGCAAGAGATTTACCAAAGCGTGTATCAATTTCGGCAAGCTCGCCGTAAGCTACATTTTCAGCTTTTACTGTAATTACACTTCCAACGATGGATTCAATTTTACTGTATACCTTATTCATAATTATTCACCATCCTTGAGCATTGCTTCAACTTCATCTCTTACTACACCCTTTGCACCTGCATAGTACTCTTTGATGTCTTTTTCAACTGCATTGAACTTTTCAGATTTCCATTCTGAATAGTTCCAGTCTATAAACTTCTGTCTGAGCTGGTTGAAGAAGTTTCGTGCGGTATCCTTATCGTGCAGATCAAAATCAGAACCGAGAACCTTTACAACATTTGCAAAAGTATATTTCTGACGTTCAACACTTACAGCGGCATCAATTTCATCAAATGAGTTCTGCTGCATGTAAACCGCATCAAGGAACTCGCTCTTAAGATATTCAATGTAATCTTCTGTTGTAGTTCCTTCTTCACCAATAACCTTCATCATCTGGTTTACTTCTACACCGCTTAGGAAAACCTTACGTGCAAGAGCTACCCATTTTTCAGGAAGTACTGATTTATATTTTGACCAGGAAATAATCGGGTCAATTGCAGGATATTTACGGGCATCTGAACGTTCACGGCTTAAACCATGGAATGCACCTACTACTTTAAGTGTTGCCTGAGTTACAGGCTCTTCAAAGTTACCACCCGCAGGAGATACTGTACCACCAATTGTTACAGAACCAATGTTTCCGTCACGGAGTTTTACAATACCTGCACGTTCATAGAATGCTGCAATGTAAGATTCAAGATAAGCAGGGAAAGCTTCCTCACCAGGAATCTCTTCAAGACGACCAGACATTTCTCGTAAAGCCTGTGCCCATCTTGAAGTAGAGTCTGCAAGAAGAAGTACGTGTAAACCCATCTGTCTGTAATATTCAGCAAGAGTTACAGATGTATAAACTGAAGCTTCTCGAGAAGCAACCGGCATTGAAGAAGTGTTACAGATAATGATTGTACGCTCCATCAGGCTTCGGCCTGTTCGTGGGTCTTTAAGTTCTGGGAACTCTTTAATTGTTTCTACAACTTCACCGGCACGCTCACCGCAGGCAGCGATGATTACGATATCAACGTCGGCATTACGGCTTGTTGTGTGCTGAAGTACAGTTTTTCCTGCACCGAATGGGCCAGGAATACAATATGTTCCACCCTTAGAAACAGGATAGAAAGTATCTATAAGACGAACCTGTGTTACCATTGGCTCACTTGGAGCAAGACGTTCTGCATAACAGTCTACTGCACGTTTTACAGGCCACTTGAAAGACATTTTAAGCTCGTGGTCGTTGCCTTTTTCGTCGGTAACTACAGCCATAACATCCTGAATTGTATAGCTTCCTGCAGGAGTTACTGATTTTACCTTGTACATTCCAAGCAAATCAAACGGAACAAGAATCTTGTGGGCAAAAGCACCTTCCGGTACTGTACCGATTGAGTCACCTCTGAGAACTGTGTCACCAGGTTTTACAGTTGGTGTCCAGTCCCATTTTTTATCTTTAGGAAGAGGATCTACATAAATACCTCTTTCAAGGAAGAAGCCTGCTTTTTCTGCAACAAGTGGAAGCGGGTTCTGAAGACCATCAAAGGTCTGTCCCAAAAGTCCAGGTCCAAGCTCTGCACAAAGAAGCTCTCCAGCAAGGTCAACTTTATCGCCAGCCTTTATGCCCTGAGTCATTTCAAAAATCTGCATCTGAGCCTTGTTGCCTCGAATACGGATAATTTCACCTCTGAGCTTTTTTCCATCTACATTAACGTAGCCAACCTCGTTCATAGAAACATTACCTTCAAACTCAATGGTAATCATGTTTCCATTAATGCCGACTACACTTGCCTTTGTATCCGTCATGTATTTTCTCCTAGAATTGAATCATAAATCTTATGATAAGAAGTTTTTCCATTTTCAGTATCAAACTTACGCATTCTTTCTACAAGCATAAGCCGCAGTCCATACGCATAAACTGCATCAATAGAAAAAGAATCTAATGGACGCAAATCATCCAGAAGCTTTATTCTATATTCATAAAGAAACTGTTCTGCAGTATAAGGATTATCCATTCCAACAGCTGTTCTTGCGGCATTTATTATGTCTGCGGTACAGCCCGGTGGAAGAACCATTACATCCTTTTTCATTTTCTGAGCTCTAATCTGAGCCAGTGCAAAACGAAGGTTTCTTTCTTTTTCGAACCATTTATCAAGGAAAACAGAACCTGTAGATTCTGTTGAAACAGGAGGAATAAGCGACAAATCGTTTATAAGCTTTTTTTCATTTTCTGAAACAAAGCGGCAGCATATTTCCTTAAAAGATGCCGTATCTATAGGAAGACTGCTTTTTCCTTCTGCCGAAGAGATATTTGGTAATTGCGAAACCAGATAATAATATGCCACTACTCTTGTCCTTTCGCAGCAGTTTTAAGCAGGGCAGCAACTTTTGGATTCAGATATGCACTGAACATTTCTGCAAGGCTTTCTGCTGAATAATCATAGTATGCGGCACCGTTTCTGACACCAATTCTAAAACCGTAAGACAGGGTTTTATCAGGCTTGAGCTCCAGTCCTTTTGCAATTTCTTCTTTCAATTCATTAGTAAATGCAGCTTTAAGTTCTTTTAAGTCCTTTTCGCTGAGCAATACAGAAAGCTCTGAAACCTCTGAGTTTTTTGCCCACGCTTTTACGGTTGCAGGAACTATAGCGGCAAGTGCATCTTTAGAAACAGCTTTTTCTGTTTCTGACTGAATAAGAGAATCAAGCTCTGAAACAAGAGAATCTTTAAAAGCAAGAAGCATGTTACGTCCAGCCTGGATAATAGCTTCTTCACTAGCCTTTTCCATTCTTTCTGTTTCTGCTTTAGCCTTTTTAATAATTGCTTCGGCTTCTTCTTTTGCAGCTGCAACAATACCATCAGCCTTTTTTTCAGCTTCGCTAATAATCTGAGAAGCTTTTTCATCGGCTGCAGCTACACCATCTTTCTTGATTTTATCAATCAGTTCTTGTAATTGAACATCCATATACAGACAACCTCACAAAATAGTATCAAGTTTTATAAGAATGATTTTTAAATTTTTAAATAGGATACTATTATTCTATTAATAGTATCCTATAATAATAATAAACATTCAGAGATAATTCAAACACTTTTTTTGATAAAAACAATTTTTTTATAAATTGTCATTGTCGGGCTTGACCCGACAATCTTGTTTTATATTTTAAACGAGTATACAGTTTTTGCTTTCATCTTCTGTCCCGGATTAAGGATACAGGATGGGAAGTCAGGCTTATTTGGTGTATCCGGGAAACACTGTGTTTCAAGACAGAATGCATCGTGAGCCTGATAGCGTACACCATTTTTTCCTACGATACCGCCGATAAAGTTACCTGTATAGAACTGACAGCCTTCCATATTTGTGTATACTGCCATTTCGTGACCTGAAACAGGCTCTTTTACTACTGCAAACTCTACAAGGTCACTGTCATCAAGCGGACAGCCACAATGCTTGTTTTCAGGATTATACATTTCTGTTACATAGCAGTGATCATAGCCAGGTCCAACTTCGGCAATTTGCTTTCCAATTGATTTTTCTTTTGTAAAGTCAAAAGGTGTATCTTTTACCGGTGTAAGCTTTCCGGTTGGAATGAGCTTTGAACTTACTTCCAGAATATAGTCGGAGTTCATTTTTACTGTATGGTCAGTAATCTGTCCATTTCCGGCAAGATTAAAATAAGCATGGTTTGTAATATTGATTGGAGTTGCCTTATCTGTAATTGCTGAATATTCACACGTAAGATTATTAAGCTCGTCCAGAAGATAAGTGATTTCGAGCTTTACTTTTCCAGGGAAGCCCTGTTCGCCATCTGGAGAAGTTCTCTTGAATTTAACTCCGCACTGTTTGCTTCCCTTTATAACTTCAGCTTCCCACATCATTTTATCGTAGCCGTTAAAGCCGCCATGGAGTGTGTTTGGACCATCGTTTTTGTCCAGAGTGTATTTTTTGTCGTTGAGTGTAAATGTTGCTTTACCGATTCTGTTTGCAAAACGACCTACAATTGAACCGAAGCAGAACTTTGTGTTCAAATAACCTTCAAGTGTAGAAAAACCAAGAAGGACATCTGTTTTTGTTCCATCCTCATTGTTAAGTACAATACTTGTTAAAGTACAGCCGTAATCCGTACATGAAAAAGACATGCTGTCGTTGCGTACTGTATAAAGATGTACCTTTGTCCCGTCACTTAAAATGCCAAACTTTTGTTTACTGATTTTCATAGTTTTTTATCCTCCTGAGTTTAAAGAAACGCGAGCAATATCGCAGCGTTTCCATCTTTAACTTATTCACACATATCAATTATAAGCTGAACTTCCGTAATTGAACAGGATAATTCGTTTGCAATCTGCTGAACTGTATACCCCTGGTCATAAAGTTTCTGAACTTCTTTTGTTATGTTTTTCTTTTTGTTTGTTTCAGGAACAGGTTGTTCTTCATATACTCTTGTTATTACTAAAGGAATCTCCTTGTAGGCTGTACCATTTTCCGTAACATTTGTACCTGTACCAGAACTGGTTATTTGTACACTTTGTTCATTCAGATTATCTCCAAACAATTCCTGCTGCTTTGATTCGCTTTCATTGTTACTGTATTTCTTACTATTTTGTATATATGTATTGATATTCTTTTTTATTGTTTCGTTTGCCGGTTTTTGATTGTATTCTTCACGTATTACTTCACGGACAGACTCATAAATCGGACTTTTAACTTCATTTCTTCTGGAAACCTTTTCTGCTTCTGCAATCATATCCCGCAGACGTTTGCTTGCTTCTACAAAAAGCTCCATATTTTTATCTGCATCAGCCAAAAGATTCTGTATTTTTTTTGCAGATGCATCTGTAAGGAAAATATTTCTTTCGGTTGCATTATCAATTTCCATTACAAGCTTGTTCATTTTTTCTGTTGTAGTTTTAATGATTTTATCTGTTGAAAAAAGTTTTTTAAAACGAACAAGTAATATAATCCATAGAACAATGTTGATTACACAAATACATGCCACAAGAATTGCCATATTCTACCTCGTAATATCAATTATTGTTCCAATATATGAAGATTCTTTTGAGTTTGAGGCATTATGAGGTGTATTATCATCCGGTTCGCTATCCTGCTTTTTTTTCTGCTGTCCGTAATACATTGAACCATGATGACCATTTTCGTTTACGTTGCCTGTGTTTGATTTTTCATTTGTCTGCTGGATTTTCTGAGCTTCCTGCATGTTTTTTTCAATCTGATTCTGCTGCTGCATAGATTCACTCAGCTGAGCTGCCTGCTGCTGACCGGCAACAGTTTTAGCAACATTTGACAATTGAGAATACATATTCTGTAAATCAATTGGTTGAACACCCATCTTTCTCTCCTAAATTATGTAGGATAATTGTCCAACTCCTCCTGTTTTATTGAAGGAGGCTCATAATCGCTGTGTTTAGGGGTTGGGAATCCTTTATCGTAACTGAAGGTAAGGTGCTTTGTATCCATCTTAATTTCGTCCATCAAATCGCGGACATAGATTTTTACACCGGCATAAACAGTTTCTTCAACCTTAACTTTTCCTACAGCCTTAAGGTCTTTTAAGTGAGACTGAATCTTATTAAGTTCTGAGTTTATATCATCAAGCTCTTCTTCAAGGGCTTTGTTATCATTCTTAAGCTTTGTAAGCTTTTCCTGTTTATCCTGAGGAAGTCTCTTTCGTACCTGTTTTGTCTGTTCAAGGTTCTGAATATCAAGCTCGTTTGTATTGAACTTTGTAGTTTTATCGTTTAATTGTTTTTGGAGTTCAACAAGCCTGATTTTAGCACGAGGGTCAATACCAACTTCTATGATAGTTTCGGTACCACCACCGGACGAACCTATATATTTAGCACAAACTTCCTCGGTTGCAAGCAGGTGACCGCCATTTATCTGGGCACGTTTACCACGCAGAATAATATTCTTCATGGCGGTAACGTTAGAGTTCATAATATAATCGAATACAATGACATTTTCTTCAACTTCAACGTTTGTCTGGTCAATAAACTTAGCCCACAGAGATTTTCCAGCCTTTATGTAGCCGGTACCCTTTCCGTGGATTCCCTGGCGGACAATAATGTTTTCTGTTGCAATAAGAACAGACGGGTCTACGTTACCGTTTACTTCTATGTTAGTTGCCTCTACCTTATAACCTTCTTCTACTGCACCCTTAATTACAACTGTACCAACAAACTTAATATCGCCAGTCTTAACGTTAACGGCATCAAGGTACTTGATAGGAACTACCGTTACCTTGCCGTTAACAAGCATAACTTCGCCGTCGATTGCTGCTTTAATTGTAACACCATCGCGGTCAAGGCGAACGTTTTCACCAAGCTGTATTTGAATATCCTTTCCGTGTTTTGCTTCCAGATAGCGGCCAAAAATTGTTTTTCCGCCCTTTCCACGTTCTGCCGGGATTTTAACTGCAAGCGGCTGATCGGAAATAACGTTTTGAATCTGATTCAATTCGTGGTAGTTTATCTGGCCTGTTTCTGAAACCTTTGCCTTTAACTTCTTAGGGTCAATTTCAAAGTTATAAGAAAGATAAGCATCCTGTCCGTCTACAGGTTGAATTGCGGCGGCAACTTCGAATGGAATGTTATAAACTGGATTATCAACAAATTCGTAGATTTTAGTTAAATCAATACACTGTTCAATAACACCCTGAGACTGCAAAGAACGAACAATAAGTTCCGGAGAAGCTTCTGCACCACTCTTTCCAGGTGGAGAAACAATAATACTTGCCTTCATTTCATCCTTTGTAACATCTACAGAAACAAGTGCATCTCCGGCCTGAACGTGCTTGTACTGACCAATTACATTATATTCACCGTCTGTACCAGTCTTAACATATTTCTTGATAAGAGATTCATCGATTTCAAGAGTATCAGGCTGCTTTACTGCGGCAATAACTTCCTTTATATCTACCGGAATACCTTCGCCAATAGCAGGAACAACCTTTAATACAATATCTGAACCAAAATGGCGAACATAGAAAAGTCCGTCCCTGTTCTGAACCTGTGTAACTTCTTCTTCATCTTCATCAATAACAAGACCATCGGAAGCAAGCTTTTTAGCTTTAACAACCGTTGTAGGATCCTGATAGATTTTGAGTGTCCAGTGCTTTTTTCCCATTCCAAGGAAACCGTCGCTTCCTCTTTCTACTATTTCGTACTGGAGATTTGAAACCTTTGAATCAAGCTGGACTGCTGCATCTGCAAGACATTCATCAATTGTATCCGCCATAACTTCTACATAACGGATTTCTTTGTCTACAGCGTACTTATTCCTCATGTCCTCCCGAAGTTTGTCCAGCGTTACCATATTTTAATTAAATAATTCCTTTTCTGAGATTTGTGAGCTTTGCCCTTAATCTGAGGTTTGCTTTTGTATGAAGCTGGGAGATTCTTGATTCACTTACATCGAGAACTTCTCCAATTTCTTTAAAAGTCAAATCTTCATGATAGTAAAGAACGATTACCATTTTTTCTTTTTCCGGTAATTCGCTTATTGCCTGTGCTATAACCTTTTTAATTTCTTCACGTTCAGCAATTACATCCGGATTAAGGCTTGAAGGAGATTCTATGTTGTTGCCGATAGACATATTGTCGTTATCATCACCGGCATACCATACATCATTTAAAGAAAGAATACTTGTACCGGAAACCTTCATTACAGTTCTGTGGTATTCATCTTCTGTCATATTAAGAGATTCTGCAATTTCTGTATCTGAAGCGGTTCTTCCAAGACGAGATTCAAGTGATGCAATTGCATCTTCAATTTCGCGGGATTTCTGACGTACTGAGCGTGGAACCCAGTCAAGCTGTCGCAATTCATCAAAAATTGCACCACGGATTCGTGTTACTGCATAAGTTTTAAACTTAACATTTTTTGAGGTATCATATTTACTGATTGCATCAAGCAGGCCAAACTGCCCGAATCCTACCAGATCATCAAACTCAACACTATTAGGCATACCAACGGCGAGCTTTCCTGCTACATATTTTACGAGCGGCATATACTGGCGTATGAATTTATCTCTTATAGCGGGAGATTTTGTTTTTTTGTATTCTTCCCAGAGATCATCTTCTTCCTGTTCATCATTAATTGGCATCTTCGTTCACCTTTTTATGTTTCTTCTGATAAAATTGAGCTAATTGCCTTCGCCATAAGCGATGCATCTTGTATATTTCCAGCATTGTCATCTGTATATTTCAATGCGGAGCTTATAAAGTCAGTATTATCTGACAGAACTTCACCATCACTTCCAAAAGTCACAGAATCATCATCTGACTGACCTGAAGAAAGATTCAAATTATTTATATCCGGTAAATCAAGCCCGTTAGAACTGCCTGCTGCCTTGCTGAAAGCGTTTCCTGCATCGGTCATTGAAGCAAACTGTGCTCCACCACCATTACCACCTTTTCCAGAAACCGATTCTGTTCCCGAAAAATTGTCTACAGTTTCTTTATCGCGCAATGGAACAAACTCACCGGAAGGTCCTGAATCTTCTACAATTACCTGTGGACTTCTATAATCTGATTCATTAAGCATCTGCCGGTTATTTCCAACATCATAATGATTATGGTTGCCGGTTGGTTCCAGATCAAGCTCAGAAATAACTATATCAGCCTTACTGCCTGCACTGCTTTTACCTTTAGCATTTCCTGCAAGAGCAAGTGTATATCCTGAATCTCCGTCGGAATTATCAAGATTCAAAAACTTATTGTATAAAAAAGAAATAAGTATAGCTATTATTGCAAATACAATTGCAAAAAGAAGAGCTACAAGCAGTATTCTTATAAATGATGAATGAGAGAAAAAGCCACAGAAAAGCGACAGGACAAAGCCAATGCCGGCAGAAATTGAAATAAACTTTATATTTATATTCTGCATTTTTCCTCCCATACCATTAATAGTCTAATTATACACCATCTTTTTAAAAAATAACAGTATTATTTCATTTTTAGACTTTTTTTACTCTATTTTCCCTTTTTTCCGAGGAACTTTTTAAGGAAGCTTGCAACTCCCTCGTTATATTCAGGCTCATTACGTTCTATTTTGCCTACAATATGTTTAAGACAAACAGCAGGTTTAGAAGTTGGATTTACTACAATAAACGGCTTTTGTCTTATTACCGATGCCTGTACAACAGGGTCTTCATAAACAAATCCAAGGTATTCAACCTTATAACCGAGGAACTGTCCGACAATATTGATGATTCGTTCAGAAATGCGTTTTCCTTCATCGGCAGAATGTACACGGTTTACGACAAGCTTAATATCTACAGTTCTGTCTACAATTTCTGTTGTAATGATTTTTATGATTCCGTAAGCATCTGTAATTGCGGTTGGTTCCGGAGTTGTTACAACATAAACTTCATCTGCAGCTGCAACAAACTGAAGAACGTTGTTTGCAATTCCCGCACCGGTATCTATGATGATGATATCTGCATTTCCAAGAGAAGCAAACTGCTTTGCAAAATAATCAAGCTCTTCTACAGTAAGATTTGCAATTTTAGAAAAACCATTTGCACCGGCAATGAACTTAATGCCAAACTCGGTGTCCATAATTATTTCTTTCATTGTCTTTTTCTTATTGATAACGTGCATCAGGTTAAAATGCGGAACTATATTAAGAAGAACGTTTACGTTAGCCATACCTAAGTCACCGTCAATAAGAATAACCTTCTTACCAAGCTGTGCATAAGCAATTGCCATATTAACGGCAAAGTTAGTTTTACCTACACCGCCTTTTCCACTTGTAATGGCAATTATTCTTGTGTTGTGACTCCTCTTTTCGGCAGCAAGCGGTTCATAACTTTTCTTTTCTGTAATAGGTTCTTCGTTCGAAAAGTTTTCATCCTTCATCAATTCTCTCAGTTCTTCTACCTGTTCTTCCATAATCATTTTTCTCCAAATCTATCTTCAATATGAACTCTATCAATGTCAAAGCCGGAAAGGTTCTTTAAAAACTCTATAACATCTGCACGTCTGATATTTTTTGGTACACGCTGACCATCACAAATATAAGATACACTTTTATGTCTGTCCCAAAGAACACTTATTACATTTCCAAACTGTTTAGTTTCATCCCATTTAGTAATTATAACCGATTCATAAGCAAATGGCTCATAATTTCTGAAAATATTCTGTAAATCACTTGCTTTTGTAGTGGCAGAAACAGAAAGGTAAATATCAGGATTCATCTTAACATCAAGCATATTTTTCATTTCGCTTATATGTGTTGAATCGTTTGGACTGTAACCACTTGTATCTATAAAAAAATAATCAACGTGATCTTTGTAATCTTCGTATATTTTCTGAACATCTTCTGAAGATTCAGCCTTTAATACGGATTTTCCAAGAATGTCTCCAAACTTCGAAAGCTGCTCCTGAGCACCAACACGCATTGTATCAATTGTAAGTATACACAGTTCAGGCCGCGGTAATTTTTGACTTCTTGCATCCAGAATTGCATTTGAAGCAAGTTTTGCAATTGTTGTAGTTTTACCAACACCTGTAGGTCCAACGATGATATAAACATGAGGTGGTCTGAAGGTTCTTGGCTGAGCAATCTGAATTGAATCTCCAATCCAGTCTACTACATAACGTTCAACAAGCTTGAAATCTTCCAGATCTTCAAGTGAAAATTGATTTCGGATTTTTTCTTCAATCATCTTTATATAAGACATTGTGAACTCATTCTGTTCAAGAAGTTCTTCTATTCGTCTTATAGTTTCATGCTGTTCAGTGCCTGCATTAAGATTCTTTTTAGAAAGCTCTTCAAGCTGTTTTGTCATTTCATCAAGTTTATTTGTAACTTGATTCATGTGCGAAGTTAAAATCAAATTATTCTGCTTTTCCAAAATTGCACGCCGATTTTTTTCCAGCTGCAGTTCGTCGTTTTCCCTACCGGAAAAAGTATCTGAATCATAAGCTTTTTTATGATTTACAGTATAATATACAACCTGAACTTCTTTCTGTTTGAGTCCTAAAAAGCCATAGCGTTTAAACTTTGATTCACGATTCTCAATGCTGTAATCTCTACCATAAAGTTCATAGAGCTTTTTTTTGCATTCATCAAGAGTATCGCCTTCAATCGATTGTTTAATACCATTTTCGTATGTCATTTTGTCAGTTTTTCCTTAATTCTAATCGCCTTTTTTATTCATTCTCATCAGCTGTAATTTCATCCAGTATCTCTACAGAAACATTTCTGCCTGCCGCATTAACTTCCGTATCTGACAGTACGATAATTCCCGGCATATCTCTTTCAAGAGACGCTTTTACTAATTGCCTTACCTGATTTACGCAAAGGATAATCGGTTGATATCCTTTATCGCGTATTCTTGCAATTGATTTACTAACGCTGCTAATCCAATTTCGATAATCAGGCGGGTCGAAGGCAACGGATGGTTTTGAACCGTCAGCAGGATAATAAGCATGTTCCTGTATAGCTTCAGAAAAATCCTGAGAAAGAAGCACAGCTCTAATCTTCTTATCAGACGGGTCTGCATACTGCATGCAGATCTGGAGCCCGAGAGCCTCGCGCACCTTTTCGGTAAGCACCCACGGATTGCTGGAAATGCCCGCATAGTTTGCAAGTGTTTCCAGAATAGTAACAATGTTCCTTATAGAAACATTTTCCTCCAGAAGATTTTGCAGGACTTTTTCAATCTGACCATAAGAGAGCTTGGCAGTATTAAGAACTTCGTCCACAAGAACTTCATTCTGTTTTTTGACAGTTTCAATAATTGAAGCAACTTCCTGTCTTCCAAGCATTTCGGCAGCGTGGGCACGGATAATTTCAGTAAGATGCGTAGCTATAATTGTGGGTGGGTCTACAACTACATAGCCTGCTTCTTCCGCTTCCGCCCTTCTATCCTCCGGCAACCATATTGCATCCATTCCAAACGCAGGGTCCTTTGTTTTTTCTCCTTTAAGCGGAGTTATAACGGCTCCTGTGTCCATGCACATATAGTAACCGAGTCTTATGTTCGCATGACCATATTCGATTCCCTTGATTTTAAAGCTGTAATCATTAGGGTCGAGAGTCATGTTGTCCTGTATTCGTATTTTAGGAATTACAAAGCCCATATCAAGCTTTGCTTCGTTTCTTATTCGGGTAATTCGTTCAAGAAGCTCTGCACCTTTTTCCTTGCTTACAAGAGGAATAAGTGCATAACCAAGTTCCAGCGAAAGAGGATCAAGCATTGTAATGCTTTCGGAATCTAGTGAGGAAGATTTCTGGTCGGTTGCTCTTGCCTGTTCTTCTGCCTGTTTGATTGCCTGCTGCTGTTTTGTCTGATTCTTTGCAAGCTTGTAGCCAATAAAGATAAAAAGAGCACCAACAGGAACAAGAAGATATTGTGTACCGGAACGTAAGAGTACACCGGCTACAATAAGAACAGCACCGACAATTTCGTAAATGTGACCATCGCGCGTAAAATCTTTTTTAACCTGTTCGCCAAGGTCTTCATCAGATTTAGTACCGGTTACAAGGATACCTGTTGCAAAAGATATGATGAGGGCCGGCAGCTGAGACATAAGGCCGTCACCAATAGTAAGAATTGAATAAGCACGCAAAGCACTCTGGAAATCCATTCCGTGCATTGCCATTCCAACTATAAAGCCGCCCACAAGGTTTATTACCGTAATAAAAATACCAGCCTTTACGTTACCGGAAACGAACTTGGAAGAACCGTCCATGTTAGAGTAAAAGTCAATTTCCTTTCTGATTGAATCCTTAAGGCGCATTGCTTCCTGGTCATCAATCATACCGCTGTTAAGACGGTTATCTACATCAAAGAACTTCTGGCTCATGGAATCCAAACTGAAGCGTGCAGCAACTTCAGAAACGCGTCCGGCACCCTTTGTAACAACAATAACCTGTACAACAATCAGAATGATGAAGATTACAAAACCGATTACAATATTGTCACCTGCAACAATCTTAGCAAAAGCCTGAACCATTGCACTCTGCTCACTAGAATATCCACCAGAAGCAATTTTTCCTGATTTTAAAAGAATAAGCCTTGTAGAAGAAATATTAATACCAAGCCCGAACATGGTTTCAAAAAGAATGATTCTAGGATAGGTTTGAAAATCCGAAGCTCGCGGCGTAACAATTACAGAAAGAAGGATTATGATTGAAAACGCAAGGTTTAAAATCATACACAAATCTATGAGGACTTTAGGAATTGGGATGAAAATTAGGAAAACAACGAGGACAACAACTACGGCAATATAGCTATTCTGTATGAATTGTAATACTTTTCCACGACTTTCGTTTGCCATTAGTCCCCACCCAGCAATCTACTAATTCTTATTAGAGTTATTTAATATATTTGAATAGATTACAGAAATTACTTTCCAATAATCCACAGGTATTATATCACCAATTTTTGTATCTGTATATAGTCCGCGCGCTACAGGCCTGTTTTCTACAATCGGTTTATTGTATTCTTTTGCAATTCTTCTGATTGTAAAAGCCATTTCATCTTCACCCTTTGCAGTAACCATAGGAGCATCTGCTACCTTTGTATCGTATTTTAAAACTACTGCAAAATGTGTAGGGTTCGTAATTACAACATCTGCTTCGGAAACTGCTTTTGGTATATTCTGTGATAAAAGCTGCCTCTGCATCTGCAGCAAACGGCTTTTTACTTCAGGGTCACCTTCGAGTTCCTTAAACTCCTGCTTAACCTCGTACTTTGTCATTTTCATTGTTTCCATAAACTCTTTACGCTGAACAAAGTAGTCTGGAATAGAGATGATGATAAAGGCAACGGCAACAATTATGATTATTTTAGCGGCCATTCCTGCAATTTTTCCAAGAGCCGGCAGAATCTGACCGTTACTTACAATTTCTACAAGAACAGGAATGTCCCTGCGGATTGATAAATACCCGACAAGGATTATGATTGAAACCTTTATAATTGATTTTGCAATATTGAAAAGTCCCTTGCCGGAAAAAATGGTTTTCTTAAAATATTCTCCAAACTTTGGTGCAACCTTTGAAAACTTTGGTTCAAGCGGTTTCCAGCTGAAAATAAAACCCTTATTCTGGATTATGTTTGCAAGAACACCAGCGACTACAGCAACAAGGCTTGTAGGTAAAATTATCTTTATGTATTCAGAAAAAAACAGAGATGCAAGCTTACCGTCTGTAACATCAGGATTTGCACATTTTGTAAAGTAGTATTCAAAGATATCTATGCACTGGCTTAAAATCCATTTGCCAATAAAGATGAGCACTACTATGGTAAGCAGCAATACAAGTGAGCTGCCTATTTCCTGACTTTTTGCGACTCTTCCTTCTTTACGTGCTTTTTCCAGCCTGTACTCCGAAGGTTCTTCGGTACGGCCTTCATCTTCCGCAGCCAACTACTTTACACCTCCACTAAAAATATCAAACAGTTTTTCTATTTCCGAAAAACCGTGTCTGAATGCACGAATAAAGAAATCAGACATATATGGTAAAAGAGTCATAATCAAAAAGAACGAAACAAGAATCATAATCGGGAAACCTTCTGACATAAGGTTCATTTGAGGAGCGGCCTTAGAAAGCAAACCGGTACAAACAGAAATTAGAAGGAGTGTCCCCATTATAGGAAGAGCAATTATAAGTGCATCTGTAAAAAGCTTTGTTAGTGCGCGCAACAGAAAGTCTATAAAATGCTGCTGATTTTGAATAAGTGAAACAGTAGTTACTGTTGTAAAGCTTTTTGAAAGTCCGCCCAGGAAGAGCCTCTGGAACCACTGATTCTGCATGAACACAAGCATTGCAATAAAGTTGAAAAACTGACCGAGCAGCGGATTTTCTACCTGAGAAAGGGAATCATACGTACTTGCGGCAGAGAAACCCATCTGGAAAGCCATAAACTGACCGGCAGAGCTGAAGGCAGAAAAAATAATGCTTACATAAAAGCCCATGATTATTCCAATGAGACCTTCGCCAACGGCAATAAGCAGGAACTGAATTGAAAGTGCTCCATCAGGACCGGAAATAAAAGCCGCATAATCTGAATAATCAACTGTATTCATAAGGAAAAAGGACATGTATCCTGCAAGTGCAACCTTTGCAACCATAGGGACAGCCCTCATTGAAAAAAGAGGCAGCGTCATAAGAAGCCCGATGCATCTTACTGCTACAAGGAGAAAAACAGGTGCCTGTAATAATATTCTATCCAGCATCTCCGCGGCTCCTTACTACTTTTATTTAGCAAAATCCGGGATTCTGTTGAACAAAGCAACCGTATATTCTGCAAGCGAAGAAAACATTGTTCCGCCAAGCAGTGCAATTACAAGAAGGATAACGAGCAGCTTTGGAAGGAAGGTTAAAGTCTGCTCCTGAATTGAGGTAACGGCCTGTAAAATTGCAACTATAAGACCTACAACAAGTGCAAGCCCCAGAACAGGGCCTATTGCAGAAATTATTTGAGTTACAGCACCGCGCATTAAAGAAATTATCTGTCCAATAGTCATCTAAAGCCTCCTCCTAGCGCAATACTGATAAAAACAGCTGATTTGTAAGGAGTCCCCAGCCGTCTACAAGTACAAACAATATAAGCTTGAACGGCATTGAGATTTGAACAGGTGGGAGCATCATCATACCCATAGACATGAGGATACTCGCCACGACCATATCTATAATAATAAACGGAATATAGAGCAGAACACCTATCTTAAACGCAACGGTGAGCTCGTGTAAGATGTATGATGGCACAAGAATATAAGTTGGAACATCCGATGGTGTATTCGGCTTTTCCATTTTTGCCATGCTCATGAACATTTTGATATAGCTTGTATCGTCAGACATCTGTTCGAACATAAAGTAACGGATTGGTGCCTCGGCTTCCTTATAGGCTTCTTCCAGGCCTATTTCTTCGTTGGCAAGCGGTTTGAAAGACTTCTGATATATTGTGCTGAAGGTTGGCCACATGACGAAAAGTGTCATGAACAGGGCTATTCCATTTAACACTAAGGTTGGCGGGACCTGCTGGAGTGACAGGGCGCGTTTTATAAAGTCCAGAACGATTGAAAAACGTAAAAAACATGTTACAAGGATGAGTATGCTTGGTGCTAAAGTGAGCAGCGTAAGGAGAAGTAAAAGCCTTATTGAAAATGCAACTTCCTTACCGGTTTGTGGCTGCGTAATCTGAACTGCTACGTTTGGAATCTGCACTGGGCTGATATTACCGTTCATTTCGGTGTTGCCTGTAGCTGAACCCTGCGGAAATGCAGCCTGAGAAAATGCAGGAGCTCCTGTAAAAATGAGGATTAACAATAAAATCAAAACTTTTATTTTATTTTTCATTTTTTCCTCACTTTTCACTTTTTTGTTCATTTTTTTCTTCACTGCTGTTTATTTCGCTGACTTTTCGTTCTGCTTCTTCGTAAATATTTGTGTTGTTTCTTGGTCCATGAGGCATAAAGATTTCCAGAACATCGGAAAAGTTCATTGGTTTTTTAACGTTCTGCTTTTTGTCGAAGTTTAAGTTCATGGCTTCTATGAGCTCTTTATCTTCTACTTCGCTTATGAGATTGATGTTTGAATCAGTTACACCAAGTATGTAGGCTTTATCGATAAGTGAAACTATTTCTATTGATTTTCCAGGGGAAAGCTGAAGTGAGGAAACTCTGCGTAGGAAATCATCATCGCTTTTGGCTGTATTGTTCTTTTTCTTAAAGAAAAGCATTATTCCATAGATGGCAGCAACTACAAGAACAAGTACAACAATAGTTTTTACAATAAAACCTGTTGTAGATGGCGCCTTGTAATCAGCAACTGAATCTTCAGTTGTACCTTCCGTATTAAAATATGATGAGTTTGACTCAAAATTATTTTCTGTCTGAGAAAAAACAAAACAAGAGATTGCTATGAATAAAACCATAGCAAGAAGAGATTTTTTTGATTTCACCAATTTCCCCACCCTAAAAAATCGGTTTTAGTTTATATCATTTACCCTTTCCATTGGAGAGATAATTTCAGTTACACGAACACCGAAGTTTTCATCAATAACTACAACTTCTCCCTTTGCAATTGGTTTATGATTTACAAGGATATCAACAGGTTCACCGGCAAGCTTATCAAGCTCGATGATTGTACCTTCACCCATACCCAGAATATCTTTAATTGATTTTTTGGTACGTCCAAGCTCTACGGTCATCTCCATGAAAACGTCCATAATCAGGCCGATATTTCCCTGTTCGGCTCCGCTTATGTTTGTCTGGAGATTCGGGAACTGAAGTGACTGAACATTTGGAACATTCATTCCAAGGTTTGCACCCATACCCATACCTGGCTGCATTCCCATGTTCATTCCACCCATGTTCATGTTTGGCATTCCCATGCCACCCATTCCCATTCCGGCCATGTTCATACCGCCAGCCATTCCGCCGGCAGCGCCCATTCCGGCACCCATATCCATTCCGCCGCCCATTCCCATGTTTGGCATCATATTATTTGTCTGTGGCTGTGCAGGCTGTGCGCCCATTCCCATACCGGCCATATTCATGCCGCCTAAGTTCATTCCGCCACCAAGGTTCATTCCCATATCACCGGCTTCAATGCCGCCAAGCATTGCTGTAGCATCTTCTGCTTCTGCTGCTCCACCGCCAAGTGCATTAGAAATCTTTTCGGCAACTTCGCCACCAATACATTCCCACAAAGTATAGGCATTTCCATCAAGAACGAGTGGATAACTTGTAAATGCGAACTCACCTGGTGTGAACATTACCATTGCTTTTGATTCGTTTGAACTTTCAGGTGTTGAATATGCAAGTCCTGAAAGCTTACCTGAACCTTCAAGTACAAGAATCTGAGCACTTATATGAGTTGCAACAATTTCTGAAACAACAGAAAGAACCATATCATCTACATCTGTAGCTTCTTCGTTATTTACAAGAGCAAAAAGCTTAAGGGCAAAATCAGGAGAAAGGAGATACATGTGGTCTCCCTTAATTCCTTCGTTGTAATTTGCAACAACAGAAATTACAACTTCAGGTAATCTTGCAAGAACCTTATCTCGGTCAAGTACTTCTACTACAGGGTTTCCAACACTAAAGCTAGCACCGGTATATTTATTTATATTTTCTTCCAGCTTTGGTTTTAAATCATCAGCAAGCTTCTGCATTGTAGGAACATCAATATGATAGCTAGGTCCCTTTCCTACATGACCGGAGGAGTTTAATCCATCTATTGCGACACCATTTAATAAAGCATCAATCTCATCTTGTGATATAGCACCATCACTCATACGTTTCGTCTCCTTCTACAGAAAGTTCTTCAAATTCCTCAGATTCATTATCTTCCATTTTTCCGGTAATCTGTACGGCCATTTTTTTGCCAACAACACCTGGCTGACAATAAAACTTCTTTTTGTTACCAACACTCAAAGTCAGCGGATCACCAACCTTTATGTTAGAAAGTCTTACTACATCTCCAACCCTCAGTGAAAGTACATCGCGGATTGAAAGGTTTATTGTACTTACTTCTGCCACAATATCCATGTTTACTGAAGAAATCTGACCTTTGATTACACCAAGATACTGTGTAGTTGAGTTTCTTCGTACTGATGAAAACCAGAATTGTGATGAAAGCTTTGATACAATCGGTTCAATAACAAGGTAAGGAATACAGATGTTCATCATTCCTTCTTCTTCGCCGACTTTTGTATCAAGTGTGATAAGTACGACCATTTCATTTGGCGGTACAATTGAAGCAAACTGCGGGTTAGTTTCTATCTGCTGGAAGCGTGGACGAAGTTCAATTACCTGTGTCCATGCTTCACGCATATTTGCAAGAATCCTTACAATTACGTTTTCCATTACCTGCTGCTCAATATCTGTCAATTCACGGTTTTTATTACCGGAAGAAGCACCTTTGCCACCGAAAAGGCGGTCAATCATACAGAAAGTAATTGCAGGGTCAATTTCAAGTACAGCAGTACCTTTTAAAGGCTCCATGCTGATAATTGCAAGAGTTGTAGGCGTCGGTATAGAACGGATGAACTCTTCGTATGTAAGTTCGTCTACAGAAGCAACATGTACATGAACAAGAGATCGAAGCTGCGCAGAAAGACTTGTAGTCGTTAAACGCGCAAAAGTTTCGTGCATGTTCGAAACTGTACGAAGCTGTTCCTTAGAGAATTTTGAAGGACGCTTGAAGTCATAAATCTTTATTTTTCTAGCACTATTGACCGGTTTAAAATCATCTGTCTCGCCATCGCCACCCTGGCTAATCGCAGTCAATAACTGGTCAATCTCATCCTGTGACAGAACTTCGTTCATTCACGCTCCACCTTTTTAAATTAGTTCTGCTCAATTACATCCAATTGATCAAAACTTATATCACGGATTTTTGAACCGCTTAAAATCAGGTCATTAATTCCGTTTCTTATTTCCATCTTTAATTTATCTTCGTTGTTTGAATTTTTAAGTTCAGAAGCAGATTTTCCTCTGAAATATCTTCGCAGATAATCTTTAATTTCAACTGTTCGCTGTGTAATTTCTGTAGAAGTTACCTTATCGTCTTTTTTGTATCCTAAGAATACATTAACACGAACTGTAGCAGGATTTTCATCACTTGTTGTAGTCTGAATTACACCAATTGATTTATACCAGTCGTAAATTTCACGCTGGCCCTGATATTCTTCAGCAGAAATGCCAGGATTATATACTTCTTTAGAATTATTCTTATTTACGATTTTAACAGTAAAGAAGACAATGACGACAATTACAATTACAGAAGCGAGACCGATAATTATCCACTTTAAAAGGCTTGGAAAAATACCTCCCAACTTGCCTTTTTTTACGGGTGCCGAACTACCACCATCATCCAAATTCAGATCATCATCATCATTTGCCATTTTCCCCTCCAGCAAACAAATCAAGTATTACACATTTTAACATTAAAAATGTCCTTCGTCTAGAATAATTATATCCACTCTTCTATTATATGCTCTTCCCTCAGCTGTATCATTAGAAAACTTTGGTCTGGTATCTGCATATCCTGCAATGGAAAAATTATTTTCTCTTACTCCATAATCGGCAAGATAATGAAGAACATTAACAGCTCTTGTAGAAGATAACTCCCAATTGCTTGGAAATTGTGAATTCCCGTCAACAGGAGTGTTATCTGTATGTCCTTCAATTCTGAATTTTCTGTTTTTCATTTCATCAGAACGGAAAAATTCAGAAAGGCGAAGTAAAGTATCACGTGTTTCGTTTATATTAAGTTCTGCGCTGCCCTCTTCAAAAAAGTTATCAGAAAGAAGCGTAATTACAAGTCCGCGTTCATCACTTGTAATTGTAATTCTGTTGCTTTTAACATCAGGCGCAAAAAGACTTACAGCCTTTTTCTTTGCAAGACCAAGGGAACGTCCTTTTTCAAGAGATGGCAGAGAGTTTATATTGTTACCTAAATCTGAAAGTCTGCCTGCAGAAAGAGAAAGACCACCTGTAACAGATTCCGTCTCCTGCATCTGAAGACTCTGCGTAATAGTTGCAAGCTGGGTCACATCAATTTCCGACGGATTGTAGAGCATAACAAAGAAACAGAGCATAAGGGTGATCATATCACCATAAGTTCCTTGCCACGCGGTTGACGGTTTCTGCGGTTCTTTAGCCTTTTTTGCCATAACTTTATTTATCCCTTTACACCTGCAACTTACTAATCTTTAAGAACATCAGATTCAATTGCCTTTCTTGTAACAGGATCAAGATAAGTCAAAAGCTTCTGTGCCATAATTCTAGGGTTTTCACCGGCCTGAATGGCAAGTACACCCTCAATAATCATTTCTTTAGTTCTCATTTCAGCAGTATTGTGAGCCAAAAGCTTTGTAGAGAACGGAGAAATAAGCCAGTTAGCCATCATGGAACCGTAGAGAGTTGTAATCAAAGCAACAGCCATGTTAGGACCGAGGTTAGATTTATCTTCGAGGTTACGAAGCATACCAATAAGACCTACTACAGTACCCATCATACCAAAACCTGGTGCAAATCCAGCCCAGGTATTAATAATTCCAATCCACTCCATGTGACGTGCTTCGCACTGATTCATCTCATTTTCCATAATTGCACGGATGATATTTCCATCAGTACCGTCAACTACAAGCCTCAATCCGGTTTTCATAAACGGATCGTCAAGGTCGTCCAGGCTGTCTTCCAGCGCAAGAATACCTTCACGTCTTGCCTTTTCCGACAAAGCCTGCATGTTAATAACTATATTCTTTTCACCAAAGTCAGGAACCTTAAAACATCGTCCCATAATCTTAAAGATACGCAGGGCCTTTTTTAATGGTGCCGCAATAAACATTGCAAAATAAGAACCACCGATTGTCATGAATACAGAAGGCAAATCCAATATTCCAACAATTGAACCGCCCGATGCTACAACCGAAACAACAATACAAATCGCACCACCAATAATACCAATTAAACTCGCAAAATCCATATTACAAGACCTCTTGTGTACCTATACCGATTTTCTTACGATATTCGATGATTTTTTCTATTAATTCTTCGGGGGAATTTCGAACAATGATTTTTCTGCCTGACAACATAGTTAATGTTAAATCAGGAGTAGACTCCATGGCTTCGATCATGTGCGGATTCACCCAATATTTTTTCCCATCTAACCGCAATACATCAATCATTTCTATAATTTTCCAATTATAATGTGAAAACGTCAAGTAAAAAAAGCCAAAAACTTTTAAACTTACTACTATTATAAACTATTTTTTTAATATTTCAACAATTGTTATCAAAAAGATATAATTTTTCATTATCAAATCCTTTTTTTCTTACCATTTATCTGTTACGATACTATAATGTTACTATAAAATTGAGTATAAATAAAAAGGAAGCCGAAATGCAAACTCCAAAAAATCCGTTAGTATATGTTATAGAAGATGATGAAGCCATTTCAAAATTAATCTGCCTCTATCTTTCAAAATCAGACATAGATACCAAACCGTTCACCACCGCCGAAGAAGCAATTGAAGGCATGAAAGAAAAGCTCCCTGATTTAATAATTCTGGATCTCAATCTTCCGTGCATGAGCGGTTTCGATTTTCTTGAACACTTCCGGAAAGAGTATTCACGTTCAATACCTGTAGTAATAGTTTCTGCCCGCGATGATGATAACGACATAATCCAGGGCCTGGGCTTTGGTGCCGATGAGTTTGTTACAAAGCCTTTTTCACCAAGCGTACTCGTTGCAAGAATTAAGGCAAACCTCCGCCGCCAGGCACTCATAAACACAAAAGGCGAAGATTCTATTTCCTTTGATGATTACACCCTAATGCTCAACAGCTGCGTACTCAAAAAAGGCAACCACAAGATTCCGCTTTCAACAAAAGAATATGAAGTTCTTGAATACCTTGTTACACACGCCGGTGAAGTTCTCCTGCCTGAAAAAATCTACAATGCAGTATGGAAAGTTCAGTATGGTGATATAACTGCGGTGGCGGTATACATTCAGCGTCTCAGAAAAAAGATGGAAAAAGACCCTTCCAAAAATGAATACATTAAAACCGAGTTTGGAAAAGGCTATATTTTCTCCAAAGAAGTAATCAGAAACAAAGATTCGTCTTAGTCGAGATTTTCCAGAATATGACAATTAAAAAGCAGTTCATACTATTATCCTCAATAATAGTAACAATTCCTATACTCACAATTCTTTTTATAGTCATGCAGCATTATCTCAGCTCTCCCCGTTCCGTAATGCTTGAAGCTTACAATAATCTTCTGGAAGAAAGTCAGAATGAATATTCCGAAAAAGACCTTCAGATAATCCGTCAAACACTGGAACGAATCTCCCCCGATTTTGAGTTTGTTCTTTTTTCAAGAGAAAAGGTTCTTATTTCTACAATTCCGGAAATAAACAAAAGCGATACAGTTAATACAACAGTTCTTATTAACTTAATAAACTCGTCTTCAAAAAAATACATTTACCAGTACAGGCTTATAAACGAAGGTACTACAGATTTTTTTCTTTTTTCCAGAATACAGCGCGGAAACAGGCGTTACGGATTAAGGACAATTACGTTTGCATACCTTATTCTCTTTATTCTTGTCCTTATTTTTTTCTGTATAATCCTCATCGTCATAATTTCCAAAAACATTTTCCGCTCAATAGAAAAGCTCGATAACCAGACTCAGGCCATTGCCGATGGAAACCTTGACCTTAAAATTGATATTTCGCACGATAAAAAGTCAAACGAAATTACTTCCATGGCTGCAAACCTGGAAAAAATGCGCATTTCCCTTCTTGAAGCTCAGAATCAGAAATACAAGTTCATCATGGGAATCAGCCACGATTTAAGAACTCCCGTTTCCATTATAAAAGGCTATACAGAAGCGCTTCATGATGGAGTAATTACCGAACATAAAGAAATCCTTGATTCTCTCGAACTCATAAGTACAAAAACCACCCAGCTTGAAGAAATGATAGATACCCTGCTCAGCTACATTAAACTGAATAATATTGAACTCAGGAACACTTTTGTTTCACAGTCAATTACAGAGTTTATTAAATCGTTTGCAAAGAGCGCAGAAATTACAGGAAATATTTTTAAGCGCAATATTATTTTAAATCTCAAGCTTCCTTATGACATTCACATTCCTTTTGATTACCAGCTTACAAACCGTGCCTTTGAAAATATTTTTGTAAATGCCATCCGTTATACAAAGGATGATGATTCCATTTACATTTCGGCAAGCATAAAGCAGGAAACTTCCAATAAGGAAACACATAAGGCAATTGTATTTTCCATTAGAGATACAGGACAAGGAATTAAAAAAGAGGATTTAAACAATATTTTCGATTTATTCTACCGTGGAACATCTTCCCGCCGCGAAGAAGGTCTTGGTGTGGGCCTTTCCGTTGTAAAAAACATTATAGAAACTCACGGCTGGACCATTAAGGTTACCTCAAAGTTAAATGAAGGCAGCAATTTTATAATTACAATTCCTTTTGAGTAATTCTGATGATGATAAGCCTTCAAGTATAACTTTCACAGCTCCAGCAAAGAAAGAAACCTGTTCAAAAAAAGAATACCTTCTCCACTCATTTTATACCGCACACTCGTGCTTCCATCCAGCCGTTCATCAACAATTCCAAAAAGCCCTTTTTCGCGCCATTCTTCTGCAAGCTTAACAAACTTTTCCGGCAGCTCTTCACCAAAAATCTGCCTGTATTCCAAATCTGTTATACCGCACATTTTCCGTAATCCCATCATAAAAAACTCAAACTTTGAATCGCTCAAGCTCACAATTTCTTCGTTTTGCGGCAGATTAAGTGGCAACTCCCAAGACAGATTCAGTGGTTTTCCACCCAATTCTGTCCCTTTTTCACCCCAAAACTGTATATATCTTTCGACATCCTCAGCATTAGTCCAGCGAAAACCCCTTCCGTCACTCTTATACAAGGTTCCCGTACCGCCACTTCCGCACCCGAAATACGGTTTATGATTCCAGTAAAAAAGATTATGCTTACATTCATAACCTGCACGCGCAAAGTTGGAAACCTCATACTGCGCATATCCATTTTTCTCCAGAATATCACGCCCAAAAAGCCACATCTTATCTGCAAAATCAAAATCGTAATCAACCAGGCCATCTGCAACCTGTTTTCCAAGCGGAGTTTCATCTTCTATCGTCAGCGAATAAAGCGAAATATGATGAGGATTATACTTAATCACTTCTTCTAATCCTTTTTCAAAGCTTTCCATACTTTCCAAAGGCAAAGCAGAAATCAAATCAACAGAAAATATTCCCTTCCACTCACCGCTTATCGTCTTTAATGCTTCAAGATTTTCCTTTCTGCCTGCACGCCGCCTTACGTTTTTCAAAACCTCATCGTTCATCGACTGCATTCCAACAGAAATCCTGTTCACGCCATTTTTCCATAAAGCCCGCAGTAATTCCACACTTACGTCATCAGGATTCAGCTCAATAGTAATTTCGCAGTCCACAGCTAAAATAAGTGTTGGGGAACAAGTTTTCACCGTTTCTAATATTTTTTCAAAATGCTTTTCCTTCAAAAGACTCGGAGTTCCCCCGCCAATATAAATGGATTTTATAACGCCATCGCGAACATCACATACATCACGCACACCATTCACACCGGTATCAACAAAATCAAATCTATTCAGTCTGCATTCAATTTCCTTACAAAGAGAATCAATATACTTTTCAAGCTTTTCTTCACCACAGTCTGTAATACTGAAAAAATCACAGTAACTGCATTTAGAAATACAAAAAGGAATATGAATATATAAGGCAAAATCCCGTTCAGCCATATATTTTAGTATTTTTTGATATTCTTAAAGGGAAAATAGCAGAGAATTATCTTTCCCTTTATATACTTTCCGTCCAAAGGTCCCCACAATCTTGAATCAGAACAGCTTTTTCTGTTATCTCCAAGTACAAAATATTCTTTATCGCCTAAAACAATTTCATCAAAAGAACCTTTTGTACCAATTGAACTATCCCAGTCAGCCGGAGCCGTATAGAAAGTTAAGTTATATTCTTTGTCTGAAACTTCAAACTCAGTAAGATAATGCTTTTCGCCGGCGGGCTTTACATACAAAACATAATCGCGCATATAAATTGAATCGCCAGGTATGCCAACCACACGTCTTATATGAGGTTTTGTTCCCGGAAAGTTTTTATCTTCTGTAATCGAAATCTGCGAAGCCGTAAAAAAGTAAACAATTCCATTTATAATCTTCTTAAAAAAAGAAAGCTCTTCGTTTTTCCGCGGCTCAATCAAAACAACATCACCACGCTCCAGCTTTGGCACAAAAGATGTTGTAAAAAGATAAGACTGCTCCTGAATATCAGGAATCATAGAACTGCTAACCTGCTTTACAGGAAAAATGATAAAATGAAAAAACAGATTTATAAACGTAATAATAAGAATTATATAAACAATGATTGAAAAACTTTTTCTTTTCCGCTCCTTACGTAATCCGTAAGAAAACTCAAGCAACTGTCTGTTCATTTTCCCCACCTTTTGCAGCAATTAATATAAAAATACCACAAAAGAATGGGTCTTACAATATTTCAATTATTATTTTTTCAAGTTTAGCAGATGGCCTTAACTTTTATTGAACAACAATATCTGCCATTTCAGGTAAATCACCTTTTGTATATACATAGTCATAATGAATTCCATTACTATAAGTAATAAATACATCATAGAGCTGGTCATATTTATAAGTATGTGATAGCCACCTGGAAACTTTATTTACGTCAGAGTCAGACAGTATTTCTGACCACTCTGGGTCGTAAAGAATTGTTCTTGCAACTGTTGAAGTACAATCGTCTTCTTGATAGGTATATACATAATTAAAAGTGATATTATATGTTGCATTATCTGCCAGTTGATTTACAGCAATTTGAGGTACTTCTGTAAAGGTAAAGATTTTATTTTCGTTTACACTTCCAGCTGGAGAGTTTGTAATTTTTGGTTCTCCAAGTCCTACAGTTGCTTTTATGCTGCGAGGTCTTGCAATTGGTGTATACCTTAAATGTAAATCATTATTCCAGAATGCGTATTGAGCTTTATAAGTATAACTTGTGCCCTTATCTGTATAATAGTCTACAATCGGAAGCATTCCTTCATCGGTTTTGTAATTTTGAATTTTTACATAGCAAGGCTTTTCATCAGTATCATTTTCATAATATCTGAAGATTGTGAGGTTTGCATTATAATCAGAGGAATAAGAAACATCAGAAATTGTAAGCTTTATACCATTGTCTGCTGTAGAGTTCTCGGCTGATAATACAATTTCGCCGACTCCTCCAGTTGCTGTTACAACTACAAAGTCATCATCATCTAGTCTATATCTATTTACATCATAGCGATATGCATATTCTTTTTCTGGGTCTACAAAAGAGTCTGTAAAGGTTACAGATTTTTCCTTGTTTTCCTCTTTAGAAAAAACACAATTATCCTGTTCCCAGAGCCATTTATTACCTTCTTTCACACCC
>JAEETM010000026.1 GCA_016290335.1 Treponema sp. | reverse complement strand
TCAATGCAGTCCCGGCAAAAGCTGAATCATCAATTTTTGTAACATTTTTAGGAATAATAAAAGAATCTAAGGCTGTGCATCCGCTAAAAGCTTTGGAACCGACCAATTGTATTGCCTCTGGAAGCGTTATGTCTGTTAATGCCTTACAGCCTTCAAAACAGCTTTCTGGTATTTGAGTAATATTTCCCGGAATAATAATATTTTTAAGCTTTGTACAACCAGTAAAAATAGGTAAAGAAGTCAACTTTTCTGGCAATGTAACTGTAGAAAGAGATGAGGCTCCCTTAAAAGTATCAATTTCAATAACTGAAGAAGGAATAGTAATAGAATAAAGAGAGCTTATGTTTGAGGTTTTTGCAAATGACAGTTTTAATACTGGTAATCCCTGTACAATATCAGGTATTTCAAGATCAGAAGAAACCGTATTAAAAGATAAAATAACACCCGTATCACCAGAAGAAGTTTTTATCTGTGTAATTGAAACATCTATAGTTTCATTGCCTAAATCTGTTTTCATATAACTGCAGGAAACAGCAAATAAAAGAGCCAGATTTATAAAAAGCATTGATAAACCATTTTTTCTTTTTTCCATATTTCAAGTCTCCCTCATTAAAACTGCTTTGACGGAACAGAAATTGTTACACCAACATTAACCTGTGTAACAAAATCATAAACAGTTGTGTCTTTTCCGTTTTCATTTTGAATTGGAATCCAGGGATGTAACATACAATTAACTGAAGCTGAAACAGCAATAAAATCAGTGAAATAAAAACGTATTTTTACCGGAACAGCCAGTCCATTAGAATATACCATAGAATTAACTGTATTAATTTCGTTTATTTCTTTTGTTTGATACCAGGTTTGAGTAAAAAAAACATCAACAGATGTTATAAGCTTTGGAAAAATGCAGAATGAAAAACCAAGTCCTGGAGCATATAAAGTTGCTATAAATGATGATGAAGATGAATCGTTTTGTTTTAATCCAATTTCACCACCTATTGCAGAAGAAAAACCAAAACGTTTAATCCAGCCTTCTGCTAAATCTACAACTATTTTTCCCTGCAAATACCTGGAATTAAACTTTGGATCTATATTATAACCGGCCGATAAATTGTAATTTGTATAAAGCGGAAAATCTCTATATTCAGTTTTTTTGGAGTCTTCATCATTTTGAGATTGTGAATAAAGCGAAGTGCATAAAAAAAATAGTAAAATGGAAATCAAAAAGCGAAACTTCATGACTCCATTTTACTATTATTTATAAAAATTGTGAATAATACTTTATTTTACAAGAATGAACTCAACTCGTCGGTTCTTCCAGTTGTTATCGGCATCCTTAGGATCGGCAACAGGTTTTGTACCACCCATACCTTCTGTTGTGATATTGCCTGCGCTTACACCCTTCTTTACAAGGTAAGCCTTAATAGCATCTGCACGTTCCTTAGAAAGAGGTCCAAGAGCACGTCCCCAAACCTTAGGATTATCAACAGTCTCTTCATCAGCATTATCAGAAAGTCTGTTTGCATGACCCTGGATTGTTACCTGATAGTCAGGGAACTTCTTAAGGATTTCTGCAATTCGTCCAAGGATTTCAACATTCTTCTGAACCTGCTCTGCTGTAAGCTTTTCGTTTGCAGTCTGGAAGTTAGCGGCATCAGATTCAAAGATGATTGAAGGAACAGCCA
This sequence comes from Treponema sp., assembly GCA_016290335.1. The sequence goes on along the minus strand of JAEETM010000026.1, from coordinate 42,326 downwards.
TCTTAAGAACATTGCCTTCGCGAATAACAAGAACGTCAACAGGAATTATACCTTCTGCAACAGAAGTCATTCCAAGATTATCTGTTACGGTGAATGCATAAGAATAATCCATAGCAGACTGAACACGCTCAGCGTTGCCGTTTACATCCTTCTGTACGTTACTCAAACCATCCCAGATAATTCTTTCGGTAATGTGTGATTTACCTTCAGTCTTCCAGAATACCTTCTTTTTAGGATCTCTGATTACGAATGACCAGTTCTTAATTTTAGCCTTTGTAGTACCTGTAAGCTTGATGAACAAATCATCATCAATACCGTCATTATCAGGACTAAAGAAAGCTGGTGCTGTTTGAACCTTAAGCTCAGGAGCTGTAGCTGTACAAATGAATGGAGAAGAAACAGAACTTACTCTGTTACCTTTTTTGTAAACTACATTGAGTGTACCGGTAAAGGTTCCTTCGCAGGCAATTCCGCTCTTATCTGCACCATTCCACTTGATTTCTGCAGGGAGAGTCAGGCTGTCTTTTTCGTCCAGTGAGAATACAGAAGTTCCGTCTTCTTTGCGAACATCAAAGTTCCAGCTCTGCAAATCTTCTGCTACACTTGTTCTTATAGCGAAAATCTGCTGATCAAGATAATTATCATCATTTGGAGAGATTCCTTCGTATTCAGCTGTAAGATAAATCTTAGTTTCACGATTATCGAGTACAATTTCTTTTAATGAAGTACTAAAGCTGTTTCCTGCATCATCAGTAGAAGAAATTACAATATTGTATTTTCCATCAGCAGCAATATTTCCAGCTTCGTCAGTTCCGTCCCAATCCAAAGCCTTTTTAGCACCGTTCCAGGAAAGCTTCTTTACAACGTTATTCTTTGCATTGCGAACTTCTACATTCCAAAGCTTTTCATTTGTACAATCACTGATTGTAATTGGAATATTATCCTGGCTTCCATCGTTATCAGGAGAGAAATAGCTCCAAGGGATTTCAGCTGTCAAAGAAGGAGCTTTTGTATCGAGCTCAAAGGTCTGTGTTGCAGCGGCAGCAGTAGAACCGTTTGCAGCTGTTACAGAAAGCTGAGCAGAATAAGTTCCATCTTCTGCAAGAGTATTGTCGTTGTCTTTACCGTTCCAGGTGAAAGATGATGGAAGCTTTTTGTTTTCTTTCTTTGAATAAACAGTTTTTCCATCCTTATCTTTAATTACAAACTCATAGGCAACAACATCGTTTGTCTGGGTTACAGGATTAAATACAAGTGTATCTTTTACCTTGTCGCTGTTTGGAGAGAAGGCAATATCGTTTACAGCAAGCAAAAGCTGTGTTTCTGTTGTATCAAAGGTAACTGCCTGAGACTCTGCAAGTCCTTCGTTACCGGCAAGGTCTTTTGCAAAAAGCATAAAGATATAATCACCCTTATCAGAAATCTTTCCACTCTGATTAAGTCCGTTCCATACTACACTTTCTGGTGGATACTCACCAAAATCATAAGTTCTGATAACCTTCTTTTCATCAGAAGTTCTAATTTCACCACGCCAGCTTGGAACAGGAGCACCAACTGATGGTGTAATCATAATAGAAAACTTAACGTCAGCCTTTGAACCGGCACCAAAAACCTTATCTGAAGGTCTAACCTGTGCAGCCGGCTTTTCTGTATCAAGAACAAATACCGGAGAAGAAAGCTTAGCAGGAACATAACCGTTCAAATATTTTGCTGTAACAAATGCCTGATACTCACCGTCTGGAAGGAGCTTTTCGTTATCATCCAAACCACGGAATGCAAGCTTTGCAGGTGGAAGTTCACCATAGTTACTCTGATTATATGTTCTTACTGCCTTTCCGTTCTTATCTTCAATTGTAACTGCCCATTCTGTAAGCTTGTTACCAGATTTTTCTTCCGGAACAGGAATTGTAAGGTTAAAGGTGATTTCGCTTAAATCGCTTTCGGTTTTTGGAGAAAAATAGCGTGAACCGTCAATAAAGATGTTTGTAGCAGGTTTTTCTGCAGAATAGATGATGTTAGAAACAACTGTTCGTGGGGCTGTGTTACCGGCACGGTCTGTAGCAGTAATTTCGTAAGAATAAACACCATCTGCAATCTGTACATCTTCATCATCTGTACCTTTCCATACAAAGGTTTCCGGTTCTGCATTTGTCCATTTGTAAGTTTTTACAACATTACCATCAGCAGATTTGAAAACTCCAATCCATTCATCTTCGGCAGAACCTTCCTGCTGAATCTTTAAAGTAGCTTTTGCACCTTCACCAAAAATCTTGTCTGAAGGCTGTGTAAGTTCAATTTCCGGTGCTACAGTATCAATAATGATTTCGTGCTCTTTTGTCTGGCCAATGTTGCCGTTATCATCGGTTGCTGTAACATACCAGAAATAGCGTCCGTCTGGAGCAGTTTCTCCATTGTTCATTACACCATTCCAGGTAATGCTCTCAGGAACAGGAACACCCTGCTTAACTGCAATAAGCTGCTTGAAGAACATTTTAAATCCAAGCTTCTGAGGCAGGGCAATTTTGTTTTCGATTGTTCTTACAACATTTTTGTTTTCATCAAGAACAACAAGGCTCCAGCCCTGAACATAACGCCTGTCGGAAATAGAAATTGGAATAACAATTTCATCCTGAATACCGTCATTGTTAGGAGAAATATACCTTGGCTTTGCAAAAACAAAACCCGAGGTCATAATCAAAACTAAAAGAATAGAAATAATAGACTGCTTTTTCATAGGGCTACTCCTCATCCTCGTCGTCAAGCATAATCTTTATAGTAGGAGGTGTTTTGTCTTTAAGACCTGCATTAATATCTACACCGGCAGAAATTGCATTGATTGATTTATAAAGCTGTTTCCAAGCTGCTGAAATAGACATTTCGCTCTGATTCCAGCCGTTCTTTGTAAGGTACTCACTGTTCTTAACATCAAAGGTAAATCTGAAGGAAATACCAACTGAAGGAACTATATTGATATAACCATTATAAAGCTCGCGGAAGTTGAACTCATCTGCAATGTTGATATAGAACATATCTTTAATTGAGAACTGAATGCCCAAATCTGCAATGAGGTTCATAAACATAGGAGTTGTCAAATCTATTGAAGCACCAAGCTTAACTGTATCATTTGAAATAAGGCTTCCTGCAGCACCAATTTTAAGTGTTGCAATTGTTGGGAAGGCACCGTCAATATTACCTTCCTTAAGCTTTGGTAATGTTGAATGATTGTAGTTCTTTCCAAGATTTAAGATTGAAGCACCATAACGGAAATCCTTCATAAAACCAAGGTTACCCCAGTTATAAAGGAAGCCAAGGTTGCCGGAGAAAGCAAAGTCAGTGTCTGCTCCCCAGAAAGCACCAAAATTGATGTTCATACCAACGTTGAGCTTGTCGGTAATTTCTTTTGCGAGACCATATTTAAAGTTCATGCTGTTTCCCAGACTTAATGGTGGCATTTTATCTACAGGAATAAAAGTACCATTAGCATAAACGCTCATAACAGACCATTTGAATGGCATAAGGATTCCAGCCTGGAAAGCCTGTCCGTAGCTTGAATCACCGGCTGCATCGTGACCTAAAAGAGCTGTATAAGCAAGATTAAGATCAACACGCTGCTCGCTTGCTGTTAATGCAGGGTTTGTAATTAAAGATTCAGGTCCTGCATAAAATAAAGCTCCACCTGTTACAGAAGAAGCATTTGTTAACTGTCGTGGACTTGAAAGCTCGTAAAAGACATCTCCATTTACTGGAGGATTATATGCAGAAGCCGAAAAAGCTATAACACTCAGGGCAGCTACTGCAACTAAAAATCGTTTCATTTTCTACTCCTAAAAAATTAAAAAATTGAATACTTTTTTACAACAGCTTGTTTAAACCAAAAACTCAATACTATAACTTTTCTTATTATCTAACTTCTTATAATGACACTTTTTGATAATTTGTAATTCTTATTATTAGTTATAAAACTATAATATGTCAATAACAATATGTTTATGAATACTATTATACCTAATACTGAGAGTTTTTGCTAGAAAATTGATGATTTTTTGATTTGGGATGATTTCTGGTGTTTTCTGGTGGTTTTCGTTTTATTCCCACTTAGAATAATCGTAATCTTCATAATGAGTATGATAATTTTCACTGTTTTTCAGGCGCTTTAAGCTGAATTTGTCGCCAACTTTGCAGGTAACATCGCGGCTGTAGAAAGGAACGCACCAGGTAATCATATCGTTACTGGTAACATATTCGCGGATTCGCTTGCAGTACTTTTTTAAGCTGAAAAAAGGATTAAGCCAGCATCTTACATCGCCAAAGGTTGTCAGTTCGTCAATTAAAACTTCGCCGCCAGTTCTTATTACAAAGTGCCTTGCAGTGATTTTTGCCATGGCACTTCCAAAGCTCCAGCCTCTGATTATGATTTTATAATCAGGATAAAAGTCAATAAATCTGCAAAATGTATCTATTGGTATATTCTGAGCAGACTTATAAACTCTTGCATAACCGTGAGTTGTCCAGATTATTTTACCATCAAGATTTAACGGCCAGATAAGAAAACGATAATTGTTTTTCCAATCTTGCTCACTATCTGTTTCTTCGTATTGAAGGATGATTTCTTTATCTTCATTATTTACAATAATCTTAAAATCAAGGTCGTCGCCTACAACCTCATAATCATAAGTATATTTTAAGTGATAAAAAACATCCTGGTCCTTAAAATCAAAGGTTCTTTCTTCTTTTTCTGTTTCACCTGTATTTTCTGTTTCATCACTCTGAGCAACGGCGGTTACTTCCTGATTTTCCATTGACTGCTCTTCCTGTGCGACACTTTCCTGCACAATATCTTCCTGTGTTGCATCGTCCTGTACTACATCATTCTGTACAATATCTTCCTGTTCACTGGGGCTGACAACTTCATTCTGATTTGAAGCTTCAACAACAGCATCTGTACTTTTGCAGGACATAAATCCAAAGCACATCAAAAAAATCATAAAAGATATGAGAACGATTAGTTTTAGTACATTGTTTACAAGAGTTCGGTTTTCCATTTTGTGTATAAATAAAACATATTATGACGTTCTAATGTAACACAAAGATTATAAAGGTTGATAAATCGCTAAAATTGACTTAAAATTATACTTATGGAACAGAAAAACAGTAAATCGCAAAAAAGTAACTCATCAGAAGAAAAACATGGATTTTTTCAGAATCTGATTGCAAGTTTATTTGGCTCATCAAGTCCGGAAGCAGAACTTAAACGAAAGCTGAAGAATATTGCAAAAGAGTTTTCTAAAACTAAGTACCATGTTTATTACAAACCGGCATCTCTGGAAGCAACGCCAGCTCTTGCAAAGCTTTTTTACGATATTTACAAGCTTATTTCTCCGGCACAGCTTTTGTTCCATTCAGATCAGAACATGAATGTTTATAAACATCAGATTCTGAACTATTCGCTTTCTGAAAGACAGGTTGAATTGCTGAGCCACTTTGATGAAAAAAAGATAACTGAAATGGCACAGTCAATTCCTATGGATAAGCTCAAAGTGCAGCTGGAAAACGATTTGAACTCCTTTATAGCTGAGTTTGATGATAAAAAGGTTGCTAAAATTGAAAACCTTTATAAAACCTTTGTGTACTTTAAGGATTTCTGTTCTTATGATTACTATGTTGTTCTAAAAAGATTTAACCCTTCACTTCAGGAAAATCTTTTTACAACTGTTCCACCTTTTGACAAAGTAAATGCAGAATATATAGTAGAATATCTCCAGGATTTCTGCACTGTTGCATATATGATTACCGATGACAAGCTTGTGTGGTCAGATTTGTTTGACTTCCTTAAATCAAAACACCCGAACGAAATTGTTGGCTTAAATAACTGGAAAAAAATTGTTGCAAAAATACGTTCAATTCAGGCTTCGCAGGCATTTGAGCTTATGATTCGTCACATCACTCGCAAACCTAACTACCAGACACTCATTCGCGATGACCTTGCAGAGCTTACGGAAGCGTATCTTGAAAAAATCAAAAAGGATACAAATGCAACCTTATCTAAAATAAGCAGCCAGATTAAAAAATCTATGGCAACTTCGCTTGCACAGCAGGTTTTTGGTCCAAAAGAAATAAAGGTATTAAAACATTATGATTCTGCAATGAATGAAACCTTCGTAAAGAAAAATCTTGAAACCTTTAAGTACGCCGAACCACTTAATTATCTTAAAGCCTTCCTTATTGAGTTTGTAAAAACAGATTTACGAGAATATTACGATGTAGTTGTAATTCGCGGCCAGTGGGACACAGAACTTTCTGCACCTTTCTCCAACGCCTACGAAGAATTAATTACTACTTCTGATGGCATTACAAAGCTTGATAATTCACTCGCCGAAAATGGAACAATTGGCATTAAGATTAAAACACTTTTACCAAAAACCGCCCACGATTCAGGTGCTGAAAATATTATCAACCGCCTTATAAATGATTCAAATGAAGAAGCCAGAACTTATATGCTTACCTCTACTCAGAATCTTATTACCCTGGGCAGAACAATCAAGCAGCTTATAGAAGATTATATGAAGAAAAAGCCTACACTTGTTGCAAACTGGCACGAGCTTGAAAAATATATTGATGCCCCAATGAAGGATTTCAGCGTAGGAATCTACAAAAAGATTTACCTGTTCGTACAATTGATGCAGCAGTATTTAAACAATTAGAAAAACAACAAATGTGCAGTTTTGCTTTCGCCCTAGCGGTTCTTCTGCATTTTATTCGCTACGTGTGTACCAATCAACTGAATCACCTCAACAAGAATAAGGATGATTGCAACCGAGCCAAGCATATACTCAACTCTATATCGCTGGTAACCATAACGAATTGCAACGTCACCAAGACCACCGCCACCAACAGTACCAGCCATTGCTGAATAGCCGATTAAGTTGATTATTGTAAGAGTAATACCGTTTACAATTGAAGGAAGAGCTTCCGGTAAAAGAACCTTAAAAATAATCTGGCGGTCTGTAGAACCCATAGAACGGGCTGCCTGAACAACACCGGGGTCAACTTCCTTAAGAGCTGATTCTATAACACGCGCAACAAAAGGTGCTGCTGCAATAGTGAGCGGTACAATAGAAGCTTTTGTACCAATTGCAGTATGAACAATCGCTCTTGTTACAGGAAAAAGCAAAATCACAAGAATTACAAAAGGGATTGCCCTCAAAATATTGATGATAACAGACAGAATCTGATTCAAAACCTTATGAGGTCGTAAACCGGTAGCTTTATCGCTTGTACACAAAAGGATTCCGAGCGGCAAGCCCAGCACAAGGCTGAAAACTGTAGAGAAAAACACCATTACAAAGGTTTGCCAGGTGGCAATTCCTATTACCGAAAAATATTTTGCAACTTCTGTACTCATAATCTTTTACTCCAATTCCTTACAAGAAAAACACTGCTTGAAAGCCTGCACTTACGAAAGCTTGTTCACGTACAAACCACGCTCTTTTAAATAATCAATTGCTTTTGCAACTTCTTCCTCAGAACCAATCAAGTCAACAATCATTTTACCTATAGAATTATCTGTAAGCTGCTGAACTCCAGCTGCCCGAATATTAAACTCAATGTTATAGCTTTTTGCCAGCTGACTAAGTACCGGCGCACCCTGCAAATCAGAAGGGAAACCAAGCTCATACTCTCCACCTTCATTTGACCAGCGGATTATAGAACCATCATCATTCTTAACACCGTTTTGAGCCTGATTCTGTGCAAGCTCCTGATTTGAACCGATGTTAGAAATAAACTCGCGCGTAACCTGATTCTGTGGATTTAAGAAAATATCGTTTACAGACCCCTGCTCTACAACCTGCCCTTCACTAATTACTGCAACCTGACTGCAGGCATCGCGGACAACCTCCATCTGGTGGGTAATCATTACAACAGTAAGGTTCATTTTGCTCTGGATTTTTCGAATAAGGTTTAAGATTGATTTTGTTGTCTGCGGGTCCAGGGCGGAAGTGGCTTCATCGCAAAAAAGAATATCAGGATTATTTGCCAAAGCCCTTGCAATTGCAATTCGCTGCTTTTGTCCGCCGGAAAGTGTACTGATTCGTGCATCCTTTCGATCTGAAAGCTCAACAATTTCAAGAAGCTCGTCTACACGAGCATTGATTTTATCTTTAGGAACACCACAAATCTCCATTGGATAAGCAATATTCTGACCAGCTGAACGTGAACTGAACAAATTGAAGTTTTGGAAAATCATACCGATTCGGCGACGGCGGAGAACAAGTTCTTTTTCTGGAAGATTGTCTACACGCTGACTATCATAGTAAACTTCGCCGGAATCCGGTTTTTCCATCATACTGATTAAACGGACAAGAGAGGATTTTCCGGCACCACTTCTACCAATAATTCCAAAAATCTGATTAGATGGAATTGTAAGGGAGATGCCGTCGACAGCTTTTACTTCTGTAATTCCATCAGCCGAAATATATGTTTTTGCCAAATTATTCAGTTTTATTTCCATAGGTTGGAATTATAATAAAATGAACTATAATTTTCAACGCGATAGAAAAGACTAATAAAACAAACTCTTTTTGTTCACGTAAAAATCATTATGTGTTATTATAATTTAAACACTTTTTTACTAGAGGATTACTATGGCATTTTGTAAGGATTTTTTGTGGGGAGCGGCAACGGCTTCGTATCAGATTGAAGGAGCTTGGGACGAAGACGGAAAAGGACTGAATATTTGGGATGATTTTACTCATCAGCCGGGGAAAATTGAATATGGAGCTACGGGAGACCTTGCCTGCGACCATTATCACCGCTTTAAGGAAGATGTAAAACTGATGGTTGAATGCGGCTTAAAGGCTTACCGCTTTTCCATTTCCTGGGCACGCATTCTTCCGGAAGGAACAGGCAAGGTAAATCAGAAAGGAATTGATTTTTACAATGCACTTATTGACGAGCTTCTGGCAAATAATATCACACCCTTTGTAACTCTTTATCACTGGGATTTACCGTATACACTCCATCTCAAAGGCGGCTGGCTTAATCCTGAAATCTCAAACTATTTTGAAGAATATACACGTGTTGTTGCAGAAAACTTTGGCGACCGAGTAAAAAACTTTATAACCTTTAACGAAACTTCTGTTTTTATGGGCTGCGGTTATGTACTTGGCGACCATGCACCTGGTTTAAAGCTTGGTACCCGCGATTTATTACACATTGGCCACAATATTCTGGTTTCTCACGGAAAGTCTGTAAAGGTGCTGCGCAAACTTGTTCCAAACTCAAACATTGGAATTACTCTTGCTACCCAGCCAAAAATCCCGCTTACCCCTGCCGATGAAGAAAATGCCTACAATTCTTATTTTGCCTGCGGACTTCCTTACTTTTTCTGGACAATAAACTACTGGATGGACCCAATCACAAAAGGAAAATATCCTGAAAGCTTTGTACAGGAAGCAGCTGACTTGCTCAATTTTGTTACTGATGACGATATGAAAATCATTAATCAGAAAATTGACTTTTTGGGCTTAAACATTTACCAGGCACAATACCAGGGCAATTATATCCGCGCTGATGGAACTGCACATAATGAACTTGGCTGGGATATTTCTCCGGAAGCGCTTAAATGGGGCGTAAAGCTCAATTATAAGCGTTATGGTCTTCCTATTTATATTACAGAAAACGGTATTTCTACACACGACTGGGTAAGCCTTGATGGAAAAGTTCACGACCCTAACAGAATAGATTTTCTCCATCGTTATTTAAAAGGCTTAAAGGAAGCTGCAGAAGAAGGTTGTGATGTACGCGGTTATTTCCAGTGGTCCTTTATGGACAATTTTGAATGGGCTAAAGGTTATAATCCTCGTTTTGGAATTGTTTACGTTGATTATAAGACACAGAAAAGAAGCTTGAAGGATTCGGCCTTTTGGTATAAAAATATAATAGAAACAAACGGAAAAGATTTATAGCTGTAATGGAATCAAAAGAAAATATTCTTTCTTACAAATTATTTCTTCAGCAGGAATATGCAAATTATCATCTTCCCTATGATAAAGAGATGCTCTTTTATAATGCAGTCCGCAACGGAGATTTTGAAGTAGTCAAAAAGAATATGAATCCTCTTACAAGTACAGGTCTTGGAAAACTTTCTGATAATCCGCTGCGTAATATGCGCTACCATCTGATAATCACAATCGCAATGATTACACGCTTTTGTATTGAAGGTGGTATGCCTGCCGAAGCTGCCTATACTTTGAGTGATATTTATATCCAGCAGCTTGATAAATGCAAGGAAATTGAAGAAATTGATACACTCCATCAGGAAGTCGTCTACGATTTTACAGAAAGAATGAGCAAAATCCGTAAAAACGTTGGGCTGTCGCGGGTTGTAATTAAAACTTCAGAATATGTTTACAATCATCTTAACGAAAAAATCAGTCTGGATAATATTTGCAGCGAGTTCAAAATCAATAAATCTTATTTGTGTGAATTATTTAAAAAGGAAACGGGAATTACGATTTTTCAATATGCCATGAAGCTTAAGATTGAAGCTGCAGAAAAAATGCTCGTTTATACAGATTATTCACCTTCAGATATAAGCAATTATTTTGCCTTTGCTTCACATAGTCATTTTATTAATATTTTTAAAAAACATACTGGCATCACGCCCAATGAGTACCGCAAGCTGCATTATCAGAAGTATTTTGAGCGCGAAGCCAATATTAGTTAGAGTCTTTCCAAAGAACTAAAATTAAAGTCCTCTGTTAGCATCATCAAGCAAGCCCTGCCAAGTGTTCTTAGTATCTTCATAAGCCTGCTGAGGTGTTACATATCCAGGATAAGTTACCCAAATTACATCGCCCATATAGTTGATGCCAGGAATAAGGGTATCCCAGCGTGGATTTGGAGTTGCCTTCATAAGTTCAAGTGTTTCATCAACTGCGCGTGAATCACGGAAACAGATGTAATAGCCTTCTTTCCAAGCATCCGGGCCATCCCAACCTGGTGTAGGATCTGTCATAAGGTCAAAGATTTTTGCAATTTTGTTGGCACGTTCATCATCATAGCAGTTAGGAATAATATAAAGGTTATCGTTATGAAGAGTTTTGTATTTTCCGTCTCCATGAGGTCCGAGTGGGAAGCAAACAAAGCCCCAATCATCATCCATTTTTGAAAAAGTACCGTTGTCCTGTGCATGATATTCCTGATCTGCAAGGAAAGCTACTTTACCTTCAAGGAATGCAGGATACATCCAGTTCCATTCTGAACCTTCTGGCTGTGGCATTTCGTAAGTTGTAGCCATGTGAGAACACCAGGCCAAAGCTTCAAGACACTGATCTTTTCCTACATTGTTTATAAACTTTCCGTTAGCATCTTTTCCAATCATTGGCATACCGTTAGACATACAAGCTAATGGAACAAACTCTGTAGAACTGTTTGCCATACCCCATTTATCATTTACACCATCATTGTCTGTATCATAAGTACATTTTGCAACAAGCTGTTCAAAGGTTTCCCAAGTCCATTTGTTTGCCTTCTGAAGATTGTATGGTTCTTCCGGATCAATACCAGCTTCTGTCAAAAGTCTCTTGTTAAAGAATACACCACCACGTGGCTCTGGAACTAAAGGTCTCATTGCATAGAATGATTTTCCGCGAACAAGCATTTTTTCTGAACCAGATGCCCATTTTGGATTAGACCAGTCAATACAATCAAGCTTTGACAAATCATAGAACAAATCAGCACGATAGCCTGTTAAAGCTGAACGGTTATCGATTGTGAATACATAGTTTTCTGGACCGCCTGTAATACAGAAGTTTGCTACTGTCTGAGGGTGGCTGTCCCATCCGCTAATCTGCTTTTGTGTATAAGTAAAGTTATAAGTTTCTTTAAGCCAGTTGTGGTAAGCTCTTGTATCTTCTTCTGCCTTTGATGCAGCAGGTCTTGCTTCCCAGTCATCGCCAGCCCACCAGTCCAGCAAATCAACGTGCATACCGCCGAAGTTGTAAACTTTACCGTTCTTATCCTTCTGTTTTACAACATTTTTGTAAGGATCGCCCTTCTTTGACTTCTTTTTTGGTGCAGCAAAAGAACTTGCTGTAGCAACCATCATCAATATTGCAATACAAGCTGTAATTTTTCGATTCAATTTTTTCATAAAAAAAATACTCCTTGAAGCTGAAAAGGCATAAGGTTGCATTTTTAGCTTCAAGGAGATGATAAAGCAGTTTAACTAGTAATAATACAATATTATTCGGTTATTTTATGAATTATTTGTTTATTTTTTGAAGATGTGGCTTACAAAATAATACAAGCCGCTGCGGATTGCCATACTGTCGTGATTTGCAGAAAGCACTTCAAACCAGACATGTTCTACTCCATTTTTCTCAAAAATTTTGTGATAAGATTTTGGGAACTGGCCTACTGTACCGTCTATTGTACCGCAGCATACCATCAAAAGCTCTGGAAGCGGCATTCCTTCAGGGAACTTCATTTCCTCTTCGCTGGCAAATTGACCTTCATGGACCATAAAACCATCTCGGCTAGGAACAAGGCCTGGAGCTGGAGCAATTGCACCAATGTAAGCAAATAGGTCTGGTCTCTGCAAACCAATATAGAGAGATTCACGTCCCCCCATTGAAAAACCGCATACCGCTGTGTTTTCTCTGCCAGTTAAAACCGAATAGTGAGACTCTACATAAGGCATTAAATCGTTTACAAGCTCATTTATAAAGTTATCGTATGGCAGAACATCCTTTGCATTAAAGCCTGGCTTCTGCTTAGGATCATCGGTTGCAAACATATGGCCAAATACAAAAATCATTTCCGGGGCTTTTCCGTCTGCAGCAAGATTTGCTGTAATCTGACGGATTCTGTTGTTTTCATCTCGGATGATGCAGTTTTCATCACCAAAAATACCGTGCTGAAAATAAACAACAGGATATTTTTTTACACCGTCATAGCTTGCAGGAAGAAGGATAGAAAAAGGTCTGTCCATTTTGCAGGTGTTTGAATGATAAATAACGTGGTCGATTTTGCCATATTCCACACCATCTAGTCTAAAATCCGCATATTCACTCGGGCAGTCTCCGGCATAACCGTTTGTAATAAAGTCTTTTTTTGTTTCCATATCAGTTTCCGTTTCTGTGTTTTTATCTTTTGTTGTGTCTGAAGCGTTACTTGAGCCTGCATTTGTACTTGCGCAGGAAAGTAAGGTTACGGCACACAAAAGTAATCCATATAATTTTATTCTTTTAATCATTTTATTCCACTTTTTTTGATTGTCGTATCAAGTACGACAATGACACAATAAAAAAAGATGCTCCCGGAGATTTTGCCCCAAAAGCATCTTTTCCAAATATCAGCTGGATATTCGTTACTCTTTTACACCACCGATTGTCATACCTACTACGAAGTATTTCTGTACGAATGGATAAACAACCAGAATAGGTACCGTAGCAACAACCGTAATTGAAGAACGGATACTGATTGGTGTTACCATTGTGGTAGAAGCACCAGATGAAGCAGCAACCGCCATTGAGTTAGCATCTGCCGCCGAAGCACTCTGGTTCTGGCTCGCCTGCAGGAAGGACATCAATACGTATTGCAGTGAGTGTAGCTTCGTCTTAGGTGAACAATACAAATATGTATCAAACCAGGCGTTCCAGGCACCTACAGCTGTGAACAAAGAAATCATAGCAATTGAAGGAACGATGAGCGGCATAATGATTCGCATGAAGATTTTGAACTCATTTGCACCGTCGATACGTGCCGATTCAACAAAGCTGTCTGGAAGTCCGTTAATGTATGTTCTTACAAGAATGAAGTTGAAAATATCAACAAGGCAAGGAATGATATAAACTGCGTATTTATTCAAAAGACCAAGCTTTTTAATCAGCATGTATCCAGGAATAATACCAGCGTTTATATACATAGAAATAACAAGAATTGTAGTAAGAGGCTTTCTGATTACAAACTCTTTGCGGCTTAAAGAATAAGCAAGCATTGAAGTACAGAAAACACTTAATACTGTCTGTAAAATTGTTCTTGTTACAGAAATGATTCCTGCATGGAAGATTCGGTCTGTAGTAAACAGGTTTTTATAGTTCTGCCATGTAAACTTACGAGGCCAAAGTTTAATTCCACCAGTAAGGGAATCGAGACCATCATTGAAGGAAATAGCAACTGTATTCCAGAAAGGATAAACTGTTGCAACTACAACAAAGGCAAGTGTAAGATAAATTATAATATCAAAAATAAGATTGGCCAGCTGTGTCTGCTTTTTTGCAGCGTAATAAATATTTTTCTTGTCCATTATATCAACCTCTCCTCACCACTCTTCTTAGCTATAGTATTTGCAAGTACAAGAAGAAGGATATTAACAACATTCTTAAATATACCTGCTGCTGTTGCAAGAGAGAAGTTAAACAATTTGAAACCAAACTTCAATACATAAATATCGATTGTTGTTGCGTAGTCAATAATAAGTCCATTCTGTAAGAAGAACGGCATTTCAAAGTTAGCATCAAGAATATGACCTGCAGACATAATCATCATAATAATGATTGTAGGTTTGATTCCAGGCAAAGTGATGTGCCAGATTTTTCTAAGTCGGCCACAACCATCAATCTGTGCGGCTTCATACAAACAAGGGTCAATAGCTGTCATTGCACCAAGATATACGATTGTATTCCAACCAACTTCCTTCCATACATAAGTCCAACCTATGATGTGCCAGAAATACTTAGGAACGGCAAGCCACTGAATAGGGGCTTTTACAAGATGAAGACCCAATAATATGTCATTTAAGATTCCGTCTTCAACGGAAAGAACATTCGCAACCAAACCCGTAACAATAACCCAAGAAAGGAAGTGCGGGAGATAAGATACTGTCTGAACGAAACGTTTTACACCAAGTACACGAACTTCGTTCATAAACACTGCAAGAATAATGGCAGTAATATATCCGAGAGCCGTAGAAATAAGGCTCATTCCAACTGTATTTCTTAAAGAACGTAGGAATTCTGCATTCCATACAAACTGATTAGTTTCTGCATTTCTAGAACCAAACAATTCTACAAACCATTTAAAACCAACCCATTCCTGCTGAGAAAATTTCAAATTAGGCTTATATCGCTGAAAAGCCATGGTCCATCCCCAAAGAGGGATATATCTGAACAAAATAATATAAAGAACAAACGGAACAGACATCGCAATAAGCATTTTCTGCTTACCGAGCAGCTTCCATTTACTCTTTCTGTTTACTAAGACTGTTTCTTTATCAACAGCTTTCTCTGTAGTTTTTTTATTTTTCATAAAAAACACCCGTTTTAAAATAATTAAAAAAAGTCCACAGTGTTAGCCGTGGACTTTTTATTGAACGGAAGAACACAAGCTGTATTCTTCCGCTGTCATTAAGCTGACAAAAGTGTCAAAACTTAATTAGTCCTGAAAACCACCGAAGTTTTCAACACGGTTGTCAAGCTGCTGCTGCATAAACTTGTTGTAAGTTGTTGTAAGAGGTTTGAGCAAGCTAGCATATTCATTCCATGTTTTTTCGAAGTCTTCTGGTTTACCCATGATCATCATAGGAAGATATTTTCTCTGAATTGTTTCGAATCCAGTCATAGCAACTGCTGCTTCTTCCTCGAATCCGCCCTTTTCAGCAGATGGGTTACACTGCCACATTGGATACCAACCAGCATTCTTTGGAGGGTTAGGATCTACGAATTCAGCATATGAACCTACACCGTAAGCCTTCCAGAGGTCGATATCAACCTGTTTCTGTGAGAGAGCATATTCCCAAGCGAGGTCATCCATTGAGCGTGAATAACCACTAGGCATTCTTCCTTCCAGTTTTGGAGCTTCTTCTGTCCAGAGAGTAGCGCGGTTCTTCTGAATCCACTGTGGATCTCTCTGATCAGCACGCTGTTTGTCTGTTCTGTAAGCAGCACCCTTTGTACCTGTCTTTGAACCATCTGTATCGATGAGGTAATCTTCACCTTCAAATCCCCAGTAAAGAACTTTCTGGTTTTCTTCTTTGATCATTTCATCCATGAACTGAAGGATCTTAATAGCTTTGTCTTCAGAACATTTTACAGAAATACCATATCCTCTCTGGAGGTTAGGAAGTGACTGATCACGATAGTGAGGTTTAATTGTCTCATCAAATGTGATTGCCAATGGAGCATAAGTTCTTTCATCTTTTCCTGCTGTCCAAAGTGTCTGTTCTGGTTCGCCCATGAACTGCCATCCCTGGATGAACATACCGAGTACACGGCCCTGAGCAATCTTAGCATAGTACTGGTCACGGTTGTCTGTGAAAGAAGCTGGGTCAATCAAGCCTCTCTGGAAATATCCGTTAGCAAGTTTGAACCATCTGTGAGCATTTGCATCAGCAAAGTTATCTTCGTAAACATATTTTCCGTTCTGGAGAGTAACGTGTCCGTTACCATCGTTTGGATATCCAGCCAAGAAGTTAGGTGGGTTCCAAAGATCGAAAGCTTCCCAGTCAGCTGTGATGATATTGAAAGGAATTGTAGGCATACCATCGATTGTAGGATATTTCTTGTAGTATTTTTCAAGAAGGTCGAAGTACTGATCAATAGTCTTGATTACAGGATATCCGAACTCTTTAAGAACTGCTTTCTGAATCCACCAACCATTCTGGTTGTAATATGTATCTGAAGGAACTCCGTCATATACACCATAGTTAGGAAGTGAGTAGATGTGTTCTTTTGTGATTTTTCCGTTAGCATCTTTCTCAGAATCCTGATCAATCATCTTTTTCCAAGCAGAATCATAGTGCTTTCTCAAGTTAGGAGCATATTTTTCTACTAATGGTTTAAGGTCACGAAGACATCCAGCACCCTGGAACTTCTCTGAGTCTACTTCTACGAGGTCAGGAAGGTCACCAGAAGCGATAAGTACACCAATTTTCTGGTCTTTATCACCAACAAGGATATCCCAAGAGAATGTTACACCAAAGTTATCCTCAATCCATTTGTAAGCTTTGTTGTCAGCTGGTGGCTGTTCGCGCTGCTGGATTGTGAATACAGAAATGTTCATAGCCTTGTTCTTACCTTTCTTAGCTTTTTTAGCTTTTTTAGGTGCGGCGAATAATGAAGTTGCTAATAATGAAACGATTAACAACCCTACCAATGTTTTTTTCATAAAAGTCCTCCTTTTTTTTTGACTTTCTCTATTTTTAATTCTGCTTGAATATAATTCTTGCAAAATTATAAAAACCTAAATACCAGACATTAAAATCATGTCCTCCGCGAACTTCCTGCCAGGTGTAGTTTTTACCTTCTACAAATGACGGTTGTAAACGCGGTAAAAGCAATGCGGCAGAGGATGCTGCTCCGTAAGCAATTGAATCCTGCTGACCGCAAATACTATAGAAATAATGCACAGGGTACTGCTTATTCCGCTCAACTTCAGCAGAAATTCTAGCACTCTGATAACTGGTTGGTGCAGCAGAAAAAGCCCCGAACCAGCTTATTAAATCTATACATTCGCAAATTCCAATATTGATTGTCTGCATTCCGCCCATTGACAGGCCTGCCATAGCCCGGTGGTCCCTGTCAGCATAGGTGGAAAAATGACTGTCAATATATGGAATAAGCTCATTTCTCAATTCCAACCCAAACTTGTAGAATGAGTTGTAATCGGAATTCACATTTCCAAAGTTTCTGGAAGCTCGGCCATTAGGTGTTACGATGATAAAAGGTTCGCCTTCACCACGAGCCGCAAGGTTATCAGCGATTTTCTTGACGATTGAATGATCACCCGTCAATCCCCATTCGGTTTCGCTGCCACCAATACCGTGCATCAAATACAACACACCGTATTTTTTCGTATCATCATAACCCGCCGGAAGATAAACATTTGCATATTTAGTTATCTTACCGCCGTCTCCAGAATAATCTTTTGTTTCATACGTAATCGGCTGAATCTTGCCGCCGTTTTCAACAAAAGCCAAATACTCGCGAGGGATTTTATCTTCAGGCTTAAACAGCCCCTTATCCTTCGCATTTTCAGTCCCACCCTCTGCATCAGCCCAAGTCGTAAAGCTAAGTACCACGGACAAAAGAACTAACGCCAAGAAACTTTTTTTCATCAAAAAAATCTCCTGTGCAAACAGAAACGGGATTTTTTACAGCAACCGCTTACTATTTGCATATTATATAATAGTATTACATAGTTTAAAAAAACACAACAAAAAACTTATCAGATTTTCTACCTAACTTATTTGCAGTTTTATACTATTTCATACTGTTTTTATGCAATTTTTCACACTTACTGCCTTTTCTTACTCCTTTACAGGATTTGATTTTTCCTGAAAAATCATTTTATTTTTATCTGCCAGAGAGAACGGTTTCCATTCCGGCATATCAAGTCCATCACAATCCTTACCATTAGGATTGCCGGTTTTAATAAAATTGCACAAATAATTACACATCTGGCGGGCTACATCGTACTGCATTCCTTTAAAAGGTCTCCAGCACTTTGCCAGCGTTTCAAACCAGAACCACAAATCAACAGAATGGAAGGTTCCCGGATTATCCCAACCTGGAATAGGAACATCGAAGACGTAGTAATAATTTGGGGCTGTGCTTCCGTTTTTCTCACACAATTCCTGGTATTTTTCCACTGCAAGTTGAATAGGTCTGATTGGTTCGGCATCTGCAGGTGCATTCTGAGGCTTAAAGAGGAACTCGTCCGTAGTGTGACCTACAATAAGCGGAACAGGAGAAATGGTATTATTAAACATTCCGTCAAAGAAATCCTGCTTAATGAATAAATCATCGCGGACTGGAATCCAGGTTTGAATTGACTTTGCATGTCCACCATACTCATCCCATTTTTTTCGCAGAGTCTGGGTATCGAGTTTTCTTGCTTCTGCAAGCGACTTTACACCCAAAAAATTAAAGAAATCCACACCACACTGCTCTGCTTCTTTAAGGTTTCTCTGATGAAAAAAAGGAATATCGGGTGCATAAAACATTCCACTTAAAACAACCGCACGGTTAAAGAGGATTTTACCATCACGGCTCTTATTTCCATAAGCAATATGATTAAGAACGCTACCACCACCAGCAGACTGTCCGCCGATAGTGATGTTGTCCGGATCCCCTCCGAATGCCTGAATGTTATCTTTTACCCACTCCATCGCCAGCCGCTGGTCAAGTAATCCAAAGTTAGCCGGTTCGTCAGGGTTTTCAGCTGTGATTTCCGGGTGGCACAAAAATCCGAACATATTAAGACGATAATTCATTGTAACAACTACAATTCCACGTCTTGCAATTCGTTCACCGTCAAACTCCATTTCTGCAGTAAAACCAGTCTGCCAGCCGCCGCCATAAATCCATACATAAACCGGAAGCTTTTCGTCGGCAACATTTGCAGGAGTCCAGACATTTAGATAAAGTGAGTCTTCACTCATAGGAATATCTTTATCAACCGACCATTCGCGGCAATAAATGTCATTAGGGTCGTAATAAGGAGTTGGCTGTACTGAAATTGGTGAAAACTTATATGCCTGCAAGGTACCTTCCCACTTGTCAGCAGGGACAGGTGCGTGAAATCTTAAGTCGCCAACAGGAGGTTTTGCAAAAGGGATTCCCTTAAAAGAAGTGATTCTAGGGTCTGCAGCAGGCTGACCTTCGATTCTACCATTTTTTGTATCAACGATTCTTAACATTTTTCTCTCACTATAATTACGATTTAATAATCATTAAGCCCATAATATGGATAAATTAAATGCTAAACCATAATCACCGAAAAAATACAAGTAAAATACCTTATTTTTTATACAATTGTCGCATAGTATAATGGAATTACCTTATATTTTTACAAGATTGTCGTATCAAGTACGACAATGACATTGGTTCATGAGGCAATGACATTGCTTTGTGTGGCAATAAAAATATTCTTGAGGAAAAATTATGGGTTTTGAGTTTGAAAGGATTTACAAAGGAACCGACGAGTTTCCAATCGGCTTGTTTTCTCAGAGCATTTACATAGACCAGTCACATCATCACATTGAGTACGAGCTTTTTTACCTTGCAGAAGGCGAATGTT
Organism: Treponema sp.; assembly: GCA_016290335.1. Next base: position 22,244 of record JAEETM010000026.1, on the reverse strand, counting down.
ACTTTGGAATTGAAGACAATAAAATTAAGATTTACCCCGGCGATGTTATTTTTATTCCGCCGGCAACAAATCACTATGTGGCAAAAACAGAAAACAACAAGGATTATCATTATTATGCTATGGTTTTTGATATTTCCGTACTTGGCAAAGAAAACGACCCGATAAGAAAGATTTTTGAAAGTATAAGGATTTCGCGTTACCTGACACTGCCTGCAGATATCCTCAAAAAAATCCGAGATGCAACAGAATTACAGAAAAATCAGGCCTTTGGAAAGGAGCTTTTTGTAAAGGCACTCTTATTTGAAATAATTGCCCATACAATAGCCACAAAGCAGTATGTTGAAATAAATAAGTCCGATATAAATCCTACCCGCTCAGTTTCTGCAATTGATTCCAGTCTCTACTATATACGTGAACATTACCGCGACAATATTACAATGGAAGATATTCTGCAAATCAGCGGATACAGTAAAAGTCATTTTATCCGCCTGTTCAAGTCTACAACGGGGATGAATCTTACAGACTACATCAATAAATACAGGATTGAAAAGTCCTGTCTGGATTTGATTTACACGAATAAAAATATTACCGAGATTGCCACAGAAAATGGCTTTAATACTGTGCAGTATTTTTCCAAGACTTTTAAAACTTACATGAAGTGCACACCGAAGCAGTACCAGAAGAATGGAAGAAGTATTATAGTGCCGTCAACGGTGGCAAGTATTGTGTAAGGCTTACTCAAACTTAATGCACTTCATCTGGCCGTTTCCGTGACCTTTATAAGTGAGGTACAGCGCACTTACTCCATCCGGAATTGCAACTTCACCCGTATGCTCTTCCCAGAAGTTGGAACCATCAGTAAGAGCAATTTCCCCAAGAACAGGGCCGTCCCAGGTGGTACGGACTTCGAAGGTGCCGGTAATGTAAGCTCGTGTAGTGATGGTGATTTTCTTTACGTTTTCGAACTTGAAGTATTTGAAGCCGATTGTTGTATTGTTTGTAATTCCTACTATATAACCCAGTTCTTCGTCGCCGTCGCGGCCGTCCTGGATGATTTTTGGCTGACCTTCGCCAACATACATAGAAGGTTTTTCGGTATTAAAGATGTTGCAGGCAATGTAAGCGGCATATTCACCCTTTGCAATAAGAGGACCGCCGTTCAAACCGCAGGATGTAATTTCTACCTGAGGAATTGTACCATCAGGCAAAACCTTAATTTTTTCTGCACATTCCTGGCGGCTGAACCAGTTACCGTTTGTGTGGCGGTGATAGAAAATATAATATTCGCCGTTTATAAGCTCAAAACCACCGTGATTATTTGCACCGTAAGCAGCCGGCATATCAGCAGGTTTATAAGATGAAATGCCCTTATCGCAGTTGCTCACAATCACACCCTTATATTCAAAGCCGCCAAGTGGAGATTTACTTGTAGCATAACAAAGCTCGTGCATAACCTGCGATGAATAAACAAAATAATAAGTATCGCCAATTTTTCTGATAGAAGAAGCTTCAAAGAAAGCGTGTCCCTTAAAACCACTCCACTTTTCCACAGATTCAAGCGGATAAGCACAGCCAGAAGCTGCTTTAATTTCAGCCTTAACCTGTTCAACCGCTTTTGCCGAATCTGCTTTCTCAAAAGAATCTGCATAAGAATCACCCGGAACAATAACAACTGGCTCTTCTATAACTGTAAGCATATCTTCGTCAAGCACAGTAGCCATTGCACCAATTCTATCCTTCATGTGATTTCCACAGAAAGCAGTGTACATATAAGTTTTCTTTCCTTCTGTGATTACGGCAGGATCAAACTGAGGCATGTCCCCTTTTTTGTCGCCAAGACGGGTTCCATCCTTGTAGTGAACATATCCGTAAAACTCATATTTGCCGGCAGGAGTATCGCAAACTGCAACAGAAACAAAGCCAACCTTATCAAAAACATAATAGAGATAGTAGCGGCCATCCGGACCAACCGTTACATCAGGAGCGTACAAAACCATTCTTCCGTTCTGAGCCGGGTCCTGATCCTTGCGGTAAATTACACCTTCATAGCGCCAGTCTTTAAGGTCATTTACCGGAGCCGAATAGCAGACATAATCGCCCAGACAAAAAACGCAGCCGTTATAAATATCATGCGACCCGTAAACATACACACGGTCGCCAAAAACATGAGGTTCACCATCCGGCACATACTCCCAGGATGGCATATAAGGGTTAAAAACTTGTTTAGTCATATTGCATTATCTCCTTTGCTTTTTATCTTATTCATCACGCTTCATTTATGGAAATAAGTTTTATAAAAGTGAGTTCAAAAAAATTGCGAGAGGGAGAGGGACGCCTTTCAAAAACACTCTGATGTGCTGCCGCTTTAGCGGCAAACGTATATAATTACAAGGGCACATCAGCGTGTAGCACGCGAGCGTGCGGTTTTGAAAGACGTAACTCGACCGGAAGCTATTTTTTTGTGTACAAGTTTATAAACTTTATTTCCGCGCGTTAAACGTTTTACTTATTTATACTTTTATATTATGATATACACAGGAAATATACAATCCGATGAAAAACTTATTCTTGAGATTTTCAATCATTTTACTCTTCTTAACCACAGGATGGAGGACTTATTGTATGGAAAACAAAAATGGAGCTAAAAACATTTACAAACCGGCTTTTAAAGACTTTGCGTTAAAGGATGTTAAGCTGCTGGATGAATATTACGCTTCTCTTACTCAAAAGGATGTCGATTTCCTGAACACCTTTAATCCTGACAAGCTTCTATATAATTTCAGGCTCACAGCAGGCTGGACAAAGGAAGAAATCCAGGATGGGCGTTTTGATTATGCAAAAAACGGAAACATTGCAACCTCCTCCTATTCCGGCTGGGAAAACACAAGAATTGGCGGACACACACTGGGGCATTATCTTACGGCGGCGGCTCAGGCAATTGCACAGGGACTTGGCGGTTGTAAAGGTGATGATGGAATCACGCTGGATAAAAGGGTTGATTATCTTCTGGAAGGGATTCTTGATTGTCAGAAAAAAAATGATGAGCTTTGTGCAAAAAATCAGAACCGTCACAGGGGTTTTATTTTCGGGGCAACAATGGCAGACCCGCAGCAACCGGAGCTTCAGTTTGATAAAGTTGAATCTACAAATGCCTCCGACACCTGGGTTCCCTGGTACACAATTCACAAGCTGATGAATGGTTTTGTCGAAACTTACAAGCTCACCGGTAAAAAAGCAGCCCTTGAAATTGCAGAAAACCTTGGTGAATGGATTTACACCCGCACAGCCCGCTGGGATGATAACTTAAAATACCGTGTACTTGGAATTGAGTATGGTGGCATGAATGATTGCGTTTACGAGCTTTACAAATGTGCAGCTGCAACAGGTTATGTGCAGAGCGAACACTTTCTGCAGGCCGCCCACAAGTTTGATGAAGAACGCCTTTATGAAAAAATAAACAGCGGAGTTTCAAAAGAAACCGGCACAATTAAAGCGGGAATAGACCTGCTTAATAACCGTCACGCAAATACAACCATACCAAAATACATTGGAGCTTTGAACCGCTATATCACGCTGCAGGGAAAAGATGGCTCGGACAAGTATCTGGAATACGTGGAAAACTTTTGGGATTTAGTTGTAAATCATCATACTTACATAACCGGCGGAAACAGCGAATGCGAGCATTTTGGTCGTGATGATATTCTGGATGCAGAGCGTTCTAACTGCAACTGCGAAACTTGCAACACTCACAATATGCTTAAAATCACCCGCGAGCTTTTCAAAATCACCGGAAACAAAAAATACGCTGATTACTACGAAAATACTTTTATGAATGCAATTATGGCTTCGGTAAACGGCGAAACCGGCATGACAACCTACTTCCAGCCAATGGCTTCGGGCTGTTTTAAGAACTTCTGTAATCCTGATGTAAATAAAAACTACTTCTGGTGCTGCACTGGTACGGGGCTGGAAAACTTTACCAAACTGGGAGATTCGTTTTATTTTTATAATAATGGGGACACCCCTGCCGGTTCGGAAGCAACTCTCGTGGCAAATCAGTTTGTGAGCTCTTCGGTTTACTGGGAAGAAAAAGGGGTCACTCTTGTGCAGAAAAGCGGGATTCCTCAGACGGATAAAACATCATTTACAATTAAATCGGGCAAGGCTGATGGCACAAGCTTTACGCTTATGATTCGCGTGCCGGACTGGATTGCGGGAAAACCTGTTCTTAAAATCAACGGAACTGACGATAATACTGCAATAACAGATGGCTACCTCAAAATCACCAGAAATTGGAAAAACAACGACACAATAGAGCTTACACTTCCAATGAACATTGTTCCGTACACGCTTGCAGACAATAAGGGGACAGTCTTTGCGTTTAAGTATGGTCCTGTTGTTCTGGCTGCCGAGCTTGGAAAAGATAAGGCAATGACGTTGAGACAGGTTGGTGTTCAGTGTGATGTAGCGGCGAACAAAATCATTTTTGGAAAGCTGATGAATCTGAATGGCAACTACGGCGGAACAAGCGGGCTGCCTGTACTTGAAGGCGAAACAATCTGTACGAATGGAGTTCCTGTAGAAAAGTTTATGAACGATATAAACGAGCATCTTGTACGTGTTGATGGCAGCAACAGCGCAAATGGAACTTCAAATGGGGACAACCTTGCATTTGAACTTAGAGATACAGACTGGGAAACCAGAGATGATGGGGACACTCCTCACAAACCGTTAATCTTCTCTCCATATTACAAACTCAACGACCAGCGCTACGGAATCTACTGGCTGTTTTCAGAAAAACAAAATAATGAAAGCGGAATACTGGATTCAAAACGGGCTGCCCGCGACACACGAGTTTATCTTGACGGAATTGGAGTTGGTTACGGTGCGCAGACAGAAGGAAATGCAAAAACGTATCCGTGTATGGAAGAAAAAGGAACAGGCTCTGTCGGCGACCCGAATGCACTTACCCGCTATGCAAAAAAAGACGGAAGCTTTTCTTATTTATTCCAGGTTAAGCCGGGCAAAAAGAATTACCTTGTCTGCGGCTTCCTTATGGAAGATGATGGAAAAACAATCTGCATAAAGTGCGGAAAGGTAACTGTTGCAGAGTTTATTCTGGATTCCGCTGCACAGGAAAAACAGAGCTCCACATCATCATCTGAAAAATACTTTATGCGGTTTGAGCTTCCACAAAAAGCTGTAAAAACTGCCAAAAAGTTCGACGGTAAAAACGTAATCCGCATAAGCTTTAGCGGTAAAAATGATGATGAATCTGCCAGAATTGTTTCGCCAGCCAAAACGTGCACGGAATACAGCCACAACGCCGGAATAGAAAGCCTGAACATAAACGGCACAAAAGCCGAAGTTCTTCCAAACGGAAACTTAAAGGCAACCGCTCCAAAAAATGCCGCCTTCATCAAACTGAACGTAAAGCTCAACGACGGAAACGGCCTTTTGTACATAAACGACAAGCTTGTGGACGATTCAAAGGAAATCAGCATACCGGTAACTACAAACCCACTGCTTCTTGGCCTGAAAATCTATGCCGAAGACCACGAAACCGCAGTTGAAAAGTCATTGTTGATAAACATGCAATGAACGCTTATAATAAAGTAAATAAATTAGAAAAACTCAGGAGATTTTTTTATGAACAATTTCATTTTTTTAGGACCACCGGGAGCTGGTAAGGGCTCACTTGCAGTAAAGGTTGCAGAGGATTACAAAATCCCACATATTTCTACTGGTGATATTTTCCGTGCAAATATAAAGAATCAGACACCGCTTGGAATTAAAGTTAAGGCTATTATTGATTCAGGTTCTCTCGTAAGTGATGATTTGACTTGCGAGCTTGTAAAGGACAGACTTTCTCAGGATGACTGCAAAAACGGTTATATTCTTGACGGTTTCCCACGCACAATTCCTCAGGCAGAAATGTTTGCAGAAATCTGCCCTGATGTAAAGGTTGTAAACTTCTGCATTAAGGATGAAATTGTAATACGCAGACTTTCTACACGCCGTGTTTGTAAGGCTTGTGGCGCTAACTACAACGTTCTTACTCTTCCACCAAAGGTTGAAGGCGTTTGCGACAAGTGTGGCGGCGAACTTTATCAGCGCGATGACGACAAACAGGAATCAATCCTCCACCGAATGGACGTTTACCGCGAGCAGACAGAACCGCTCATCAACTTCTACAAAAACAAGGGAACAATCACCGACCTGGATGCTTCTATTGAAACAGACATCCTCCTTGGCGAGTTCAAGAAGATTTTTGCTAAATAAACAGGCTTAAATGAAAAAAGCTTTTCGGACAAATCCGAAAAGCTTTTTTTTATTTCGCATCATCCTGACTTACATTTTCTTCGTTTACAATCGGCTTAGTATCCAAAAGTAAATCAATATCAGAAACAGAAATCATAAAATCAGAATCGGAAACGCTTGGATTGCTTATTACAAGCACCTTTCGTTTTGAAACAAAAGTTCCAAAATAATCACTCTTTTCAAGTGAACCGGTTTCTTTATTTACAACAAACTCATAATCAGCAAGCAGATTATCTTTGATGGTATTATAGGTTTCGATTTTATTTTCTGGAGTATTAAAGTACACGGTAATCATTGAAAGCTTATCGTTGGTAAACTTAAGGTTTATGCAGTTTACCAGAAAACCGTATAATTCAGCTTCTTCTTTTTTGTATTCATTTATACTCTTAAAGTTTTCTTCTTTTTGCCAGCCAAAGTGCGCAAGAGTATCCTGAGTAGAAGCTGGGGTGTCTCCCAAAACAACATCAAATAAACCTGTAAAATCCTTTGAAAACAGAGGTGTAATAAAAACTGCCAATGCAAGGGCTGCACCCAAAAATATTCGTTTACTCATTCGACTCTCCAAAAATAAACTGATTATTTTATAATAACATTATTAAGGATTTTTACTCAATACCGAAGCGAAGGCTTCTATAATGAAATTGTAAAATTACAGCTTAATTTTGATTCCCCAGAACGTAGAAAATATTCAAAAGTAACGGTAGAAATCAGCTGAGAAACAGAAAACTTACCCACAACCGGAGTTGTATAAAGCAACAGGTTACAATAAACGCTGTCGTTCAAATAGCAGCTGGAAAATACATCGTAAAAACGGGTAAAGTCTCGTAAGTCCGGAAGAACAACAGTTTCTGTATCGTAAGCAAGGGCAAAATTGTAACCTGCATAAAAACCAAAGCGCGGGAAATAAAGCCTTAAAACATTAAAGCCGTTTTGTATTTCTTTACCTGCAAGCAGAACCTTTACGTTTACATTAAAAGCGGTTCCGTTAGTATAGAATAACTCCGCTTTGATTGTTGAAGGAAAGCTCAAAATCCAGCCCTTATAATTCTGCAACGGTGTAAGATGAGGGATTTCTGCCAGAGCGGTAATTCCGGCATTGATTTGCGTTGGTGCAAGACTTTCGCCCCATTTTTGATTCCACAACGCAATGTTCTTTTTCTTATCTGCATTTTCACTTTTAAACACCTTTTGCTGTTCTTCAATAAGTGAAATATCCCAGTTCGCTGTAATTACAGTACCCGCTTCTACTCCCATTTTTTTAAACGGAGAAATACCGTACTGATGAATGTTTGTATATTTAATAGAAAGAATTGATTGAAGATTCCTGTACGATTCGTTAAAGCCAGGCCAGTTTTGCAGTTCCGGGAAAAAATCCTGCTGATGAGAATCCCAGTAAGAGGTTGATGATGTAAATACGGCTTTTAAATCAATATCCATTCGTCTGAAGGACATTCGGAACGGGTACTCAATACCAGCCCCTCCTACAGCCTTAAAGCTGTACTTGCCATCCAGATTAAACTTGTAAATGCCACCAAGTGATAAGTCCATTGGAGTAGAAGTATTTACCGCATACGCAGAAAAAGCAAAATCCTTACTGAGCTCAATCTTTTTTGCCATAAGCTCTTCCCGCTCTTTCTGTGTAGCATTAAACAGCTTTGTAAACTCCATTGGCACAAAGCCCGCAGCTGCAGACATCATAAGCTGATTATTCGAAAAAGGATCTGACTGTGTTTCAAAGGTAAGTCCAAGACCAGGCCATAATTCAGGGCCTTTTTCTACAGTGATTTCGCGAACAGCCATTAATGGAGTCCAGCTGCCCTTGAACATATAGCCCCACGGATTATATTTGCGCACATTTTCCAGACCGGTATCCTGTGCGGCAACACGTTCTATAACTTCAGGAATTAAAATATCAGGATACAAAAGCTTTGCTTCTTCATAATCAAGATATTCGTCTGCTATGAATCTGAACTCATCAAAGTTAAACTTGTGGGCAGAATAATAAAGCTTGTTTTCGTACAGAACCACATCGTTCAAACCACCCGAATAATCATTTTCTATAACAGTAACTTTTTCAGGCAAAAGCTCTTCGTTCAGTGTGATGATTCCAGGTTTTGCAAGACTGTCCCCTTTCTGCAAAACAAAGTCAAACAAAAGTGATGAAGCACCCCGTTCTGCCAGCCTCAAATTATAAGGCTTTAAAACTTCTCCTTCATACGCAACCTGAACAAAAAGCTCCTGCTCCGCAGATTCAGTTGCCCCATCCCCCAGTTCAAAAAATCCTATAAACCATTCATTTCTCTGGCACACAAGAGCAGCAACCATATTCTTTTTTACAAAAACAGGTGAATAAACTTCTATTCCATAATTAAACTTTCGCGAATACAGGCACCCTTCATCACCAGTTTCATCATAAACACGCAGCTCAGAATATCCGTCTTTTATATAAACACCTGTTGTCAAAATACAGTCTTCTTTATCTCTGTAAACACTCGCACTACGAAGCTCAAACTTCTGCGGTAAAAATGCCCTTGTCTTTAAGTCGTAAATCTTAGTTATGTCCTTCTTAAAGTTTTCCCTTATGCCTGCCTGAGAATAAGATACAACAAGGTACCGCCCGTCCTGAGACAAAGAAAGATTATTCACACCGCTTGCAAGAAAAAGAAGCTGGCGGTTTGGAAAAATACTGAATGTATCGTAAATATCAACTTCCTGTTTAAGCTCATCATACCAGATAAATCCGTACTGACTGTGAAGCAGATATTTATAAACGCTATCGTTATCAATTTTAAAAAACAAAGAGCTGTTGCCTTCATCCTCTACAACCGGCACAGGGATTTCTTCTATAAAATCACACCAGGCCTGCTGCAGCGAATACGAATAAACAACTTCAAAAATGCCTTCGTTCAGCTTAAAAAACTTAGACTTTCCGCCTTCTGTCCAGAACTCGGTAAACTTTTCCAGTCCCCAGCGCTGCTGCATGTACGCACAGAATGCCGAAGCCGCAATTGTATTGTATGATCCGGAATGACCGCCAGGGTAAATGTCCATTCCACCTTCCATTTGCAGCAGGGACGGCATTTTGTTTTCAAGCTTCATCTGGGTGAGCAATGTAAGGTTGCGTCTGTCGGAAAGCAGGCCTGTTTCACCCCGCAAAAGCTCTGAATGAACGGCTCCTTCCAGAAAAGTAAACGGCATATTCATAAGGGCAACAGGCTGCAGGGAATCACCACCGATTATGGAAGAAACCTTTTCCCAGAAATTACTGCGCACAGACTGGCTAACCGCCTTTGCAATTTCGCGGTAAAAAAGTTCAAGAAAACCACCCTTGTAGCTGGCTTCTTCAAAAGCAGGCACTCCTTCGTAAATTACAATTCTATTATAGGGGGATGAAGTGTAGCTTACAGAAAGAGTGTCTGAATCCGGAGAGATTACAACTATAATCTTTATGTCGTGAGGATTTTGATAAACTTCTTTTGCCTTAAGATAAAGTCTGTCTGCATTTTCTGCTGCAATTTGTGCTGTCCGGCTGCTTTCTTCCGAAAAAAGTATTTCAAAGTATTTCGTTTCGATTACAGAAACCTTGCGCGGAACTTCCATAATTCCGGCAAAAACGGTAAAAGAAAACAATAATACTACAATAAAACAGAATGCTTTTTTCAATTTCAGCTATTTGTTCAAAACCGATTTATTTCTTGCAGAACTCTTCCAATACTTCCCTGTAAATCTTAAGTCCTTCGTCAATTTCTTTCTCACTGATGTTGAGCGGTGGCAGGAATCTTACAACATCTGTACCGGCAGTTGTAGTACAAAGACCCTTTTCCAGACAGCGCACTTCAATATCAAAAGGTTTAATTGAAGGATCAATCTGAGTGCCAATCATAAGACCCTTGCCGCGAACTTCTTTTACTATAGGAAGATTCCAGCTCTTTATCTGGTTTCGGATATATTCACCCTTCTGGCTTACTTTTTCCAGGAAGAAGAGATTACTTACAGTTTCTGCAACTACACAGGCAGCGGCACAAACCATTGGGTTTCCTGCAAATGTAGACTGATGGTCGCCCGCAACAAAAACCTCTGCGGCTTTTCCTCTAAAGAGACAGGCACCCATTGGTAAGCCACCCGCTATTCCTTTTGCAAGAGTTACAACTTCCGGATTAAAGCCAAGCTGCTCGCTCGCAAGGAAGGTTCCAGTTCTTCCAATTCCAGTCTGAACTTCATCAGCCATTACAATAGCACCAGCTGCCCTAGCCGCCTCGGCTGCAGCTTTTGCCCATTCCGGGTCAATAAGGTTTACACCACCTTCTCCCTGAATACACTCAATAAAAAGAGCCGCAGTTGTATCGTCAAAAGCAGTTTTAATTGCTTCAAAATCGTTTGCTGGAATTGTCTTAAAGCCTTCCGGATAAGGTGCAAAACATTCCGGGTGGAAGCGGTCCTGCCCCGTTGCTGTAAGTGTTGCCAGAGTTCTTCCGTGGAAGGACCAGTCCAGAGTTACAATTGTTTTTCTCTTGCTGCCACCGTTGAGCTGTCCGTATTTTCTTGCAAGCTTGATTGCTGCTTCATTTGCTTCTGCACCGGAGTTTCCAAAATAACCTTTTTCAAAGCCGGTAATTGCCATAAGCTCGTCTGCATAAACAAGACCAATATCTGAAAAATAATAGTTAGAAATATGGATTTGCCGTTTTGCCTGGTCTGCAATTGCCTTAACTAAAGGCTTATAGTTATGTCCCAGACAGTTAACCCCGATTCCGGCAATAAAATCAATGTACTTTTTGCCTTCGGAATCCCACATAGTAGAGCCTTTTCCCTTTACAAAGGTAAGATCAAACGAACCGTAATTATTTACGATTTTTCTTTCAGTGATTTTTTTCATAAGCAAATCCTCTGCGTGTAGTATTACATTTTTGGCGGGATTTTTCAATTAGAAGTGTTAGGCACGACAATGACAGCTTTATTTTTTGCGGGCAGCGTGCTTTATCTTTTTTTCTTTATACATTTCCTGGTCGGCTTCTATTAAAAGACTTTGCAAATCTGTATGCTCTGCATCATACTCTGCAACACCAAGGCTTGCAGAAAGCTCAAAGGGCAGATTTTTTTCATACCGTTTCTGACCAAAAAGGATATTTATGCGCTCCCTGAACTTTTCAATGTTTTCTTTTGAAAAGCCCATCGCAAGAACTACAAACTCATCGCCACTCAGGTGCCCGATTAAATCTGACTTATGGAAGGCTTCTTTTAAAACCTCGCCTGTTGCCTGAATTGCAAGGTCACCAAACTTGTGGCCCCAGTTATCGTTGATAGTTTTAAGTCCATCCATATCAAAAAAGAAGATGGCACCTGTTTTTTTTGTTTCGGCAGCCAAATCAAGTGCTTTTTGAGCAAAGTTCATAAATCCCCGCCTGTTATAAAGCCCCGTAAGCTCATCGGTGGTAGACTTAAAGGAAAGGTCAAGATTTGTTTCTTCCAGTTTTTCGTTCTGATTTTCAATTTTTGAATACTCAAGCGCATGAACAAGGGAGTTCATCAAAATCTTCATGTAGATTTCGAGGATTGTATATTTTTCGTTAGAGACTTCGCTTACAGCATAACCGTAATTAACTTTTCCAAGAGAAATTGGGAAAATCAAATAATCTCGTCTCCGCATCTGCTCAAACTTAACCGGCAAAATAGATTCTGAAGGATTAAATAAAATGCCACCACCTGCAGAATAATCAACCTCAATATTTTGCAAATCATCTATGAACATAAAAAGGCGGGCTTTTTTAGGAAGCACAAAATCATCTTCCGGCTCAAGCTTAATTTCCTGAGGATAAAGACAGATTGCCATAAAGCCTGTAAACATTTTCTGCATAGCTTTTTTTAGCGAATTAAAATAATCCTTGAGATTTATAACCGCATCCGACATATTAAGCATATTGTAAATTACGCTCAAATCGTTCAGTGCATTTCCAAACAGATTCAATATGTTATCAGGATCTGTTTTTCCTACAGATAAATAATTAATATTATCAATTTTAGACTGTTCTTTTACTTCCGAGCAGCAGGATTTTCGGAAAATTGGAAGACAATCTACCATAGCTTTTTTTGGTATTTTTTTTCCTAAAGCAGCCTTATAGGCAAGCTCTGCCGCCTTATACCCCGACATTATAAGATGCTGGTCAATTGTAGAAATGGTAGGTCTGTTAGCCCTGGATACATCCGAATTATCAAAACCAATCACGCTGATATCTTTTGGAACCTTTACACCTATATCCTTTAAGCCTCTGATTACTCCCTGGGCAGTATAATCATTGGCACAAACAATTGCATCAAAAGGAATATCTTTTTTAGAAGAATAATGATTTGTAATATATCTATGAGCTGTTGCTGGGGTAAAATCTCCTGGTAAAATCCATTCCTGGTGAAAGTCCAGACCAAAGGCTTTTATTGCAGACTTATAGGCTTTCATTCGTTCTTCTGACTCTACTGAATGAATAAGGCTTGCCGAAAAAAAAGCTATTTTCTTTCTGTTATGCTTTTGAACAAGATGCTCTACAATCTGAAAATAGGCTTTTTTAGGATTAATCGTAGTATAGCTGTTTGTAGCCAGATTCAAAGGAACAGATATAGATATAACTGGTCTTGGGAGAAATCCCTTTAATTCATTGGAAAGCTGTTCGGCGGTAAGGTCCCGGGAAAAAGAATTGGGTATTACAATAATTGAATCTATGCTTTTTGATTTTAATACTTCAACTGTTGTCCAATACTGATAATTGTTTTCAAAGGATGTTATATGAGGAACATTTAAAGGTGCAATAAATACATTTGCATCTTTTTTATCCTTAAAAAAACTTAAAATACCATTTATGAGTGTATAGTGATATTCAATAGTAACATCATAGATGAGGACAGCAATATTTTTCATTATTGTAATTATAAACCCAATTCATATAATTTCAAAATGATTTTTATTCCAAAATATGACACTACTCCAGAATGCGACACTACTCCAAGATGTGGCCGATGTGGCGTTTTTCGAAGAACATGTCTTTATTTGTGAGCACTATGATTGTGGCGGCGACTAGTACGACGAGGGTTTCTACGCACTTTGTTGTTTGGGTCATGGCAATTTTTTCCTGCATAAAGTTGATGAATAGATGGAAGATAATACTGGCAAGCATGCTTCGGCCGTTTTTTACGTAAACCCAGGTTGTTATAAAGCCCATTGGTGCAACAGAAACCAGGAAGTTTATCATGTAAAGAAGGTTCATCTCTCTAATTTCGTAGTGATAAGTTCCCGGAATCCAGAACAGAGGAACATGCCAGGCAGCCCATACAAAGCCGAAAATAATCGACTCTTTAAACCAGGAATGGTACTGTGCAATTGAATCTTCACCATAACCACGCCAGCCAACTTCCTCCATAACCGCCGCTAAAAAAACTGTTGCAAAGGCAGATAAAACTCCTACTCCGGTAAAAGAAAAATCTTTGGTAAAGGAAAACTGGTCCAGCGACTGACCGAACAGTGTTGAAAGCAAAATTGAACAGGCAACAATTGCAGAAAAAAGCAAGACTGCAGCAAAAATGTAGAGAGGCTTTAATTTCCAGAAGTTGAAAATCTTGCGCTTAAAATCCTTTTTGAGGGCGTCGCTTTTTGAAGAAAAAACAAAAATGATTGCCACGGTTGCAGGACTTAAGCCTCCGAGAATCATGCCAAGTGAACGGGTTAAGCCGTCATTAAAAAGAATTGCAAAAAGCCAGAAGGCCCAGGTTGCAGCAAAAGTAATGATATAGAATTTCTTTGGTTTATATGTGTACATGTGTAAGCTCGCTGGCGAGCGGTGTTTAATAGCAAAGCGTTAAAAAAATTACGAAAGTAATTTTTAGCTTTACCACTCTCCAGTCTCCTCCTCTTTAGTTAATTTGTGTTTCAGACTTCCAGCCGTTGAGTTCTACAATTAAATCTACCGGGTCAGAAGGATCTTGGGTTTCGCGCTTACCAACAAGTATTTTGGAATTGGAATCTACAAAGCGTGTGAAGCGGCCTGCATTCTTAAGGTAATAAGCCTGTCCCTGTGCAAAGGTAACTTTTGAAATTGCGTGGAAATGATTCAAATCCAGCTTGCCTTTTACACCCTTTACTTCCACTTTGATGTTAGAGTTTGTATTGAGTTCCACGTGACCGCCTGCATTTGTAATAAAGGCATTTTTAGCCTTTCCGTCAAACTCAATTGTATCAAAGGTGATGTCGCGGATTTTCAGATTTTCAAGCTCGGAAGCAAGCTCTATGTCGGCAACAAACTTTTCGGGAATGCGCACAAGAATAAAAAGATTATCCATTGCGGCAATATCAGATAAATCGGTGGAATGCTTTACTATTACATCCATCCGCTTTTTGTTTTCTACAATTTTCACCTTAACCTGCTGTGCCAAATAGGGCAGTTTGTTGGCGGCGGCTATCACCTGAATCTTTTCATCTTTTGTTTTTTCAATGATAACCTCGTGGGCAATTCCAACACGCAAATCAATTTTTTTAGGACTGTCCAGATCGTATTCTGTTCGGCTTTCGTAAAGGAACTCGTGTTTAGAAACAAGACTTTTTTCTTCACTTAAAAGAGAGTCCAGCGACTCGTTGAAAAGGCTTGATATTGCAATAAGATTTTCAATATCAGGAAGCCCGTTGCCGCTTTCCCATTTAGTGATTGCCTGACGGCTTACATATATTTTTTCCGCCAGCTGTTCTTGAGAAATACCTTTCTGTTTTCTTAGCTCTTTAAGTTTTTCTGAAAAATGCATAATGTGTTTTATACTCCTTGAGATGATTTACGAAAACCATAACATGGCACATCAGATACTAACAGAAATTATACCTTACAAATGAGAAAAATTGTGCTACTTATCGTAGCTTTTTGGTAAAAAAGACTAAAACAGCTGGATTTCTTCGCCGAGTTCTGCAAAAGGTCCCGGTATTACAGCAGTTCCGCGGTGATTTCCAAACAAATCTTCATTAAAGATGATATCTGTTCCATCACGGTTTTCAAAACGCTGTTCCGGTTCAAAAGCAGCACCTAAAACTGCTGTAGAAATAACGCCTGTTTTGTAATCGCCAAGCAGCTCTGCAAGATTGCTCTTAAGCACACCGTTCTTTAAGCTGATTTTTGCTTTTGCCTTACCCTTACCAACAAGATTATCTTTTTCGTGTTTACAGACAGTAGCTCCGTTGAAATATGCATTACCTTCAACCCAGACAGGAAGGTGTCCAAAATGATACTGTGCAAGAGCTCCCATATCAGGCTCCTGACCCATCATAAAGTTTTTAATCCATTCTTCATAAGTTGGGAAAATATCAAAAGGAGCAGTTCCAACAACTTCGTATTCTGTAGATGCAGCTGTAGCCTCTTTATTCTTTACAGAATGATGCTGCACAAAAATGTTATTGTAGATTCTGTCGTCTCCGTGGAGAATTGTCATAAAGCCGGCAACTTCAGTTCTGTGGCGGATATGATAAGGTGTGTATCTTGGCTCACGCTGACCATTTACAACACTGTCTACACCAGAGTTTATAAGACTGAATCCACCCAAAATCAAATTATGAACAACTGCAATTCCTTCGCTCGGGATTGAAACAGAAACCTTTGAAAGCAGCAGGTTGTTATCGATTATTGTTGGTCCGTGTCCTACTTCAATAAATACATCTGAAGAGAACATTGCACCTTTTGCTGGCACACGACCATCCGGTCTGTAGTTATTGTACATTATATTCTGAGTGATTCTTGCACCCTGAGCTTCCCAGTCAAGCCAGACACCAATAATGGAATCGTGTATATGATTGCGGCGGATAAGAACATCAATTCCGGCGTGAAGCTTAATTCCTGCAGTTTCGGCTCCACCAAGCTGCTGAGAATTACAAATATTGTGAATGTGGCAATCTTCGATTGTTGAGAAAACCGCACCCATTCGTCCTACAATACCAGTCTGTTCACAGTGATGAATGTGACAGTGGCGTACAATATGGGAACCAACCTTTTCCTTCAGCCAACCATGATACTGACCACGGCAAACCGCATCTCGTTCCATCTGGGTTGGGCTCTTAAGATGCTTTGTGTAAAAGTACATATCGTTTTCATCATCACGGTATTTACCAAGAGAGATTCCACAGCAGCGGCTGTTACAAACTTCAAGGTCTTCGAAAATCCAGCCAAGGCTCCAGTGAGGACCAATAAGTCCATCCTGATAAGAAGCAGGAGGTGCCCAGGTTGTTGCACCATTACAGATTTTGAAGCCGCTTACAGTAATATAGTTAAGTCCGTTTACCTCAGGCATAAAACAGTTCCGGCGTGCAATGATTTCTACATTCTGTTTGTTAGGGTCCAGACCTTTGAAATTACAATAGAAAACTGTGTAGCGTCCGTGTTTGATTTCCTTTGCCTGTGCATTTACTACATATTCATCTTTACAGGTACAAACCGTACCATCATCATTATACTGAAGAACCGGAGCTTCCCCTTCCTGTTCGCAATACCACTTATATTCAGATTCCTTTAAGTTCCAGGCACACGGGTCAGCCTTACCTTCCAGACATTCTTCTAGTGTTGCAGTTTCGTACATCATAAGTCCATTCAAAACAACAGAACCTGTGTGGCGTACAGTTGGAGCAAAATACCAGTCACCGCAAACATAAGTTGTATAAGGATTGTAGTTGCCGAATATACCGTTATCAACCTTTGCAGTCCAGACATCACCTTTATATTTTTTCCAGCCCTTGAGGATTTCTGAACCGGTAATTACAGCTCCAAGCGGCTTTTCAGATTTATATGTAATTCGTTTTCCTTCCGTACCACCAAAGCGCGGAACAACTTTTTCACGGTAAATACCAGGCTTTACAATTACTTCGTCTCCAGCCTGTGCTATAGCCGCTGCCTGATTTATAGTTTTAAAAGGATAATCTTTGCTTCCGTTTCCATTAGTTTTTGCCTTTGCGTTTACATAATAAATCATAATCACTATTCCCTGTAAATTAAAATATTACAAATATTATAAATCAGGATTTTAAGAAATGTTGAAATTATATCTATAAGAATTGGAAGAAAAGAGACAAAAAACTAGAAACTGTTAAATAAGTTCTGATACTATAGCTGCAATTATTTTCAATCTTTTTATACATTCTTCAAAAGATGTGTAATCAGAGTAGAATCCAGTATTTCAAACGCAAAACATTTCTTTCCTAAATCTTTTAGAGAAGCGCCGATATGATAAAGTGTTTTCTGGTCAATTATTAAAAAGCGATCGTGCATTTTTGTTGTGTAATTCAATGTAAGTGTTGGATATTGGGAATTGAACTTCTGAATATCCTGAGCGGTCAATTTTGTTTTTGGGTCGGTATAAATTACAACATTAACATTCTTCTTTTTCTTTGCAAGTCGCTGCAAAATGCTTAAATCAACATAATTATCTATCAGGATGATTTCCTGTTTTGCCTAAGCAATAAAGCTTTCAAACTTTGCATACGCATCAAAAATCTGCCCCTGAAAGAAAATACCCTGCGTGTCTTTTACATTGTATTTGTCAATTAAGTCGAACAGTTCTTCCACTTTTTTGTCAGTTTCTTTTTGATGAACATTTGTATCTAAAAGCTGTTTTTTTATTGTATTTATTTCTGAAAATACTTGAGCATTGTTTTGCAAAAAATGGCGCATTGCAACAAATGCACGCATAATCTTAATGTTCACATCTACAGCCGTCGGACTTTTTAGAACCGATGAAAGCATGGCAACTCCCTGTTCTGTAAAAGCGTACGGAGGACGCCTTAAACCCATTTTGTCCGAATTGGAAGTCACAAATTGTGACCTCCAATTAATAAACTCTTCTTCGTTTAATTGAAACATAAAATCTTCAGGGAAACGTTCAATATTTCGTTTTACAGCCTGATTTAGAACTTTTGTTTCTGTTCCGTAAAGTTCGGCCAGATCACGGTCTATCATTACCTGCTGATTTCTGATTGTGAGAATCTTTGTTTCAATTGTCTTTTCTGTAATTTCGCTGTTCATACTGCTTTCCAAGAAACAATATAACATAATGCTAAGAAGAATTCGAGCCACCAACTGGTACTACACAAACTATGAATTATCTAAATACGACAGTCTCCCGATGTATTTTTTAATTCCTATTCTAAAAAAACGCAAAAATTATGTTTTTTTTACAAATAATAGAAATGATGTTATAATTTTTCTATGAAAGACATTACACACAAAACCGTTAAAAAAACTTTGATTTTTTTTGGATTCGCATTTGCGTTTGCCTGCTTTTTCTGCGGATGTTCATTTTTTAATTTAAAGGAAAAAACTGGATCTGTTGTTTTTTCTGTAAGCGCTGAAAACTATGCAAAGATTATGCGTTCCGAATCATCCTCTGTGCCTGCTACCCTTTTTTGTGATATTGAACTTAAAGGTGGCTATTCAGAAACTAAGACTATTTCTATTACGAAGGGTGCAACGGTAAATTTTGAATCTATTCCAATTGGTACTGAGCTTTATGCAGAGATAACTGCCTACTATGTAGAAAACAACAAAAAGGTTGTAGTTTATTCAGGAACCTCGGCTACAGTAAAGGTTACAGCCGGCGAAACTCCACTTGATGTTACTTTGAAAAAGGTTAAGGCACCGGAAGAACAGACTGAGCCAACCGAACCACAAGAACCTCAGGAACCAGAAGAGCCAGAAATCCAAATGACCATTTATGTTTCCGGTACAGGTAATGACACCGAAGGCGATGGAACTGAAGCAAAGCCTTTTGAAACTGTAGACAAAGCCTGTGAATCAATCATAGCACAGGGAACAAAAAATACTGTCTGGACAATTTATATTATGGGCGATGTAACTGGTCCTCACGAAGGAACTAACAAAGCTGGTGCACGAACATACCCAAAAGATTTTGGCAGAAGTATTATTCCGGCTGAAATAACTTTGGATAAAGCAAAAGCAATTCACCTTACCGGCTATAACGGACTTGATGAAAATGAAAATCCTAAAGATAAAATTAACCGCGGTCTTCAAGATATTGCTGGAGCTGGAGCTGCCTATACAGGAACAGTACTTGCAGTTGTTACAGAAGTTCCTGTTACAATTACAAATCTTCTGCTTACCGGAAGCCAGAACGATTCTACAAACAACAGTGATGATCCATACCATACAAAAGGCGGCGGACTTTTTGTTTCAGAGGCTTCAACTGTTACCCTTTCTGATGGAGCTTTAATTGCCGGTAACGATGCAAAATATGGTGGTGGTGTTTACAATGCCGGAACAATTTATCTTGTTGGAAAAGCCTGCATTGGCGACAGAACAGTAACTTCAGTTGCAAATGGTTATGTAAAAAATGGAAAATGTTCAAACGAATACTCTTACGGTGGCGGTGTTTATAATATCGGAAATCTTTATCTTGGCTATGAAAAATATGTGAGCGAAACTGAAAATACACCAAAAGAACTTAAAGGCGGTATTTATTACAGCTTTGGTTACGATGCACATGGCGGCGGTATTTACAACAAAGGTACAACCGTAATGAACTCTGGAACGATTGCTTACAATGATGGTGCAGGAGCTGCTGGCGGCGTATATATTGCCTCTGGTACTTTTACTATGACCGGCGGCTCAATCCATCATAATTCTACAGGCGGTAATGGTGGCGGTGTTTTTGTTGCTGCTGAAGGAACCTTCCATTTTTCAGACGGAACAATTTCTGCAAACTGGGCAACAGGTGATGGTGGTGGTGTATGTATTTACAGCAATTCAACCAGTGCCGGAAAAATGTTTATGTATGGAAATGCTGTGGTTGGAGATGCAAGTCAAACTTCTGCCCCAACTTCAAGAGAAGGCGCAAATGCTGTAGCAACTATGGGAGCCGGTATCTACGTAAGCGGAAAACTTTACATGGGCTACAAGAGCTATACCAGCGAAAGTGAAAATGAACCTGCAGAACTCACAGGTGGAATCTTCTATAATTATAATACTAACGAAAAATATAACAGTGGCGGCGGCGGTTTGTATATAAACAGTGCAAGCAATGGCACAGACATTAATGCAAACGTGCGAATGAACAGCGGAACAATTGCAAACAATTCTGCGGAGAAAGGCGGTGCAATATATATTACTGGAGGAAGCAGTATTGTACTCAGCGGCACTGCAGCAATTCCTTCTGGTGTTCATAACAGAAATGATATTTATTCACTCTCTTATCCTGTTTATGTTAAAGATTCTTTAATCAACATAACAGAACAAAATCCTGTTTATATTACACCAAGTTCAGATGATGGAAAAACTATTTATTATTCTTCCAGTCCTGTAATAAAGCTTGCTTCAAATACAGCAATAGAAAGTCTTGATGAAGTAAAAGATAAGTTTGCAATCACACCGCTGACTGCAACTGCAACTGGAATGGTTACTCATTGGGCAATCGGCAGTGATGGAAAGGTTATGCAGAATAAAACAAATCTCTATGTTGCTTCAATTGAAAATGGCGGTTCTGATAATAACGACGGTCTTTCTGCTTCTACTCCTTTGGCTTCACTCCAGGCTGCAATGAATAAGATGGATGATATTTCAAAGGATTATATTGTTACTCTTGATGGCGAACTTTTGGGAGCCCAGACAATTTCTGATCCAAAGAATGGAAGGATTCAGGCAAACTCAATAAAACTTACTGCAAAGAATGCATCTTCCTATGTAAGTACCGAACCAAAAGATTTATTGAACGGGAACTTTGGAGATAATGAAAGTGGAACTACTCTTACAATTAATACAGCAGTTCCTGTAACCTTGTATTGTATTGCAATTAAAGGTGGCCACGGAACTATAAAGAACGGAAAGCTTGTCGGAGGCGGCCTGCTTATTCAGGAAGGCTCAAGCGTTTCTCTTGAATATTATTCCCGAGTTATAAACAATAAAACTTCTTACAATGGCAGTGGTCTTTCTGGTTGTGGAGCTGGTGCTTATGTTTCAAAGGATGCAAAACTCTTCCTTAATTCTAACTCCTTTATAGCAGACAACACAGATGCTGATTTTGGTGGTGGTGTTTATGTTGCAGACGGTGGCTACTTAAAACTCCAGAAAGGTTCTACAAGCCATATTCGAAACAATGCTGCTTCAAAAAAAGGTGGCGGTGTATTCCTTGAAGACAATGCCCTTATGGAACTGTATGGCGGTTATATTCATGATAATGAAGCTGGAACAGATACCAACACCATTTCAGGAACGCCAAGTGGATTGGGTACAGGCATTTACCTAAGTAAAGCTGCAAATCTAAGAATAAGTGGAGCAGCAACTGTCACAATTCCAAACGACGTATATTTGCAGAATAATGTACAGGTAGAAGTTACAGCTGGTCTTTCTGGAACTCCTAATGCTCGTCTTACCCCAGAAGCTTATCCAACAGGAGATGAAGCTCTTTGTCTTATAAAACTGAACAACGAAATCTCATCATCCACATTAACCTGGTATGGCGTTGCAAGTCATTTTGAAATTACACCTCAAATCCTCTCTAACGGGCAAAAACAATATTGGTTCGTAGACAAAGACAATAACAATAATGGTAAGTTATCTAAGAAAGCCGGAACAGAACTTGCTGTTTCAATTCCATCTTACGTAAAAAATGATATTGCAGTTTCTGTAACCGCTGATGGAAAAGCTCTTGATGATATAGCACATATTGCTGGTGGAACAACTCTCACATTTACGGCAGCTTCAGGCTTTACAGATTACACCTGGTCTTTTGATGGAGTAGTCCAGACTAACTCACAGACATCTTCCAGTACAGTACCAACAGTTTTCCCTCTTGACACAACAACACTTCCAGTTGGAGCATACGTTATTTATCTTCAGGCAAAAGACATTGATGGTGAATATTTTTCTTATACTGCACAGGTCACAGTAAGTGGTAACTAACTCAAA
>JAEETM010000208.1 GCA_016290335.1 Treponema sp. | reverse complement strand
AAATCAGAATTTGAAGGAGGAAACTATGTTAAAAGATTATTTGATAGATAAACCAATTCTTGAAACTGACAGATTGATTATTCGTACGCTTAACGAAAGCGATGTGGCTGATTTAAAAGAGTGGCTTGGGAGAGATGAAATCTATACATATTGGGGAAGAAAAGCAAGCAGGAACGAGAAAAATCCCGAACTGATGTTTGGCCCTGATCCCCGCCCCTGGGTAATAAGAAAACCTTCTCCTGATTTTGATTGGGGAATTGTATTGAAAGAATCCAATAAAGTGGTAGGCATGATTGCGGTATTTGATATCCAAAATGCCAGAATGGGTGATATAGGATACAGAGTTAATCCGGAGTACTGGAATATGGGAATTACTACAGAAGCTTTAAAGGAAGTGGTACGGTTTATATTTGAGAACACGGAAATAGACCGATTGAATGGGCGTGTGGATGTAAGAAACATTGCCTCAAATAAAGTTATGGAAAAATGTGGTTTTATAAAAGAAGGAACCGTTCGCCAGGGAAAAATGGTTTCGGTTTATTGCGACTATAATATCTACGGTCTGCTTAGAGAAGATTATAAGAGCATGCTATGAATATAAAAAATCCGCGTCTTACAATCACAACTTTTTCTCCTGATATGGCAAAAAAACTCAATATCAAAGAAGTCTACGGAATCTGCCTTGCGGAAAATACAGCCTCTGTGCACGTTTTGGAAAAATGCGGGTTTGTTCAGATCTTCCAGGGGTTGGGAGTCTATCAGGGAAAAGAATCTGAAATCGTAAAAACTGTCTGGAAATCAAATTATTAAAACCTTAAAGTTGGCTAACATTTATTTTGTTGACTAGCATATTTTCTCATGTTATAATCCTTATGAAATTAGAATACAGGAGGTCGCTATGTGCAGAACTTCTATTTATGAGGCGCGTAATAATTTTTCGGCGCTGGTAAAATGTGCAGAAGAAGGCGAAGTTGTTGAACTTACCCGCTATGATAAGCCTGTGGCGGTGATTATCAGTTATGAGGAGTATGAGCAAATGGAAAACAAAAACCCGGATTTGCTTGATAAACTTGAGGCATTGAAAAAAGAGTATGCAGATGTTGTGGATGATGTAGGATTTGATTTTACACCATCAAGAGAATGTCCGGATCCTAATAAAGATCCATGGGCTTAGGGTATAGGAGGAATGTATATGAAGAAGACTTATTTATTAGATACAAATATCGTTTCGGAATTTTCAAAAGATAAACCGAATGAACAGGTTCTTGAATTCTACAGAGCTAGAAAGGATTTGTGTGCAATATCTGCGATTACCTGGCAGGAATTAACACGTGGAGTTTCGCGAATGCCTGAAGGAAGAAAAAAGCAGTATCTTAAAAAATGTCTTTCAAATTATGAAGAAGATTTTGAAGTCATCTCTTTCGACAAGTTCTCCGCCCAAATCTGTGGCGAAATCCAGGCCGCAGCCGAAAAAAACGGAAAACCTGTTCCTTACTATGATTCTCAGATTGCCGCAACGGCAGTTTCCAACGGCATGGTGCTTGTAACTCACAACACTTCGGACTTTGAACAATTTAAGGAAAAATCTTTTCTGCGCCTGGAAGACTGGTTTACAGCATAGAAGAAATTTGACAGTACGTACACTATATAATATATAAGGTTTTTGTAGAATCCCGTGCAAATACGATGATTGGGCATTAGATTAAAACCTAAAAAAATGATATAAAAGGATGAGGTACAAAAATGATAAATGAAAAGGTTTTTAAGTTTCTTGAAGAAAAAGGATTCGCAGACAGGATTTATGAACACAAAGAAACGATTGATACTGTAGAACATGCGGCGCAGCAGATTGGATGCTCTGAAGCAGAGATTGCAAAAACTCTTTCGTTTATTGTTGATGAAAAGCCGGTGATTGTTGTAATGGCAGGAGACGGCCGGGTGAACAGTTCCAAGTTCAAGGCACAGTTCCACACAAAACCAAGCATGATTGCACGCGACCAGGTGGAAGCTATAACCGGGTTCGCTCCAGGCGGGGTATGTCCTTTTAATGTTTCAAAAGACATTCCTGTATGGCTTGATGTTTCGATGAAAAGATTTGACTTCATTTATCCGGCTGGTGGAAATGAGTTTACCTCGGTAAAGCTAACTCCGTCAGAGCTTGAACAGGCTTCGGAAGCTACAGGCTGGTGCGATGTTTGTAAAGGCTGGGATGAGTAAGGTATGAGTGATTTTATTACATACGCAGTTTCCCTTCACTTTACTAAAGCTGTGAATGAAATTATTTTTGATGCTTTAAGCAATATTGCAGAAATGACGGGGAACGATTTTATGATTCAGAATAAAGTTCCGCCGCATATTACGATTGGTGCT
>JAEETM010000207.1 GCA_016290335.1 Treponema sp. | reverse complement strand
CAGGATAGGTGGGAGACTTTGAAGCCGGGGCGTCAGCCTCGGTGGAGTCATCCTTGGGATACCACCCTTAGATCATTGGAATTCTAACCTGCGGCCATTATCTGGCCGGGGGACATTGTCTGGTGGGCAGTTTGACTGGGGCGGTCGCCTCCTAAAATGTAACGGAGGCGCTCAATGGTTAGCTCGGCACGGTCGGAAATCGTGCTACTGAGTGCAAACGCATAAGCTAGCCTAACTGCGAGGATGACGGTCCGAGCAGTAACGAAAGTTGGAGTTAGTGATCCGGCGGTTGTGTATGGAAATGCCGTCGCTCAACGGATAAAAGCTACCCTGGGGATAACAGGCTGATCTCCCCCAAGAGTTCACATCGACGGGGAGGTTTGGCACCTCGATGTCGGCTCATCACATCCTGGGGCTGTATTCGGTCCCAAGGGTTCGGCTGTTCGCCGATTAAAGTGGTACGCGAGCTGGGTTCAGAACGTCGTAAGACAGTTCGGTCCCTATCTGCTGTGGGCGTTGGATATTTGCGGAGCTCTGTCCCTAGTACGAGAGGACCGGGATGGACGCACCTCTGGTGTACCAGTTGTCATGCCATTGGCATCGCTGGGCAGCTATGTGCGGTTTGGATAAACGCTGAAAGCATCTAAGCGTGAAGCCATCTCCTAGATTAGATATCCTTTGTAACTTCGGTTACAATAAGACCCCTTGTAGACTACAAGGTTGATAGGCTGCATGTGTAAGTGTAGTGATACATTTAGCTTGGCAGTACTAATTGGTCGTTCGTTTCTCCTTTTTGAGTTCATACTTGTCCTGCTCTTTTTATTCGCTTTTCTCCTCTATTCTTTTTGAATAGGGGCCTTTTTATTTTTTTATTGATTTTTATGATTTTTTGTGGTATAATATACAAGGTTGTTTTTAACCAAATCCTTATCTCTACACGAGATCATAAGTCCAAAAGGAGGTGCCATGAAGATGGTTAATTATGAATTTGTTTTAGTTGTTTCAGTAAAACTTGGTGAAAAAACCGAGGAATTAATTACTAAATTTAAAGAATTAATTGAAAAAAATGCTGAGCTTAAAGACATGAACAAGTGGGGAAAAAGAAAACTTGCATATCTTATTAACAAAGAGCCTGAAGGTGAATATGTTGTTTTTGATTTTGCAACAAATGATTCAAATTTCCCAAAAGAATTAGATCGTATTTGTCAGATTACTGACGGGGTCTTAAGAACCATGATAGTAAAAAAATCTGCATAGGAGGTTGTATTAATTATGTTGAACGTAGCTGTATTAACAGGTAGATTAGTAGCTGATCCGGAGTTAAGACATACTCCTAATGATACCGCTGTAACAAGTTTTACTATTGCGGTAAATCGTAGATTTTCAAGAAACACTGAAGAAAGGCAAACAGATTTTATAGATATAGTTGCTTGGAGAACTACCGCAGAATTTGTGTGTAAGTATTTTAAAAAAGGTCAACTTATTTCTATAGAGGGTTCAATTCAAACGCGCTCGTATCAAGATAAAGAAGGCAATAAACGCAAAGCTTTTGAAGTTATTGCAAATAATGTTCATTTTGTTGAATCCAAAAAAGATATTAGTAATGATGCTTCAGACTTTGTTGAAAAATCAGATGAAAATTTATCTGGATATTCAAACGGAAGCGATAGTGACTTTGAAACCATAGAATCTGACGATGATTTGCCGTTTTAATTATTTTAAAATTAAAGGAGGAAAATAATTTGGCAGAGAAAACAGAAAAACGCGATAATAGAAATAATCGTAAAATGAGAAGAAAAGTATGCAATTTTTGTGTTGATAAAACGTTAGAAAATATTGATTATAAAGATGCTACAAAATTAAGACGCTTTATTTCTGAAAGAGCTAAAATTTTGCCGCGCAGAGTTACAGGTACATGTGCAAGACATCAACGTGAACTTACAACAGCCATTAAACGTGCACGTTATTTGGCATTGCTTCCATATACCAGTGATTAATTTAAGGCGACCATTCAACTGGCCGCTTCTTGTTTTTTTAAGTACAAAAGGTAGGGATTTTATGCAAAAAATGAATCAAAGTAAAAAATTAATAAAATTAATGTCCGGGGTATTAGCAGTACTTACTGTTTCGTCTTCGACAACATTTGCAGAAAGGCCATTTGAATTAGAAAGTAAACCGAGCATAGTGGAAAAGCTTAAAACTTTTGCGTTGCCAGCTGCAATAATAGGTGGCTGTTTGGTAATCACCGGGGCAGTAGTTTTTGGTACATTAAAAATAAGAGAGTCAAGAAGTGAAGAAGAGTTCAAGCGTAATGTGGATTTTGCTTTAAAGAATATAACAGATAACGCTGATTTAGAACATATACTGAATGAAATCGAAG
>JAEETM010000025.1 GCA_016290335.1 Treponema sp. | reverse complement strand
AATCTTAGTTGATTGGCTTTTGAGGGTGATTTTCGTCCATTGGAAGATACTGCGGTTCACCAAAGGTTGCGGCAGAGGAAGAAAAAATCATAATCTTGCAGTTGTGCTTTACCGCAGCATTCATAATATTTAAGGTTCCGGTGATATTGTTAATGCTGTATTTTTCAGGCTTAACCATGGATTCGCCGGCTGCCTTAAAGGCCGCAAGATGAACAAAAGCATCAAAGCCCTGTGCAAAAGCTTCGTCCAAATCACGCTCTATAAGAATGTTACCGTAAATAAAACCGTTTTCCGGGAAAAGATTGCACCTTAAGCCGCTACTAAGATTGTCGAAAACCGTTACCTTGTGACCAGCCTTCATCAATTCCTTTACAACATGGCTTCCAATATAACCTGCACCACCAATTACTAAAACTTTCATTCTGTCCTCCAAGCACATTATTTTTTTCTAAATATCTGATAAGCAATATATGTCTGCTCTAACAATTTTATCAAAGCCTGATAGATTTGGTTGCCTTCATCTTCTGCCTGCAATTTATCTGCAAAGTATTCCAGATTTAGTCTTACCCAGCCCGATTCCGATGCTTCATAATCATCCAGAG
Source organism: Treponema sp. (assembly GCA_016290335.1). The sequence goes on along the minus strand of JAEETM010000025.1, from coordinate 43,582 downwards.
AAATATCTGCCGGAACATTTGCTGCAGCTGACTTTGAAACTGAAATCTCAAGCTTACTCTCCGCCTGATCAACATTTAATCCGCTGGTATGCAAAATCACCACATTGCGGCTTTCTGCATCATAAACCTTAAATCCATCTACAATAAAATCAACTGGGGCAGCTTTTACCGCTTCTTCAACCTCTTTTGGCACTTCAGTTCCAAAGCCCATATATTTCCAGTCATCAAAAACAGGAATCACCGGTACAGGAACTTCTTCTACTTCCTCTTCTGTTTTTTTATTTCTGACCTTTTTTGGCTTTCGCAGAGGTTTTCTTTCGCCATCAGATTTATCCTTTTTTTCAGCAACAGGTTCATCCTTTTTTTTATCAGAATCTGACTTTACATCCTCTTTTGATTTATCATCGTTTTCCGGGGCAACTGGTTCTGTAACCGTCTGTTTGTCTTCCTGCTCCTGCGGCTCCACCTTTGTAGTCCCGCACGAAAACATCAAGCCCAAAGAAACAAATATAATGCCGATTTGAATAATTCTCTTCATCAAGGGTATTTTAGCATAATTGGGGGGATAAAGCTAGTTATAGTGACAGCTTCGATGGAGATGGAGATTTTGTGAAAATCAACCCCTTAAAATGTGGAGATTTTGTGATTTTTAGACATTGTTTTATTGGAGATTTTGTGATTGAACTTTTTTTATTCAGCGTATTTTTGCATTAGTGAATCAATCTGAGTGTCTATTGTTTGTTTTAGGTTCTTAGATAATTCCGATAAGTCTTCGTGGAGCACGACAGATGCATTTTTATCATCCTCCGGCAACAGAAGCTGATAAGGTTTGACATGTAGAGCCTTTGCCAGTTTAGCCATAGTTTCAAGAGTTCCCCACTTTTTACCGCCTTCCAAATCACATAAGAATCCTACGGATAAGTCGGCGGCAACCGCAAGCTCCATTTGTGTCATACCATTTAGTTTGCGATACTTTTTGATATTTGAGGTAAAAATCCTTTTGATTTCTGCTGACTCCATAATAGAAATATATCTCTAATAGTGAATCTTGACATATCCAATATGCGAATTTATAATTTTCAATTAGAGAAAATATTTTTCGTAATCCGTGTAAATAAGGAGACCTTCGCTAGTGACCAAATCCGAATTGAAAAAGTATTTTGCTAACGCAGAAGAAATGAACAAAAATTGGCATGTCGGAAATGATATTTTGTACGAAATGTGCAAGAAATATCCAAATCACAAAGATGATGCTGAGGTAATTGCTAAGTTATGGCTTATCGGTCGTTCCTATTCCGCCGCTATAGAACGAGGTGCAAAAGATGAGAATAACATCAAGTTAGAAGCTCCTGTTTATGAGAAAATACTTCCTAAAGCTTTGTCAAAATATAGAGATAAAATTGATGATGCATTATCAAATACAAATAAATCAGATTTTAAGCAAATCTTCTATACTTATGATTTGATTTTGAACTGTTTTCACAGGGTTTCTGGTAAATGGAATAGGTCTCTGACATCAAAATATCTTCATTTCCATCAGCCAGACAATTTCTATCTTATGGATTCACGTGCAAAAAAAGGGCTGAAATACGTATTGGAAGCATTATCTTTAAATATCCAAATAGGAAAAGAGGAAATAAAACAATACAACGTTTCTAAAGAAAGCGAAGAATATGTAAAATTCTATCTAAAATGCCAGAAATGTCATAAAGCATTGGAAAAAGAGTTCAATAAAAAACTATCAACTCGTGACTTTGACAATCTTCTGCTTGTAATAGCGGATGATTTAGAAAGATAAAAAAAATAAACCATAAGAATTGGAGGAAAAATTATGAATAATTTTTATATAATAGGAGCAGCTATTCTTTTACTATCAATATCATCTCTTTTCTTTAGATGTTCTCCATCCGATAGAACAACTAAAAATGACAGAACACTTTCAACTGAAAATCAGAAATCTACAGTACAAAATACAGAGAATCAAAAAAAGTCAGAAATTAATACTGAGCAAAACACAAAAAAAATAGAAGTAGATGAAGGAAATACTATTCCTCTTAAAGTCTTTGAAAATGATTTTATGATTGAAATCAATAATATTGATGAAAAAGGAAATCCTATTTGTTCTGGTGATGTAATTATCATAAATAAGACAGGAAAACCCTTCATAAGTTTGAGTGCGTACTTTTATTTAAACATTACTGAACCTTATTCAAATAAAGTTAATGAAATACCAGAATATCTTCTTTCTGATAAATTCACATTTAAAGATAATCAATACTATAGTTCTGACATCGAAACTGTTTTTTGTAGTTTAAATCCTGAAACAAAAACATTTGTATTAATTCCTTGGTCTGAAACAATAAAACGAGTTTATTCCTATTGTAAAGATGGTAATATGTATATCGAAATTATTAATTATGATAATTCGTTAAGCCCTATAGTCGAAAAATACACAAAACTTGTAAAGGAAAAAGCAAAAGCAAAAATAAAAGAGCGATTCGTAGAATCTGGAAGTGAAGGTTACGATTTTATGCCATGGGGCACAGAAATTTACGATTTTTCAATTATATACCCAACTGCGGATATAATTATGAATGAAGACGAAATTATTGTATATCGAATAAAAGATGAGACACAAAAAGAACAAAGATTGTATTACTTTTTCAAAAATCAACTTTTTAGGGGACAAACCATTTATAACGATGTTTATGATCAGAGTAAGAGTGAAGCTATAATAGAACGTCTAGTAGAACTATACGGTTATTCAAATGATACAAAAGAATCTACTGAGTCTAAATCAAAATCTTTATTTGGAACAACTGTATTTTATACACAAGTTCTTTTTAAGGTTTATTGGAAAAAAGCACCTACATTCAATATAGAATATGAACTAAAAGTACTTGATGGTAATGACAGATTAGCGATTGCCATGATTGTAAGTGATTCATTATCAACTGTAACAATTACATATTCGAATCCAAAGAAAGATAAAGAGATTGACGAATATTTCGATAAACTTGAAAAAGAAAAAGAAGCTGCAAAAAGAAAAGCAGAAAAAGACAAATTAAACTTTTAATAAATCAAATGGCGGTAAAAAAGTATCATCCTATCACAGCATCTCCACCGGTACCGCCAGCGCAACGACATCTTTATTCTGGACAGAAACAACCTTATCGCAATTGCACACAATAACATTCTGTCCAATCTGCACATTTTTAATCCGGCTGGTTATATACAGATTTTTGGCATCCTCGGAGCCTGGAGAAGCAGTTTTTTTAATTTCAACAGGGTACAAGGTATTGTTCTCTTCTATGAGTAAATCAATTTCAACCTTATCTTTGTCACGGTAAAAATAGATTGGAGCATCCTCACAATTATTTGCAAAAGATTTAATTATTTCACTAACCACATAAGTTTCAAAAAATGCTCCTGCCATTGCTCCGTTTCGCATAACTTCAGGACTAGTCCAGCGGGTTAAATAGGCAGCAAGACCGGTATCCATAAAATACAGCTTTGGAGTTTTTACTACCCTTTTTTCAACATTTGTTGCATAAGGTTGAAGTAAATATACAAGTCCACTGGTTACCAGAAGTGATAACCATTTTTTTGCAGTTACCTCACTGATTCCACATTCCTTTGCCATATCCTGATAATTTACAAGCTGACTTGTTCTTGCCGCTACCACCGTTATAAACTGAATAAACTGAGTTTCATCTGCAACCTGCGTAAGCTTTCTTATATCGCGCTCAATGTACGTTTTTAAATAACCTGCATAAAAATCTTTTGGCGTTACAATTCCTTTAATAACTTCGGGATATCCACCAAGAAAAATACGGTTCCATGTATTCTGAACAGAATAATCAGTTTTTGATAAAGCCTTGTTTCTTTCAAGAATATATTCTTTTGTTGGAATAAAGCTTTTATTAAAACTATCATTTCTGATTTCCCGGGCAGATAGCGGATACAATTGAACAATTCCAATTCGCCCCGAAAGACTTTCCGTAGCTTTTTCCATAAGTGCAAATTGCTGGCTTCCTGTTAAGAAAAACATTCCATTTTGACGGTTCTTATCGATTTCCATTTTCAGATAACGAAATAAATCCGGGACATATTGAACTTCGTCAAACATAAATGGTTGAGAATGTAATTCCATAAATGTTTTTGGATCATTTTTAGCAGAGCTTTCTTCCATGGGATCATCAAAGGTAATATAAGGAATAGATTTTGAATCTGTCATCTTTCTAAGGAGAGTCGTTTTTCCAGTCTGTCTTGCACCTGTTACCAAAACAGCAGGATACGAATCTGCAAGTCTTTTTATTGTATTTTCTGCATGACGATTTACAAAATCCATAAAACACTTCCTTATTTCCGTGGGATAATCCAAACTCTTATTATATTTTATCCCACAACTATATTTTGTCAACAGTTTATTTCCATCCACTTTTTCTCCCATTTCCACCTCTTTCATCTTAAAATCCCCGCGGATTCGTGATATAATAATTCTTACAAAATCTAAACAGATTTCCGGGGCAAGCCCGAAAATGACAGGCATTAATTAAAAAAGGAGTTTCCCAATTGGCTGACTATCATACATTTCCAGCTGCACCGGAAGGAACGCCGGTATCGAACTTTGTTCATCTTCATGTTCACTCTGACTACTCACTTCTGGACAGTTGTGCAACGCTCGACAAGCTTGTAGCAAAGGCAAAACAGCTCAATATGCCTGCCCTTGCGCTTACCGACCACGGAAACATGTTCGGCGCACTCAATTTTGAAAAGCTCTGCCACGTAAACGGAATAAACCCGATTGTAGGCGAAGAGTTTTATGTTGCATACGGCAGCCACTACGAAAAAAATGATGTTCCCTACAGCCACAAGGGAGAAGAAGGCGACCGTCATGCCCATTATTTCCACTTAATCCTCCTTTGCGAAAACCAGAAGGGTTACGAAAACATGTGCTGGCTTTCCAGTCGTGCCTTTTGTGACGAAAACGCCCTTTATTATGGAAAACCACGAATAGACTGGGAGCTGCTTGAACAGTATCACGAAGGACTAATCTGCTGTTCTGCCTGTATCCAGGGAGAGCTTCCACAGATGCTTCTTGCCGGAATGGACAAAGAAGCCGAAGAACTCGCACTTAAATACAGTAAGCTTTTTGGCCCAGACCATTACTACATAGAAATTCAGGACCACGGAATTCCAGACCAGAAATACGTTGCACAAAAGCTGATTGCACTTGCCCGCAAATTAAACATTCCGCTTGTTGCCACAAACGATGTTCACTACGTTGAGCGTGAAGATGCAATTGCCCAGGATGCCCTGCGTTGTATCGGTTTTAAAAATCTTCTTCACGAGCCTCACTCAAAGATGGGCGGCGACCAGGATTTAGACAGCTGGTACCTTAAAACCGAAGCCGAAATGCGTTCTCTTTTCCCGGATTGTCCCGATGCCTTTGACAATACAATCAAAATTGCCAATATGTGCAATCTTACAATCAAGCAGTATTCCACCCCAGAGCTTAAAGAATGTTTGCCCCGATTTGAGCTTCCTGCAGAGTTCCGCACCCACGGCGATGATTACCAGTCGGACCAGAATGATTATGTAAAGCACATTGTAGAAGAAGGCTTGAAGAAACGCTACAAGGAAATCACTCCAGAAATCCGCGAACGTGCCGATTACGAAATGAACACAATCTTTTCCATGGGCTTTTCGGGTTACTTCTTAATTGTATGGGAGTTCATCAACTGGTCAAAATCAACCTACGACAACGTAAACAAGAGGCCTAAACCTTATATTCCAATTGGTCCGGGGCGAGGCTCTGGAGCAGGTTCTCTGGTAGCCTACGCAATGACAATTACAGATATTGACCCCTTCCGTTACGGTCTTATCTTTGAACGATTCTTAAACCCAGAACGTGTTTCCATGCCGGATTTCGACGTTGATATGGACTTCGATTATCGCCAGGATATCATCCAGCATACCCGTGATTTGTACGGAGATGCTAACGTAGGACACATTGTAACCTTTGGTACTCTCAAACCAAAGAACTGTATTGCCGATGTTGGCCGAATCCTTAATATTCCACTCAGCGAAGTAAACATGCTCAAAAAGTGCATTCCAGATAATCCTAAGGCCATGCTCAAAGATGCCTTTAATCCGCCAAATGAAAAGTTCCCTGATGGTGGCCAGCTCATTCCATACAAGGATGACCCGCGCTTCCAGGAGCTTTTTGATCTGGCCTTCCGCCTGGAAGGTGTAAAAAGAAACACAGGTCTTCACGCTTCGGGCATGGTAATTGGTCTTACCCCCCTTCCTAACTGGGCACCTGTATTTAAAGACCCTAAAACCGGCGAAGTTGGCGTACAGTACACAATGGATATAATTGAGCCATGTGGTCTTGTAAAGTTTGACTACCTTGGACTGAAAACTCTTTCCCTTATCCGCTACGCCGAAGACATCATCAATAAGCACAAAAAGCCTGAAGATCCACCTTTTGTTACTGCAAACGTCAGCGAAACCGACCCTGAAACCTTTGACCTTTTCTGCCGCGGTGATTCAGTTGCTGTATTCCAGTTTGAAAGCCCTGGTATGCAGAAGATTCTTCGCGACTGTAAACCACGCACAATAGAAGAGCTTGTAGCCTTGAACGCTCTTTACCGCCCGGGACCAATGGATTACATTCCAAAATACATTAACGGAAAGTGGAATCCCGAAACCATTGAATACCCAGACCCATCTTTGGAAGATTTGCTCAAAGAAACTTACGGTGTAATGGTTTACCAGGAACAGGTAATGAAGGTTGCCCAGATTATTTCCGGCTTCTCTCTTGGTGGTGCTGATATGCTCCGCCGTGCCATGGGTAAGAAAAAGCTCGATGTCCTTATGAAAAAGAAGGAAGAGTTTATTGCGGGAGCTGTTAAAAAAGGTCACACAGAAGACCATGCCGGTAAGATTTTTGAAATTATGGTTCCTTTTGCGGGCTACGGATTTAATAAATCACACGCAGCGGCTTATTCTGTTCTGGCTTACCGCACCGGCTGGCTTAAGGCACACTATCCTGCCGAGTTTATGGCCGCAAACCTTACAAACGAAATTACTTCCACAGATGGACTTCCATTCTATATAGAAGAAGCACGAAAAATCGGTGTTGCTGTTGACCCTCCTGATGTAAACCGCTCTGATGTTATTTTTGATGTTATTGACGGCCGCATTGTTTTTGGTCTAAAAGGAATTAAAGGTATTGGTGAAACTGCTGCCCAGGTTATTGTTGATGAGCGCAACGCAAATGGTCCTTATGAAAGCTTTATGGATTTCCTTCTGCGTGCCGGTACAAAAACCGATTCTCTTGGAAAAACTTATATAAACAAAAAGGCTGTTGAAGTTCTTATTAAAACCGGAGCTTTTGACCATACCGGCGAAAAAACAGGACAACAGCTCAACCGCCCAACCCTTCTTGCAAATTACGAAGCAGCCATGTCTTATGCTTCTGATGTTCAGCAGGATAAGCTTAATAACGAAAGCGGTCTCTTTGGTGATTTTGCCGAAGAGTTTACCTACGATGAGTTTAAGTATCAAATGATTGAAGATTTACCGCAGATGGATTTGCTCAATATGGAAAAAGAGTGCATTGGCTGTTATGTAAGCGGTCACCCTCTGGATTCCTATAGAAAAGCCGTTGAGCGGGCGGTTACCGTAAAGTCTTCAACAATCGAAGCACGAGCAAAAGAAGCAAAAGCCGAAAGACAAGCTTTAATAGACAGCGGAATGAAGCCCTGGCAGCTCAAAGATACAGGAAGATATTATATTGCCCTTGGTATGGTTTCTCAAATCCATCCTATTCGTACAAAAAAAGATAACAAGGAAATGGCCTTCTGCAAGCTCAGTGATTTTGACGGAGAAATTGACTGTACCTTCTTTACCAAAGAGTGGGAAATGCTGAAGAGTCAGATTCAGGATGGCGGTATTTATGCTTTCCGGGGCAAGGTTGACGGTTCCAGGGACACTCCATCCTTCATCGTTTCTTCAATTGAAGACCCAAAAAAGCTGGAAACACAGGCCATTCAGGCAGTTCATATTACTCTTGATAATAATTTTTCTTCTGCAGAAGCAATTTCGCAATTACGTGATTTTTTATTTGAAAAAAGGGGTAATTGTTCAGTATATTTTCATATAGACACAGGAAATAATCCTTTTATTGTAAAGGCAAACAATCAGCTTGGCATTTCCGCCGAACCAAACGTTCTGAATGAATTAAGGGATATTTCTTTTGTAAAAGACCTTTGGACAGAATAATGATGAAAGCTTCTGCTTTATTTGATATTTTCATTTCATCTGCTTTCATCTCCAGTTTTGCAAGCAAAACTGGTACAATTTAATTAATTGGAGACAAAAAATGGTTTCGACAATTTTAGGCATTCTATCAGCAATTATTAACATTTATACAATATTGTGCGTTATAAGCATTATTCTTACCTGGTTTCCGGGAGCTAAGTTTACTGCTTTCGGAAAGTTTCTTTCATCAATCTGTGACCCCTACCTGAACCTCTTTTCAAAAAGCGGCAAACTCAGAATTGGCAACATTGATTTTTCACCAATTCTTGCAATCGGAATCCTTTCTTTGCTCACTACAATTCTAAGCCGAATTACACTTACAGGTCGCATTTTCTTTGGTGGAATACTCGCAGCAATAGTTTCTCTTTTCTGGAATCTTGGTTCTTCCCTGCTGGGCATTTTAACCCTCATCATTCTTGTTCGCTGGATTGTGCTCCTGGTAAAAAAAGGCTACACACCTTATGATTCAGGCTGGAACAACGTAGATGCAATGCTCCAGAAGCCGGTTTATAAAATCAGCAGCACTTTCTCTAAAAATCCGGTATCTTATCAGACTGCTTTATTAATCAGCTGGATAACCCTTGCAGTAATTCTTCTTTTGGGAGCAATTCTTTCCGGTATTCTTATCCACCTGTGCAATATGCTGCCATTCTAACAGCGGTAATGAAGATAAAAGATATTAAAACACCTGTTTCCGCCATTTCGGGAGTGGGTCCGCAGCTGGCAAAGGTTCTCGCAAAAGTAAACGTTTTTACCGTTGGCGATTTACTTCAATATTATCCACGTGATTATGAAGACAGAACCAGAAAAACTCCCCTTTGTGAATGGAAAAAAAGCCGTGTTCATACAGTTGCACAGGTTATTAAGCACGAATGGTTCGGTTACGGCAGGATGAAAACGCTTAAAATCATCATCAGTGATGGAACTGCAGCAGCAGAGCTTCTTTGCTTTAACCGCGCATTTCTAGAAAGAATGCTGCCACCAGGAAGCTTTGTAAGCGTTACCGGCCAGTTTTATGTTAAATATGGAAAGCTTGAAAGCTCTATCTTCGAGGTAGATAAAATCACCCCACCGCAAGAAGCTTACGAAAACGGTTCGGTAAACCTGAAAAAGCTGACCCCAATAAACTCAGGCATTCTTCCAATCTATCCGCTAACAGAAGGTCTTACCCGAAAGGTTCTTGCAAAAGTAATCAGCTCCGCCTTAAAACAATACGCACATGGCATTGAAGACGAGCTGCCCCAGGAAATCATAGAAAAAAGAAAGCTTCTTTCTAAACAAGAAGCAATAAGGTTAATTCATCAGCCTGCAACTCTTGCAGATGTCCAGACCGCAAGACAGACACTCATTTACGAAGAGCTTTACCAGCTTCAGTTCGCAATTGCACAAAGGGCATTCAAGCACAAGGGAAATCTTCCTTCCGTTTCTTTCACCGATTTAGCCCAAGTGTCCGACAAACCAATTTCTAAAGAAGATTTTGAAAAATCACTTTCGCCCCTCCAGCTTAAGCTTTTTGAAAAACTGCCGTTTGCCCTCACCGATGACCAGAGGAGCGTAATCAATACAATCAATCAGGAAATTGACCGCGGCTTTATGGAAAGGAACGAGCTGCTTATTCAGAATGCACCAGACAATGCAGGCAACTGTAACAGCTCCACTTCTCCATCATCTAAGCTTCCCTTTACAATGGCACGCCTTTTGCAGGGCGATGTTGGTTCAGGAAAAACTCTTGCCGCAATTTTTGCCTGCCTCAGGGTAATCAGCTACAAGGGACAATGCGCCTTTATGGCACCGACAGAAATCCTTGCCCGCCAGCATGCCGAAACAAGCTCAAAGCTTCTGGAACCGCTTGGTGTAAGAGTAGCCTTTCTTACAGGTAATGTAAAATCAGCTGGGCGCACACAATTGCTCAAAGCCCTTAAATCCGGCGAAATTGACATTGTAATTGGAACTCATGCACTTTTTTCAAACCAGGTTGTTTATAAGGATTTACAGCTTGCCGTAATTGATGAGCAGCACAGATTCGGTGTTTTGCAGCGTCAGGCAATTCTTGCAAAAGGCCGAAAAACCGAAGATAACAACATCACCTTTGAACCTCACCTTCTTATGATGAGCGCAACTCCAATTCCGCAAACGCTAGCCCTTACCGTTTTTGGCGACCTGGATGTTTCTGTAATTAAGACAATGCCACAGGGAAGAAAACCTATTCAAACCTTCCTTGTAAAAGAAGGCAACGAGCAGAATGCCTATAACGCCGTTCTAAAAGAGCTAAAAAAAGGACATCAGGCTTATTTTGTTTATCCTGCAATAGACAGCGAGTTTTCTTATGATGATGAGGGCGGTAACTTCAGTACAAACTCTGATGGCGAAGGTCTCCGCATTAAATCTGCAGAAAAGAACTTTGAAAACCTTTCAAGAAACATTTACCCTGACTTTAACTGCGCCCTTATCCACTCTAAGGTTGATGAAGAAAGACAGGTTCAAATCCTCAATGATTTTTATTCCGGAAAAATACAGATTCTTGCGGCAACAACTGTTGTAGAAGTTGGCGTTGATGTTCCAAATGCAACCTGTATGGTAATTGAACAGGCAGACCGCTTTGGCATGGCACAGCTTCATCAGCTGCGCGGACGTGTGGGACGTGGAACAGACCAGTCTTATTGTATTTTAATATACAGCAAAAATCTTTCTGAAAGCGGTATAGAACGGATGAAAGCCTTACGTGAAAGTACAGACGGTTTTTATATTGCAGAACAGGATTTAAAAACAAGAGGTCCCGGCGAAATTACCGGAACCCTGCAGGCTGGAAATCTTGAATTAGGAATTGCCGACCCGGTACGCGACAAGGATCTTCTTCTCCTGGCTAGAACAGATGCCTTCACAGTGTTCCAAGTTTTGCAAAGCAAAACTTGAAGCGAAGGCCGTGCAAATTGTCGGTTACCAACAAACATCTGCCTTCGCTAAGTGACAGCAGTTTTGCGAATGCAAAACTGCAAACAAGCCCAGCTCAAGTGGCTTTATACATTCTTTGTAAAGGGCTTGTTATGCGACATAAGCCTCTAATCTTCTTGCTCTTGTTGGATGCTGCATTCTTGTAATTGCATGCTTTTCAATCTGACGGATTCTTTCTTTTGTAAGATTGCAAACATCACCTACTTCTTTAAGTGACATAGGTTTTGTTCCATTCAAACCATAGCGCATTCTAATAACCTTAGCTTCGCTTGGGCGCAAAGTAGAAAGAACTGAATCAATATCTTCGCACATTGCAAGTTCAATTGCTTTTTCATCAGGGCGACCATACAAGCTGTCTTCCTGGAAGTCTGCAACAACAGTGTGGTCCTTATCTGAATTGTTGATTTCTGCATCAAGAGAAACCATATCACGTGAAATGGCAATCATTTCTCTTACGTGAGAAGGCTCCATATTGAGCATTGCACCAATTTCTTCGTATTCCTGCTGCTCAGATTTGTTTCCGCCAACAACCTTTTTAGCATGCTCAATTCGAACAAGCTCATTAGCACGGTTAAGTGGAAGACGAATTGCACGGCTCTTTTCGCTTACAGCCTTAAGAATTGCCTGGTTAATCCACCATACTGCATAAGAAATAAAGTGGAAGCCCTTTGAAGGGTCAAACTTATCAATAGCAGTAAGAAGGCCAATATTTCCTTCGCTGATTAAATCTTCAAGGTCAAGACCATGATTCTGATACTTTTTAGCAACCTTTACTACAAAGCGCAGATTGGAATTAACAATCTTATTTCTTGCAGCTTTGTCGCCGTTCTGGGCTTTTACAGCAAGCTCTGCTTCTTCTTCATGAGTAAGTAAAGGAATGTTGTTGATGTCCTTCAAATACATTGATAAAACTGAATCATTTTTGCTCATAATCTGGTCCTCCATGTAAATCGCAGCATTAGCGCTACATCTATTTATAGCAATATTCGTGCCAAGTTGACCAAATTACTATTTTTTTAACTTTTTTTCTTGTTTTTTGGAAATTATGTTATTAAATTAGATTATATTAACAAAAAAGTCCTGTCGTTTTGACACAACAGGACTTTTCTCGCCTAAATATGGGTTATTTTGATACACCCGCTATTTTTTACTCATTTTCTGTTTCATTTTGACTCACTTCAAGTGGTCCCTTAATTATTGCCGCAGCCGCTGTATTCGGAGACTTTTTAATAGTAAGAATCAAAAGAAGAATTGCAAAATATAAAAGAGCAAGTCCCATTACCGCAAAGGCCATAGCTGTAGATTTAGGTGCAAGTCCAATAAGAATTAGGATTGGTGCACCAAAAGCAATTCCCATACCGCTACCGGAAACAAGGTTGTTAGCAGCCGGAGTTTTAAAATTAGGGTCAATTTCGCGTACAAGAAGGATTCCTGAGCTTATTGTACCAGTAAGCATACCAAACATAGAAATAAAGCCTTCTTCTTCGTAGCCCTTGTAAACAATTTTACACATAATCTTCAAATAGATGAAAGTTACAACAGTTCCAATAATTACAGTCAGGATGAAAGGAATCCATAAGCCGGAAATATCATTAAAGTCGATTGAAGCAATACCAGAAATAATCATTGCATCAAAAGCAAGGCCGGAAATCCTGCTGAGAAGATAATTGTTCTGATACTGATGCTGCATAAGCTTAAGCTTTTTCATATTAGAAATAATATTTCTGGTGAGTGTTGCAAAAAGCGAAGCAATAATAAAGTTGAAGCCCCAGAGCAAAGGATTGATTGTAGAAGCAAGACCAGGTGCTTTACTACCGAGGAGTGAAGATATGCCCCAGATTACAAGGTAAGTAATAAGATAAACAAAAAGAATAAGGGCAGCCTGAATTGAAAGTCTGTCTATTGATTCAGAAATAGGAGCTTCTCCATCATCCTGGAAAACATCAATTGTAACCGAACCGCTTATTTCATCATGCTCTTTACGATTTATGTTTTTTCTTCTGCTTAAAACATTAAGATAGAATACACCAACAAGGCAGGCAACAATAAAACCGGCTGCGGCAATTGCAAGACCATAAGATTTTCCGCCGGCAAAGCCAAGTCCTTCGTAGGTTGAACCAACATTGTTAGCCTGTCCAGGTCCCTGACCAAAGCCCATTGGAAGAAGGATTCCAGAAGCCTTGAACAAATCAGGCAGGAATGTATAAGCAAGTGCAATAGAAATGCCAAGACCAATTACAGCCTGAATACAATAAGTACTTACAATTAAAGCACCACTCCTTACAGCAGTTCCAAAGGATGCGTTAGAAGAATCATCCTTTTTGTGAACCCTAAGCGACATTGCTATAAAACCGATAGCGATTCCGTGGTAAGTAATTGCATCAAGAAAGTTTCTATCCACATGCACGATATTAAGATATTTAAAACCGAGCAGCAGGAAGCCTGCAATTACAGAGGTTGGCATAAGTGATTTTTTTACAAACTTTACCTTTGTCCTCAAAATGTTGGAAATAATAACCATTACAGAAATAATTCCAACCTGAAATATTGCATTCCAAAGTGCTACGTTAGATGCAGAATAATCCATATTATCAATTCCTCCTGTTTTTTTACTTGATTTATAGATTTACACCTGATTATTTCTTATAAAATTACAAACATGCACGTATTTTCGCACATTTTTTAAAGTTTTGCCCTTAATTTCGTAATGAATGCCGTTAGAATCGGAGAATACAAGGCCGTCTTTTTCATAAAGTGCAATATCCGGCAAGTCGGAAATCTTTATTGCCGTAGTTCCCTGTGGCGATGTAAACTCCAGCCTGTCTATATATTGAATGAGTTGTCCTGTACCCAAATCTTTTTCTACATGATCTGGAGTAAGGATTTTGCAGGCCATTTCATCATCAGAAAACAAAGGATCGGTACTGTCTTTTTTCTGACTGATGCAGGTTTTAAAGAACTCATCCTGCCACAAATCCCATTCTTCTACAGTTTTGAAAACAAAATCATCGGTAAAGTAGCAGTATTCATCGTATTCAGTTTTTACACCACATTTTTTACAGAAAACAGAATTTTTGTCAGTTGCAATAGTTCCAATTGAACGGCATTTTGGACATACACAAACCGCACATTCCATTCCTTCTGCACGATTTTTTGCAACATAGCGAATAGGCTCCTCCCGCTGACGTTCATACGCATTTTCTTTAAGGTCGCGCCGGATTATTGCAGTAATTTCGGCAGGAGTCATTTCCTTAAGCTTTTCTTTTGGATAAAAGGCTACAACTGAGCCTGTCATTTTACCTTTTCTAAGGCCGTAACCCCATCGTGGATTTGTAAAATAACCACCCGTGAGTTTATAGGTAAGCATATTTGCACCGGTAGTTTTAACAAGCTTTCCGATTGCTTCTGATATTGTTACTGTATCTCCGTTAAATGTACGGTTTCCTTCAGGGAAAAGACACACATTTTTGCCGCTTCGCAGAGCACGAATTGCCTTCATAACGGCAAGTGTATCGGAAGAACCTTTCATTTTGGCAATTGGCTGGAAGGTCCAGTAAAGGATTTTAGAAACCAGACCGCGGCGATAAATATGCTCGCTTGCCATAAAATACATGTGATTTTTTGGGAAACTTAAACCTACAAGAACTGGATCAAGATAACAGGTGTGATTTGGCAGGATAATACAGGGTTCTTCAAGATTCTTTACTTTTTCGTATTCATATCTGAATCTGTGCTTAAAAAGTGCCGGTGCAATAAGCTGACTGAACTTCCAGACCCGTATATGCCTTTTATAACTTTTTTCTATTTCTTTATTATCGTTTTTATCATCAATCTTTTTGCTCATAATTAGAATATTATACCATGAAAACGCATTTTTTACAAAGAATAATGTAATTGTAACACGTTTAAAAAAGTGTTATTATCTACGTTACATTTCATTATTAGGTGGTAAAACTCACCTTACACAGGAGGGTACAAATGGTACCAGTATTAATTAAAGATTTGTTAACTTCTTCTCCAGACGGCAGAAAAGTTACAGTGTGCGGTTGGGTGCGAACAGTTCGCGACTCAAAAGGTCTTGTTTTTATTCAGGTGAACGATGGAAGCTGCTTTGCTAATATCCAGCTCACTTTTGACCGCAACAATCCTTCTAATAATGCAAATGTAAATGAAATTGAAGCTGAACTCAAAAGACTCAACACTGGCGCAAGCTTACGTGCAGAGGGACTTTTAATTGAAAGCCCTGCAAGCGGACAGGCTGTAGAAGTAACTCTCGAAAGCCTCAAATGTCTTGGCGAAGCTAACCCTGATGAATATCCATTGCAGAAAAACAAAATGTCTATGGAATATCTCCGCGACAACGCTCATTTACGTGCCAGAACAAACACTTTTGGTGCTGTTTACCGTGTTCGTAACCAGATGGCTTTTGCTGTTCACTCTTTCTTCCAGGAGAGAGGCTTCCAGTACATCAATGCACCGGAAATCACCTGCTCTGACTGCGAAGGTGCAGGAGAAATGTTCCAGGTAACAACTCTCAGCATGGAAAAAATTGCCGAGCTTGGTGTTAAAGCCGGTATTGGCGGAATGAAAATTGAAGATGCTCACAAGATTGTAGATTATTCAAAGGATTTCTTTGGCAAAAAGGCTTCCCTTACAGTTTCCGGTCAGCTTGAAGCAGAAACTCTTGCAACAGCCTTGAGCCGCGTTTACACCTTTGGACCTACTTTCCGTGCAGAAAACTCAAATACACCTCGTCATCTTGCAGAGTTCTGGATGATTGAACCGGAAATGGCTTTCTACGACCTTGAAGATGACATGGACATTCAGGAAGACTTTGTAAAATACCTTTTGAACTGGGCTTTAACAAAGTGTCGTTCCGACCTTGAGTTCTTTGACAAACGCATTCAGCCAGGCCTTATTGAAAGCCTTGAAAAGGTTGCAAATGCCAAGTTTGTACGCATAAGCTATACAGAAGCAATTGCAAAGCTTGAAGAAGCTATGGCAAAGGGTGCTAAGTTTGAGTTTAAGCCATACTGGGGCTGTGATATTGCAACAGAGCATGAGCGCTATCTTACAGAAAAGATTTTTGGCTGCCCTGTAATGGTTTACAACTATCCAAAAGAAATCAAATCCTTCTATATGAAGCAGAATGATGATGGAAAAACCGTAAAGGCTGTTGATGTTCTTGTTCCTGGAATTGGTGAGCTTATCGGCGGTTCTGAACGTGAAGAAGACTACAACAAGCTGCTTGCAGAAATCAACAGACGTGGTATGGATGAAAGCATTTACGACTGGTATCTTGATTTGCGTAAGTTCGGTACAGTTCCACATTCAGGCTTTGGTCTCGGCTTTGAACGCCTTATGCGCTACGTAACCGGTATGGAAAACATCCGCGATGTAATTCCTTATCCACGCGCACCAAAGCTTGCTGATTTCTAGTCATAACAGCTGGATTCAGTATCTGTTTCAGGGATTATGAACGATAAAGCACGTCCAAAAATAAAAAAGATTAAGCTTAAGCGTTCTCAAAAACTGACTAAGTTCGGGCAGAAGATTTACCTCTGCTGCTCGAACTTTCAGAACAACACTCTTTGGGAAAGCGCATCCTCTTGTTCCTTTGGATTCATTTTCTCACTGGTGCCTTTAATTTTAATAATTCTTACCATCATGGTGGGAATTGTTAGAGTTTCACCAGAAATAATAGATTATTTTCTTGCTTTTGCCTCCAGCATCGAATCGATTATAAACATAACTCCATTAATAAATAATATCCTGCACTCCAAAAACTTCCATTTTGTAGATATTTTCCTTGCAATCTGGATTTTATGGATGGCAAGAAGGCTCGGACTTTCCTTAGCCCAGGCAATGACCAAAATCTTCCGTGCAGCAATAAAACGAAAAAACATTTTCAATCAGCTTTTTGCCTTTTTTACAGAGTTTTTGATAATTGTAGTAATCACCTCTGTAATTATTCTTTCCTTTTCGTTAAATCAGCTTGCATCCTCAAGATTTTTTGAACCAATAAGAGAATACCTGCCTGATATTGTAAGCCAGAACTCACACACTATTATTTCTGTTATAATGTACTTTATATTCTTTATATGCACCTTATTTATTTACAGGATAATGTCGGGAACAAAGCCTCCCCTTTATCTCTGCATTTTCTATGCAACCTTGAGCACAATCGGTTTTTTTGTAATATCCTTCCTCATAAATAAGTTTATGAATCTTACGAATTACAACGTTGTATATGGAACAATCAGTACAATAGTAATTCTGATGATGAGAATCTACTTTTTCTTTATTTTCTTCCTGTTTAATGCACAGATGATTTATATAACACAATTTTTTGACACCCTTCTCTTAAGTGAAATCTACCTGCTTTCTTCTGACGAAAAAAAGGGCTGGCTAAAATCCTTCCAGAGAATGATGTTTATAAATCCGGCGGCTCTCATCACTACAGAAAACATGCGGACTTACAAAAGCGGCGACATTATTTTCAGCAAGGGTGATAAAGCGGAATATGTTTACTATCTTTACCGCGGAGAAATGGTGGAAGAAACAGAACAGCAGATTGTTCATCATGAAAAAGGTGACTTTATTGGTGAAATACCTTGTATACTGAACCAGCAGCAGCCGGGAGATGGAGTGGCAATAACAGCATGCCGTTTTATTGTATTCACAAAAGAAGAGTTCCAGACCCTTATGCAAAAATCGCCAAAAGCAGCATCTAAAGCAATTTCTAAAATATCAGAAGCCCCTGCAAGTCTTTCCGATATGGATGAGTGATTTCCTAAAGTTTATAGTAATACCTACCGATAATAGTTCTGATGGAGTATATTCTATGAAGAAATCTACATTTTTTGGAGCAATTATATTATCCGCAGCTATATTTTCAGTGATTACCCTGTCTACAGGCTGTGCCTCAACAGATCAGGAAGAGTATGTAGCAAAAGCTGAATCACCTTCGCTGCACACGCTCATTCTCCAGGGAAGAACTGAGGAAGCTCAAAACCTGTTCTTTACCAAAATTAACGTAAACGAACTCGATTCAGATAGAAACACGGCCCTTCATCTTGCAGCCTCAATGGGCAGCGTTGAAATGGTAGAATACCTTTTAAAACAGGGTGCTGATCCTACAATCAAAAACCGTGATGGTAATACACCAATTCACGTAGCAATTCTTGGCCGAAAATACGAGGTTCTCAGAGTTCTTGCTGAAAACGGACAGAATATTTTCCTTACAGACAAAGAAGGAATGAATGCAATTGACCGTATTACAGAAATTGAAAGTGATATTCTTTACAACGCACTTATTACACCAAAATCTGTACTTATAAAGAATGCAAACGGTCAGACAATGATTCACTACTTTATTCTCAAAAAGAATCTTTATGCAATCCAGAAATGTGTTGCAGCAGGCGTAAATCTTTCTACAGAAAATGATGAAGGATTAACACCTCTTGCCCTAGCCCTCAAAGATACTTCCGACCCTATAAACATAAAGATTGCGGCAGAGCTTATTAAGGCAAGATGTGAACCTATTCGCGGCGAGTTTGCCTACTTTGAAGATACCGTGCGCACTTACAACGTTGCGTTAAGATTCACTAACAACCTTACTCCGCTCCATATGGCAGTAATCAATAATCATTATGGAATTGCCCAATTCCTTATTGATAACGGTGCCGTAATTTCTGCACAGGACAATGACGGTTCAACACCCCTTCATACTGCGGCAACTTATGGTAGAACGGAAATAGCAAAGCTTCTTCTGGACAATGGTGCTAATATCAACGCCCGCGACACTCAGGGAAGGACTCCTCTTCTGCTCGTTATTTCTAAAGACCAGCAGATCAGCATGTACACTACCCTTTTGAATTACAAAGCTGATGTTCACGCAAAAGATAACTACGGTAACACAACTCTGCACAGTGCAACGATGAGCGAAGTTAACAACCTTATTTTGAACAGACTTGTAAAAGAAGGTGCCGATGTTGATGCCCGTAACGAATACGGAAAAACACCTCTTGCACTTGCCGTTGAGCAGGGACTTGCAGATCAGGTTTCTTTCTTTATCAATCTTGGAGCAGATATAAATGCTGAAGACAAAAATCATCTGACTCCGCTGGAAAAAGCGTTAGACAGAGCTAACACAACCGGAAATCAGTCAATTATTCAGAATCTTATTTCACGTCAGAATGTTACTTCAAGAAACTCTGAAGGCTATACACCTTTACATACTGCTGTAAAATTAAAGGCTAACATTGACAGTATCCGCTATATTATAAATGCCGGTGCAGATATTGATTCACGCAACGGTGACGGTGACAACATTCTTTATACTGCGCTTACAAATAATTACAGGGAAGCTGGTGAGCTTTTAATTAAGCAGGGTGCAGATATTTATTCAAAAAATGCAGCAGAGTTTTCTCCGCTCAGATATGCTATGGTTACAGGCGGAGCTTTAAGAGACTGGTTTATTACTCCTCAGGTAATTGCCGGCTCAGATGGTAACGGTAACACTCCGCTTCATTATGCAGCTGAATGGAAATATGATGAATGTATTACTTATCTTGTAAATAAAGGTGCAGACATCAATAAGAAAAACTCTCTTGGCGAAACTCCTTTGTACGATGCAGCTATGGTAAACTCTGTTTCTACAATCAAGCTGCTTGTTCAGAAGGGTGCAAATCCAAATGCCAGGGATTTACTTGGAAATACTCCGCTTCACAAGAGCGTTCAGTGGAATACACTTGAAGCCACAAGCACTTTAATAGAAATGGGTGCTGTAGTAGATGCTAAAAATATTTCCGGTAAAACTCCTTTGTCAGTTGCCGCTAACTACGACTCAATCGACAGTGCTAAAATCCTTCTGGAAAATAATGCAAACGTAAACAGCTGTGACATAACAGGTAAATCAATTCTTATGGATGCGGTTTCTCAGAAGGCTGTAAAGGTTATTCCATTTGTACTTGCTTATGGTGCAAATGTTACTCTGCAGGATATGTATGGTAGAAATGCATACCATGAAGGTGCTGTAGTAAAAGATCCTGATATTATCGAAGTACTTTCTGCTTATGGTGGAAATGCACTCAGCCGCGACAGTTTTGGAAAAACACCGTTCTCACTTGTTGTAAATGAAAGCCTGTCCCTTATTAATACTGTACTTGGAAAAGACTTAAAGCTTATCGACAGTGACGGTAACAATCCTCTTCATGCTGCAATTGCCTGCAAAGCCAAGTTCGAAGTTTTGGAACAGCTTATTCTTAGAGGTTATGATATAAACCAGCGAAACAGTCAGGGGCTTACTCCTTTGAATTATGCAATTATCCAGAAGCAGAACTCTCTTGCAAGAACACTCATTCATTACAAGGCTGACCCTTTTATTGCAGACAATAACGGTGACTGTGCTATAACTCTTGCCTTCAACAATCCTGATACTGTTGAAGTTCTTGATGATTTAGTTGAATACTTTGGCGATTCTTCAGATATTCTTGGAGATACAATTCTCCATTATGCGGCAAGAACTGCAAATGAAACTACAATCCGAAGAATGCTTACCTTTGGTTTGAACAGACAGGCCCTGAACAATTCTGGCGAAACACCTTATGATGTTGCAAAACGCTGGAACAATAAGGCTGGAATGGAGCTGTTGAAGTAAAAAAAATGTCGGGCCAGGCCCGACATTTTTTTTACTTCAAATAATTCAGTACCTGTTCGGTAATCAGTGGAATCAACTGTTTCTTTCTGGAAACTACACCCTGCAGATAGTACACATTCTCTTCTGTTTTTGGGAAGGTGATAAACTGGCCGAACTTGCCTTCTGTACTTACAAGCAGGATGCTCGACAAGGTTGTAATATCGGTAACAAGCAGGCAGGAGAACAGACCTTTTCGGCTGCGGCGTTCAATTTCAAGTTCACTGAGGAATGCTTCCTTTCGTTCAAGAACTTCCTTAGTGCTGCCAACTTCAATCTGGCTGACAGTGTAAACAACCTTACCTTCTGTGTACTCCTTCAAATCCTGTCTTACAAGTTCACCAGGTTCGCGGCCGGAAACATTGCTGCCCGCAAGAAGAATCTCGTTTCCAATTTCCTTTATGTCAAGATCAGTAATACTTGAAAGATACTCTGCCATTTCGCGGTCTACGTCTGTTGTTGTGGCAGATTGCAAAACAAGGGTGTCCGAAAGGATTCCACAAAGAAGAAGAGGTGCTATATCTTTTGGAATAGGAATCTTATATTCGTTGTAAAGGCCCGCAATCTGAGTTGAAGTTGAACCAAGAGGTCTGTTAATAAAAGTGATTGGATTCTTTGTAGTAATTGAACCGATTCTGTGATGGTCAACAACCTCGCGGATTGTGTAATGCTCAATTCCTTCAACTGCCTGCGACATTTCGTTGTGGTCAACAAGAACAACTTCAATGTTCGGCTCCTTCATCAAATCGTGTTCAGAAATCATACCGATGATTTTTCTATCATCATCCAGAACCGGCAGATACTTACAGTGAGCATCGTTGAGCAGGCTTTTAATTTTTGATACGGTGTCATTTATTTTTACAGTCTTAATCTCTTTATCGCCCATAACGCTGACCGGCATTGAATACGCAATCAGCATAGATGTTGGAGAAGTTGAATAAGGGCTTGTAATTACAGAAACTTTATTTTTTTCTGCAAGGTCACGAAGTTCTTTATTGATAACACATCCGCTTGTAGTGATTAAGAGCTTAACCTTGCGTTCAATACAAACCTTGTGAATCTCTTCCCTGTTACTTGCAATTACAATAACTGCTTCAGATGAATGAGAATCAAGATGACTTGCAAAAGTATTTTCTTCCGAAGAACCGACATGGATTGAAGCCTTAAAAATCTTGTCCGCATCATCTGCAATTATGATTGGCTGGGCATTCAGGGTCTTTTGTATAAGATTTATACTTGTTGAAAAAAGATGGCGCTTTTCCGGATTAAGGATTGTGAGCACACTTCTTGCAAAACCTGAATAATGCAGGAGCGAAAGATAAGCTCCATTTTTATCTACTACAGGCATTACACGGTTTGCATTTTTTTCCATTTTTGCAATAGATTCCCAAACCGAACATTCTTCCGAAACTGATTCCACATTTGTCTGCATAAAGTATTTTACTTTTGGGATTAAGTCTGGAATGTATTCCGGACGGGGAACATTAAACTTATTAAAAATATATGCTGTCTGAGGATTAAGGTGACCGGCGCGGGCGGCCTTGTAATTTTCGTAACCAAGAAGATTTTTTAAGCGCGCATAAGCCACTGCCGAAACTACTGCATCGGTATCGGGATTTTTGTGGCCTATAATATAAACTGTTTTGTTGTCTTTATTCATAACAGATTAAATATAGTGGAAAACACTTATGTTTACAATAATGTGATTATTTTTGCAGTATTACTCAATTTTCCGGGTCCCAGGATACAGGCGGAAAACTTGTAGAATTTATCAACATCAAACTCATATAGGGAACAGGCAACCTCAACATTATCGCGGAGTATTTTATTGGAATCTGGCTGCACTGAAAAAGTATTAAGACCCATAGAAAGCCCCTGCCCTTCAGCTTTTATGTAGCTTTCTTTTAAAGTCCACAGGCGGAAAAATGTGTTGATTTTGGCTTCGCTGGTGGGCTGAGTTTTTATAAGTTCGATTTCTGAAGGAGCAAAAAAGCGGTCAGCAATTTTCAAATCTATTTTGCGAACACGTTCAACATCGCAGCCAGCAGGATTGTCCCCAATAACACACATGGCATAATCACCGGAATGGGAAAGATTAAAATGGAAGGGAGGCAGACCGGAGTCTCTGTCCGCGTGCAGAATATGAGGTTTACCGTTCTGGTTAGTTTCAAACACAGCTTTTTTTTCATCAATTCCAAAATCGTACAGGGCCTTTTGTAAAAGCAAACCAGCACCAAGAGAACGCATTTTATCCTCCTGGTGCTTCATTTTGTCTACCTTTTGACGGCGGTATTCGGAAACAGAGATGTAAGCTTTTTCAAAAACGGATTTATCTGCAAGGCTTTGAATATCCGCAACATAAACCATGTTCATACCAAGAGTTTACTGAATAATAAAGATAAAAACTAGCAGTGGGATTCCTACAAGCTATTATATGTACTTTTACCTTGTTAGAACTGCTCTTTGGTATTATATTTAAAGTGATAGATTAAACTAACAACCTGGAGGTAAAAAATGAAAATAGCTTTTTTTGATACTCGTTCTTATGACAAAGCTTCTTTTACAAAGGCAAACGAAGCCTTTAATTATGAAATAGATTTCCGCGACTACAAGCTGAATGAAAATACTGCAACAACGGCCGCTGGTTTTGATGTAGCCTGCATTTTTGTAAACGATGTTGCAAATGCAGAAGTTATCTCAAAGCTCAAGGATGCCGGTGTAAAACTGATTGCTTTGCGTTGTGCAGGTTTTAACAACGTAGATCTTAAGGCTGCTGCCCAAGCTGGAATAAAGGTTGTGCGCGTTCCCGCCTACTCTCCGTATGCCGTAGCTGAACACGGAGCGGCCCTGTTGATGTCTCTTACAAGACATATTCCGCAGGCATATTTGCGAACGAAAACTGCTAACTTTAATATAGAAGGACTTACTGGCCGCGACCTGCACGGGCTCACCGCTGGAATTATAGGCACTGGAAAAATCGGGCAGATAATGGCGGGAATACTGAAAGGCTTCGGTATGAAAATTATAGCGTATGATCTGTTCCCGAATCAGAAATGGGCAGAAGAAAGCGGTGCAACCTATGTCAGTAAGGAAGAAATATTCCAGCAGAGTGATGTCCTCAGTTTGCACTGCCCTCTTACCGAAGAAACAAAGCATATTGTAAATCACGACACAATGAAAATGATGAAGCACGATGCTGTAATCATCAACACTGGCCGCGGTGCACTCATAGATTCAAAAGCACTTGTTCACGCACTCAAACACGGACATATTGGCGGAATTGGCATGGATGTTTACGAAGAAGAAAGCAAATACTTTTTCAGTGACTGGTCAACAGACATCATGACTGATGATGTTCTTGCCCGATTATTAACCTTCCCTAACGTAATCATCACAGGGCACCAGGCTTTTCTTACAACAAACGCACTCAAAAATCTTGCAGATACAACACTGGAAAACATTAAAGCATTTGCGGACAACGAAGAACTTGTGAATGAGGTAAAATAAAAATAACTGGCAAAATCATTCCACCAGATTGCTTATAACATTCTGGTGGATTTTTTATACTCTTCAAATCCTGGTTTGCGGGACTGGTGTTTATCGGCCATAGGAATGCTTATAAACAGGAACATAAGAGTATTTACTAAAGCACCAATCAGGAAAATCCAGTTATACGACATTACAAAGAAGCAGGCTAAATCAATTCCCCACCACATAAGGATTTCGCAGACATAATTAGGATGACGTGATTTTTTCCAGAGACCAGTTCTTATAAATCCCCCGGTACCGGATTTTCTAAAAATATGCATCTGAACATCTGCAATGCCCTGAAAAATTGGTGCAATAAAACTCATGGCAATAAATGGAATGCATAACAGATTGAACTCAACCCCATTTTGAATTGTAATAACTGCAGGGATAATACATAAATAAACAACAAGCGTTGGAAAAAGATGAATCCCCAGAAAGTTAACAAGAGGATAAAGTCTGCCTGTTTTTTCTTTGAGCATTGTATAACGCCAGTCCTGGTGTTCAAGGTTTGTAAAGGTATATGCCCAGTTAGCTGTAAGACGAATTGCCCAAAGCATGACTGCAGCAAAAACAAGCCATACAAAAAGATTTCCACCGCATCTTGCAATCGCAACACACATAATTACCGGTGGCTGAACACTCCAATATGGATCATACACCGAAGAATTATTTAAAAACACACTGAATAAGAAAACAAGTGCTGTAGCAAAAATATCAGCGAATAAAATCATCAAATAAAAAGAAAACAATGTCTTATTTGCAAGAAAATCATAGAAGAATATACCACCCGCAGCAGCAATAATATACACTAACAAAATAATCCCAAAACTGGCAAGTCTGTTCTTAATCATAAGTTAAGATTATATATGATTATTTACAATAATGATACTACATTAAGCCATTAAACCTAAAGATTGCGTAAACATTCTTAAATATATATAATCATCTCATTAGGAAATGGATATGAAAGCTTTCAAATACGAAACACACTTGCACACACTGGAAGGAAGCGCCTGTGGCAGTACTTCCGGCTCGGATTATATAAAACCACTTTTTGAAGCAGGCTATTCAGGTATTTTTGTTACCGACCACTTTTTCGGCGGAAACACCGCTGCTCCACGCGAACACGAAGCCGACTGGAAAACAAGAATAAACATTTATTGCAGCGGTTACGAAAAAGCCTTTGAGACCGCGGCAGCCTTCAACCGGGAAAACAATCTTACTGGAACCGAAAAAGAGTTTAAGGTTTTCTTCGGCATTGAACAGACCTTCCACGGCGACGACTACCTTGTTTACGGTTTTGATAAAACCTGGCTTCTGGCTCACCCTGAAATTGAACACTGGAACCACACCGAACTCTTTAATGCGGTAAACGAAATCAACGGACTTATGATTCAGGCACACCCATTCCGCATGCGCAACTACATTCAGGCAATCCACCTCCATCCGCGCGACGTACACGGAGTAGAGATTTACAACGCTGGAAACAAGGCTTCTGAAAACGTACTTGCCGAACTTTATGCAAAGGAATACGATTTTCCTGTAACAAGCGGTAGTGACATTCACAACGTAGCCTTTTTGCATAATACACCCGGTAATCTTCCTGTTGGCGGTATGATTTTTGACACTCCGCTGACCGATGTTTTTGATTATGCACGGCGCGTAAAAGCTAAGCAGTATAAACTGATTAATTATAATAAGGAGCAACAATTATGAGTAAGTATTTGTGCTTAAGTTTTGATGATGGTCCGAATCTGGGTGATGACCACACAATGGAAAAAATGCTTGACCTTTTGGAAAAGTTCAACATTCCGGCTTCTTTTTTTCTGATTGGAAATAAAATTACAGAAAACAACAAAAAAGTAATCAAGCGCGCTGTTGAGCTTGGCTGCGACATTCAGAATCACAGCTGGACTCATCCTGCAATGGCAGAACTGTCTATTGAACAGATTAAGGACGAATATAAAAAGTGCGATGATGCAATAATTGAGCTTACAGGCAAAAAAGCAGAGTTTTTCCGTCCGCCTTACATTTCGGTAAGTGCACAGATGTACGACGCAATAACTGTTCCTTTTATCTGCGGAAAAGCAAGCAACGACTGGGATCCTAACTTTGATGCCGATTACCGTTATAACAAGCTTATTGAAGATGCCGAAAACGGTGCAATCTATCTTCTTCATGTAACAGAAGGAAATGTTGCCACATACGAAGCTGTTGAACGTGCAGTACCGGTGCTTAAAGCTCAGGGCTACGAGTTTGTAAATCTTCCGACAATTTTTGAAAAGACTGGTACAAAGCGGGATATTTATCATTCACTGTGGACATGTGCTAAAAATCAGGCAGAATGGAATACGTGGCCGTTCCCTGGCTGAACCGAATGCTAAATTATTAACTACAACTTTATCTAGTTCAGCCTCCAGTTTTGCAAGCAAAACTGGTATAACTATAACGTTGGTATAACTATAACGTAACGAGGTTTTTATGTGTGATATTAAGTTTATAGATGGTGGGGTTTGTGCACCAAAAGGTTTTACTGCAAATGGTATGAGAGTCGGCATAAAAGAAAGCCGCAAAATAAACGATATGGCCCTTGTTTATTCAGAGGTACCCTGCAACGCTGCTGGAGTTTATACTCAGAACCGGGTTCAATCCGAAAGTGTAAAAATCACTAAAAAACACCTTGCAGATGGCCGTGCTCAGGCTGCAATTGAAATTAGCGGAAATGCCAACACCTGTACAGGCGCTCAGGGAGCAGAAAATGCCCTCCGAATGGCACAGGCTGCGGCTGGTGCGCTTGGAATTAAAACCGAAGATGTAATAGTTTATTCTACAGGTGTAATTGGTGCGCAGTTTGATGTAACAAAGGTAGAAAACAATATCGACACACTCAAAAACGGACTCAGCAAAAAAGGACACGAAGAAGCACGTATTGCAATCATGACGACAGATACTCATTACAAGGAGTGTGCGGTTGAGTTTGAGCTTGACGGAAAAATCTGCCGCATGGGAACAATGTGCAAGGGCTCAGGAATGATTCACATCAATATGGGTACAATGCTCAGCTTTATTACAACCGACTGTGCAATCAGTTCGGAAATGCTTTCTAAGGCACTTCATGAATCAATTTTGGGAACATACAACTGCGTCAGCGTAGACGGCGATACTTCTACAAATGACACGCTTACAATTATGGCAAACGGTCTGGCCGGCAACCGCGAAATTACCGGTGAAGGCGCTGATTATGAGGTTTTCCTGGCTGCCCTTAACAAAATGAACAGAATAATGGCGATGAAGATTGCGGCTGATGGAGAAGGTGCTACAAAGCTCATCGAATGCAACGTAAACGGAGCCGCAAGTGTTGAAGCAGCCCGTGGACTTGCAAAACAGATAATCTGTTCTTCACTTTCAAAAGCTGCAATTTTCGGCAGCGACGCAAACTTTGGTCGTTTCCTTTGTGCAATGGGCTACAGTGGAATAGAGTTTGACCCGGACAAAACAAGCATCTGGTTCACTTCCAAAAAGGATGCAAACCGCTATTTTGACCCGGCTGTTGATTCAACCGTACACGGCGACCAGATAATTCAGGTTTTCGACAACGGAGTTCCAGTTCCAATTGATGAAGATAAAGCAAAGAAGATTTTGAGTGCTTCTGCTGTTGAGATTCTTGTTCAGTGTTGTGATGGAAATGCAAGCGGAACAGCCTGGGGCTGTGATTTGACGTATGATTATGTAAAGATAAATGGAGATTACAGAACATAATTTTTCTAGAAAAAAACTCTACCTAGTGTTATATTATTAGGCAGGAGGTATACCATGAGAATTGTAACACCAGAATATCTTGAAAGACTCAAAAACGGAAATTCCGCTTACGCAACTATCATCAATACACCTCGCCCAGATTTTACGGAACTGCATCGTCAAAGTAAAGAATTTGAAAAATGGATTCTTGCACAACAAAGAAAAGAAAAAAAGATAATGCAGGAGGCGTTAGAGGATGCTCGTAAACGAGGTGAAATTTGAGACAGAAGCTTATTCTGTAGAACACATCCTTGATGTTCCAAATTATAAAAAGCTAATCGAAACTTTTTCAGTTGGTAATGATGCAGAAGGCTTAAAAGATTATTTACAATATGCCGCAATTGGTGATGAAAAGGCAAATCTTGCCAGAACGTATCTTGTAATAGATAAATCTACTAAAGAAGTTGCTTGTTATTTTTCTTTAAGAACAGGACTGATTACAGTTCAAGTTGATGGAGAAGATTTTGATTCTTTACCTGCAATAGAATTATCTAATTTTGCAACAAATGATACCTATCGTAAAAATCACAAAGAACTCCAGAAACTTGGTGTTCATATTTTTGACGTTTTTATTCTTCCCATCTCTCGTTTTATGGCAAAATACATTGGAGCAAATTCTCTTTATATTTATGCACTTCCAAATGACCGTCTTATACAACATTACAGTACAATGGGTTTTTCCCTTTTACCCGAAGAGCAAGAAAAATTCGTACAATCCCATGTAAAACCAAAATATGATGCTGGTTGTAGATTTATGTATCAGACGTTATGATTTAATACGAAGTTTGATACATAAATCAAATTCTATATTATATTATTCCCAAATCTCTGGCTCTCCTTTTGAATCATAATGCCAATATTTTCCATTTTCTTCAGGTTGAGTTTCTGAATGGAAATAAACATCATTTCCAAAAGTAGATTCCTCGGAGATTGAAATATAATTCCAATCAGTCTCTGTGCCTAAATAAAAAGTCTTATAGCCAGTATATGTACCATCAAATGATTGACCTAAAACATACCTTAATGTTATTGGTGCAATTATGTATTCAAGATATGGAAGAGTCCTTACAACATTATCCAATCGCGTAACAGAAGAAGGAATGATAAATTTCGTAAAATTACAATCTTCAAATGCATACCATCCTAATTCAGTTATTCCTTCTGGAAAATCCATATTACTTAAATTTGAACAACCGGAAAAAGTATAGGCCCCGATTTCATTTGTATTTTGTGATAATTTTACGTATTCAATATTTGTACAATTTCTAAAAGTATCTGGGATAGACGTTAGATTATCACCAAAAATAACTTTTTTTACAGATGGATTTTGCCACATAGATTGACGACCGGCAGAACTATTGCAATAAATAGTCTCTAGCGATGTACAATTATAAAAAATTTGATCACCAATAGTTGTAACATTTTCAGGTATAGTAATTTCTGTTATTCCATAACAATTCTTAAAAGCTCTATCGCCTATTGATTGTACTGTTGATGAAATTACAAACTTAGTAACAGAAGTACAATTTTCAAAAGCTAGTTCTGCAATTGCAGTTACATCACCGCCATCTATACTTTTAGGAATATATACGATAGAATCCGTACATTCTCCAATTCCAGTTATTGTACAAATCTTTCTTGTAAATTCGTAATAACAATCATCAATTAATAAATAATATGGTTCTTCTGTCATTTCATAATCTAGTCCTTTTGAGCCTTCAACAACAAGAACATCTTCCCATTTTGCATAGACTTTTGTATCTGATGAAATTCCTGTTTCAAAATTGAATTCAGTCTTAAAATCATCTGTTGTAAACCATCCCATAAATACATACTTATATTTTGTCGGATTCTCAGCTGGAGGAACCACACTACATCCAGATTGAATATATTGAGGCGAAATAGAACTACCTCCATTTGTCTCAAACGTAACAGTATATACAGGAATCCATTTTGCATATAACGTTAGATTTTTTATAACAGGTAAAGAAAAATCATATTCTGTATCATAATCTTCAGAAGTATACCAACCTTGGAAAACAGACATATCTTTTTCTGGCGAGGAAGGAACAACACTTATAGTTTGCCCATTTAATATAGATAAATCATCTATTACCGTTCCTCCAAATGTATCGAATGAAACTGTATATCTTACATCTTCAATAAACTTTGCATAAATATATGTATCTTGCGAAATTAGCTGTTCAAAATCGAATTCTTTTTTAAATTCTCCATCTTCAAACCATCCCTTAAAAATATATCCAGCAATTTCTGGATTTTCAGGACGTGGTACTTTATTGTTTATTACAAGAATTTCTCTTTTATAAAGTGGATTATTATCAGTTTTGAAGATGACAATGCATTTTTTGATTTCTGATGGAGTAAAATTAATCATTATACCGTTTGATTTATTCCCACATAAATCAATTGTTCTTACAACGAAAGAGTAATTTTGTCCGTTTTGTAGATTATTAATTATAGCATAACAGGTATTAGGTGCAACAATGATACTATTTTCTGGCATTGTATATGCAGTTCGACTTTGAGTTATTCCTAGATAAGTGATCTCTATTCCGAATAAATCTTCATCATCAGGATCTACCCAAGAAACTTTTACGGCCCCATCCAAGTTTTCAAAAACTAAATTACTAACTTCACCTGGAGCATCATAATCAGCTGTATCTATAACAGTCGACTCAATAGTAACACCATTTGAATAATTCAGATTTGTATCAAATGTTCTGGCTTTGAAAACATATGTTTTTCCAATTTCAAACCCTGATAACGATATACTCTTTGTATTTTTACCAAGAATAATTGGAGTCGATAACGTTCCTGCGGCTGGTTCACAACTAATTTCAACGCCAGCATAATCTTCATCATTTGGAATATTCCATGTTGCAACGGCATTTCCATCTGCGGAGATTACATTAAAATCACAAACTTCACCTGGTGATATGTAATCATTTGTATCATCAACTGTTGACTTAATAGTAACTCCGTTTGAATAATTCAGATTTGAATCAAATGTTCTGACTTTGAAAATATAAGTTTTTCCAATTTCGAAACCTGATAACGATATACTTTTTACATTTTTTCCAAGTATAACAGGATTTATCAGAGTTCCAGCAGCCGGTTCACAACTGATTTCAACACCAGCATAATCTTCATCATTTGGAATATTCCACGTTACAATTGCATTTCTGTCTGCAGAGATTACATACAAATCGCTTACTTCACCTGGAGATATATAATCTTTTATATCATCCTGAATCTTTTCACAAGAAACTATTATCAAAGATACTAAAAACAGACTGAATAACCATTTAATTGTTTTCTTCACACCATTTTCCATAATGAACCTCATTTATATGTATTAAATTCTAAAATATATTGTGAGTCATTTCCCCTTTATAATCAAGGTAAAAATACATTTTTACTAATATTAACGCAATATTAAAACATTATCACTTATTTTTACGCAATTTAAAATAAAAAACACCTTGTCTATACTAGTTATAAGATGTCATACCAAACGGACTTCATAGCAAATTTAAAATATTACCGCAATCTAAAAGGTTATTCACAGGCAAAATTAGCTGAACTTTGTAATTGCCAACCTGGTACAATTGGTTGCATAGAATGTGCACGACAATTTCCTTCTTTTGAACTCCTTTTTAAAATTTCTGACGTCTTAGAAATTAACCCAGCAGATTTATTTCTCAGAAATGCTTCTCAATGTGTTTCAAACACAAAAGAAATAATGAATAATGAATTCATTCAATATGTTGAAAATTTTGTAAAAAATCACTTTTAAAAATCTTTATCTCTTCATCAATTTTTAATAACTATAGTAAAAAAACAACATTTTTGATAATATTTTTTTATATTATTAAATTTATACTGCTGTATATTCAAGGGTTTTAGGGGCAAAGCCCCTAGGAGAGAGGGTAGCGGAAAACCGTAGGTTTGGAGCGAGGGGGAGACTTCCACCTCCTTATATAAAAAGGATAAAATTATGAACAAAGAAGTTGAAAACTTAAGTGCAGAACAGTGGTCACAGGTACTTGTAGAGGCTCTTCCCTATTTTAAGAACTGGGTTGGCAAAATTGTTGTAGTAAAATATGGCGGAAACGCAATGCTTAACGAAGAACTCAAGCATG
This sequence comes from Treponema sp., assembly GCA_016290335.1. The sequence goes on along the minus strand of JAEETM010000025.1, from coordinate 11,110 downwards.
CCGTAATGGAAGACATTGTTCTTTTGAATACAATTGGAATTAAGGTTGTACTTGTTCACGGCGGCGGACCGGAAATCAATAAAATGCTGGATAAAGTTGGCAAGGAAAGCAAGTTTGTTGACGGATTGCGTTATACCGATTCAGAAACCATGGATATTGTTCAGATGGTGCTTACCGGCAAGCTCAACAAGGATATTGTAGGAATGTTGCTCCAGCAGGGCGGTAAGGCAGTTGGATTGAGCGGTGTAGATTCAGGTTTGCTCCGTGCAAAAAAGACTGAAAAAGATTTGGGCTTTGTTGGTGAAGTTACAGAGGTTCATCCGGAGATTTTGACTTCGCTTCTGGAAGAAGGCTTTATTCCGGTAGTTTCTACAGTTGCTCTTGGAGAACAGGGTGATGATGCCCGCTACAATATCAACGCAGATACAGCGGCTGCAAAGATTGCGGCTGCACTTCACGCAGAAAAGTTTGTTCAGCTTACAAATGTTGCAGGAATCCTTAGAAATATTGATGATCCATCCTCGCTGATTAAACGCATTGAGCGCACTGCAATCGGTTCATTAAAGGCAACAGGCATAATTTCCGGCGGTATGATTCCAAAAATCGATTGCTGCGAAATTGCACTTAAAGGCGGAGTTCCACGCACACACATTATTGACGGTCGTGTACCTCACAGTCTTCTTATAGAAATGTTCAGCGACCGCGGTATAGGTACTATGGTTTATTAATTCTAACTATCTCATCTGCTACAGTTTCAGCCTCAGTTTCATCATGCGTAACCATAATTGCGGTGAAGCCAAGCTGTTTTTGCCACTCCTTCAACCTTGCGGCAAGCTTGTGCCTCAATTCAGTGTCCAGCGCAGAAAAGGGTTCATCCAGAAGCACGAGCTGCGGCTTCATAATCAAGGTACGCGCAAGTGCCACCCTTTGCTTTTCGCCGCCGCTCAACCCCTGAACCATCCGTTTATCAAAACCGCCCAAATCAAACAGAGACAAATACTCACTTGCAGCTTCCCGCGCAGTCTTTTTCTTCATTCCCTGCGAAACAAGTCCATAAGCAACATTATCCACAACATTCAAATGAGTAAACAAGGCCCCCGACTGGAACACCATCCCTATTTTTCTTTGTGCAGGAGGCAAGGCTTCTATGCGTTTACCATCCAGCGTAATTTCAAGAGGCACATCCTTATCATTCTGTTCAAGCCCAGCAATTATATTAAGAATTGTCGATTTTCCACACCCGCTCGGCCCCAAAAGACAAGTCATTGTAGACTTTTCACACTCAATTGAAAACTCAACCTTTACCGAGCCCCATGTTTTACAGATATTTTTCGCACTAAAATACATTGCAGAAATAATACAAAAAATGTGATACTAAAACAACTGTATAGTCATATAAATATAAACACTTTGTTCATTTGCTCTTTACCAGAAAATCAACTATAATAAACTAATGCGTTGTAAAGCAATTTTTTTCAGCATCCTCTTCCTTTTCATCATCACTGCAATCTTTGCGGAAGAAAAACCAGAAAACAACCAAAACACTCAACCCACACCGCCGCAGGATCTTGAAATCTTCAGAGCCGCATTCCCCCACTCAACCTTTACCGCAACCTACAGCGAAAAACTTGAAGACTGGCTTATAACTGTTTCCTGCCCGACCACTCCGGTAAGTGCAGCAAATCCGGCAGCATCATCAAAACGAAGAGAAATAACCTTCTGCTGGTGCGAAGGCAGACTGATTCCGGAAACTGAATTAAAAAGAAAAACACATTATCTTCCTGTGCTGGAAGAATACCCTTTTGGCGGCGAACTCCAGTCCCCATCAACCTATACACAGGCACAAATAGAACAATACAGACAGGCAGGACTTGCTTCCGCCCGAAAAAATGAACCGTTTGCGTCACAGTTTCTTTCTGATTTTATTTACTACGGTTCTTCAAGGAAAAACGTTGAGCAGCATCTTGCACGAATAAAGTTTCTTGGTCACAAGGTTACGGTTAATGAATGGATTGTAGAACCGCTTGCCCGCGTTGAAAAAAGGATTCTTGAAGAGCAGAAAACCTCAACTGTAATCGCCACTTTTCTTCAGGGAATAGACCACATGGACGGCTACAACTGGCGCGAAATCCGGGATGTTGAACGAAAATCCCTTCATGGAACGGCAATTGCAATTGATTTTCTTCCAATCAAAATGAACAAATACATGTACTGGCGCTGGACAAAAGATATTTTGGGTGACAAATGGATGCTTGCTTCTCTAAAATCCCGCTGGATGCCGCCTTACGAAATTATAAATATTTTTGAAGAAGAAGGCTTTATCTGGGGCGGAAAATGGCTTATCTGGGATAACATGCACTTTGAATATCGACCGGAGCTTATTGAGTTTTATAAGCAGACTCACACAGAAAAACAATAAGACCGCATAAAATTGTAAGAATAACACCGCTGGCACAGGCCTGATTAAATCTGTAAGAGCTTGCAAGCTTATAGGTGTACAAGGCAAGCGAATTAAAACGTGGAATTGAAAGAACAAGTGGCAGCGTAGCATCTCCGGCACTCATGGCAAAGCAATAAACAAAGGAAGACAAAATCACTTTTTTACACGAAGGCAGATAAACCCGCACAACAGAATCCAGCTTGTTTCTGGAAAAAAGAAGGGCGGCCCTGTCCGTTTCAAAAGTGATTTTATTCATTCCATTCTGCAGCTGTCTGTAGGCCATTGGCCAGTAAAGCATTGTCTGCATCAGAATCAGCAGCAAAGGGTGTCCCCTGTGAAAAACAAGACTAAAGCACCAGGCAATAACAACGGACGAAATTGCCATTGGAATAATCGGGATTGTCTGCAAAACCACATTGCCCTGTTTTCTGTTGATTTTGATGATTACCGAATAAACAAATGCAATGAGTGTACAGCACAGGCCTGTAAAAAAGCCAATCCAGCACGTATTCCAGAGAGATGCCAGAAACTGTTTTTCGCCAAAAAGCTTTTTAAACTGGAAAAAAGTGATGATGTCGTTATTGCCCTTTCTTTGCGTAAAAGCTGAAACTAAAATGGAAAGCCCCGGACAAACAAAAAACACTAGCACCAGTAAAAGGATGATGATAAAGGCAGCCCATTCCAATGCTTTACGCGGGTTTGTAGAAAAGCTGCCCTGCCCTATGCGCGGCGCACCGTTTCCGGCACTTTTTGTAAAATCTATACCTTCGTTACTGCTCTGGCTTCTTCTCGTAATCATTCCATAAAAAAAGACTATACACAGCGCAATTAAGGTTTCGGACACTGCAAGCATAAGTCCGTCGCCTACATTCAGTGTTGTTCTTATGGAATGATAGATTTCCACCTCAATTGTAGATTTACCAAGCGGTGAAAACAAAAGCACAATCATAAAGCTGAAAAAGCAGAAAAGAAAAACAGGAATGCACGCTGCCACAATCGCGCCCGAAAGCTGAGGCAGCGTTATTGTAAAGAAAAGCCTTTTTTCACCAGTTCCAAGCAGCCGTGCCGCATTTTCCTGTTCCTTTGGAAGCCTGGTCCAGGCGTCGTTCATTATCTTTGTTATAAGCGGAAAATTGTAAAAACCCTGAGCAATTATAATTCCCGCTGTTGAATACAAAAAGGTTTTATTGTTGCCGGTGTTAAAACCTAAACCCCGCAAAATTGAGTTTGCAGTTCCGTTCATGCCAAAAAAGCTCACATATCCAAGCGCAATAATAAGCGGTGGCACACAGAGCGGTACAATGGAAGCCGACAGAATAAGCTTTCGCCCCCAGAACCGTCTGTGCGAAGTAAAGAACGAAACTGGAATCCCAATCAAGGCTGCCAGTAAAGTTGAAAAAACTGCTATTTCAAGGGTATAAAGGATTATTTTAATCAACCGGCACTCTCTTTAATTAAAAAGCCGCGTTATAAGATTCCGGCAGCTTTACATTTTTGTTTGCCGGGAACATCCACTGGGTAAGCGGAATAATGTTCTGTGCTTCTTCGCTTATAAGGAAATCCATAAACTTTTTGGCACCAGCAAGATTAGGAGCATTCTTTACAATACAGGCACCTTCAATCTGTCTGATGTGACCATCGGTAAACTTCAAAGCCTTAAACTGGTCGCCTTCATCATATTCAATGTGATAAGCCGCACTTGTTGTATAACTGATTACGAGTGGAGCTTCGCCCTTTGTAAACATTCCGTAACCAACACTCCAGCTTGGTGCCATTGTAAGAATAGAAGGTTCCAGCCTCTTCATATAAGCATCGTAATCACTGCCATAAACCTTTTCTGCCCAGCACTTAAAGCCAAGTCCAGGTGTACTTGTTCTAGGGTCCATAAGAATAATCTTGTTTTTGTATACAGGCTTTGTTAAATCTTCAAGACAGGTTGGAGCTGGTAAGCCAGACAAACTGTTGAAAATAAAAGCAAAATCACTGAAATCATAAGGAACAAGAGAAACTGTGTTTTTACCAAGATTGAGTTCCTTTGTTAAATCAGCTGGAACAAGTTCATCAAGCTTCTGCGGCTTATACTGGTAAATTACACCGCTTTCCAAAGCTTTTTCTGCAAGATTGTTATCAAGACCAATAAGCACATCTGCATAAGGAGAAGCTTTTTCGAGTACAGCTTTTGAAAGAATCTGTCCACTGTCTCCACAGTCTGCGTAAGTTACCTTGATGCCTGTCTTTTCTTCAAAAAGACTTGCAATTTCAGGACCTGCGCCCCATTCTCCCGAAAAGGAATCGTAAGTATATACGATTACTTCATTTTTGCGACCTTCTGCAACCTTGTCCTTTTTACAAGCAACAAAGATACAGCCTAAAACTAAAAAATTTAAAAGGATTAATGTTAAATAGAAATGATTCTTTTTCATTGTCCTTCCTCCGCCAGCATTATCTGGTTCAGGTTCTAGGGTATAATCTCAGCCTTTCTTATCCCAACGGGCAGAAAAGCACCCCTGTGCACATAGGTATAAAAAAAAACGGCGGTTTCGTCAAGCATAATTGCAAAACAAAATCGCCGTTTTAGATATCCGGGTCAAGCCCGAATATGACAAAGATTAGAAGAACTTGAACTCTACGCCAATTCCACCATAAAGGAAGCGTCGTCCGTATTCAACTGTAGGATAAGTATAACCAGTATTGATTTCTGCCTGTCCAACACCAACTGTTACAGGAACTTCCTTCTTCTTAATGTCCATAATGTAGCGGGCAGAAGCTACGAGACCAAGATGATCTGTAAGATAGAACTTAGTATCTACACCTGCAATCCAGGCAAAAGACATCTTTGCAAGACCATCAGAAGCAGCAGTTGCCTTCTGTCTCTGTGCTTCATTTGTAATCTGCTGCAAGTATGACTCGTTTCTGTTTAAGTCCATAGAGAAATCAACACCACCACCAAAACCGATTGTCAATTTCCACAAATCAAGGTTAAGCCATACCATAAGAGGTACATCAAGAGTAAGAGCATCATACTCTGTTGTGTTAGCAGTTGTAGAACCATCTGCATTTCCCTGGAAAGAAACAGAACCCTTTATAATTGTTGGTTCAAGCTGAAGTCCAAGTCCGCCGAACAAGGCAAAATTCATATAAGCAGCACCACCGTACTGGAAATGTGAATCTGCATTCAAGTTCTTTACAGTCTCAGCAGCTGTACTTCCGTCGGCAACGTTCTGTCCGCCAATAACCTTTGCACCAATTTCAAACTCAAGAGCGAAAGATGCACTTACCATTGAAACAGCTATGATAGCCAAAGCAATAATCTTTTTCATTTTTTAGTCTCCTATAAAAAAAGATTTCTATAAGTATTCAGCGAAATACATCGCCGTCAAACGTTTTTATAATTCTATCAATATTCTAATTGATTACTATGTTTTTAATTGCATCAAGCAATTCGGAATATTCGGTAAAAGCCTTGTACTGCGGATTATCCTTAATTATCTTCTCTGTAGAGCGGAAAAGGAAACCTGCTTTAGAAGCCTTTATCATTCCTAAATCATTAAAACTATCACCAGAGGCAATGGTTTCAAATCCGATTGACTGCAGAGCCTTTACCGTAGTCAATTTGCTGTTTTCTACACGCATTTTGTAGCCGGTAATCTCTCCAGTAGCAGAAACTTCCAGAGAATTGCAGAAAATTGTAGGATAACCAAGCTTTGCCATCAAAGGTCCTGCAAACTGACTGAAAGTATCGCTCAAAATAATTACCTGACAGAAGATTCTTAATTCATCAAGGAACTTTTTTGCACCCGGCATTGGGTCTATACCGGCAATAGTTTCCTGAATCTCCTTAAGTCCAAGCTTATGCTCCTTAAGAACTCCTATCCTGTATTTCATCAGCTTGTCATAATCCGGTTCATCCCTTGTAGTACGTCGCAACTCAGGAATACCAGTAGCATCAGCAAATGCGATCCATATTTCAGGAACAAGCACACCTTCCAAATCAAGACAAGTAATATACATAAATATTTAAACCTCACGAAATAAAAAAAGTTACTGATTATACCATAATGTATTAATCATAATATGTCAAAATGATATAATAAAGTGATTATGAAAAAGAAACGGAAGCCTAAAGTCTACATTCCAACCTACAAAATCATCATTTTATGCGCCTCTGTTATTGCTGTCTGTATGACATTGCTTTTGATTACGACAGTTGCTTCTGGAAACAAGGCTGAAAAGCAGAATAAAAAAGAAAAATCCACGGTTGCAGAAAAAACAATCGAAAACACCTCTCCATTTTTTTCCGATTCTGATTCTTCACCTGCAGAAAATGATAAATCAAAGAAAAAATCGCTTTCAACACAGGAAATAAAGCCGGAAAAAAAGAATGATATTGAACCGGCACAAAAAAATACGCAAAAAAATGAAAAAAAGACTTCTACTGTAACAAAAACAGAAACACCGGCTAAAACTCCGGAACCAAAGGTCGAATCATCATCAAAACCTGTAGGAAAATCACCGGAAACTAAAGCCTCAGAACAAAAAAACACGCAGCCTGTAGAATCAAAAAGCGTTGCAACAGTAAAAACACCAGAACCGGAAGTAAAACCTGTTGAAAAACCAGCTCCTGCTCCCGAAAAAACTGTAACTGAAAAAAATACACCATCAAAAACAGGCTTTAATTTTCCTGCAGCCGTAAACAATGCACAACTCGTTTTTGTTTTTGATGATGGCGGACAGAATCTTGAACACCTTAAAAAGTTTCTGGCACTTCCGTTTCCTATAACAGTTGCAGTTTTACCACAGATAACCCATTCGCGCGAGTCTGCAGAAATGGTCAGAAAATCTGGTAACGAGCTTATTCTTCACCAGCCTATGCAGGCGCTTAATGCAAAAGCAAACCCTGGTCCGGGCGCAATCACACCAGATATGACGGAAGATGAAATTATTTCACTGCTTTTCCAGAATATAAACGAGCTTGGACAGATTTCGGGCATGAATAACCACGAAGGCTCTGCAATCACAGCCGATGCAGAAAAAATGAGTGTGATTTTGAAAACTGCTTCCGAAAACGGCATTTATTTTCTTGATTCGCGCACCAATTCTGAATCAAAGGTGCCTTATGTGGCTTCTGAGCTTGGTTATTCGTATTACGAAAGAAACATTTTCCTGGACAATACAAAAAAACGTGCGGACATCCTTGCAGAGCTTACAAAAGGACTGGGTATTGCCAATAAAAATGGAGTTGCTATAATGATAGGACACGTTTGGTCTGCCGATGTACTTCCTGATTTATTGAACGAAATCTACCCCGAGCTTAAACAGAAGGGCTATACCTTTACTACTGTCAGTAAATCAAACGCATTAAAACATTAGGATAAATAAGATATATGAAGGTTCTTGGTATTGAATCATCTTGTGATGAAACAGCTTGTGCTGTAGTAGAAGATGGAAAAACAATTTTAAGCAATGTTGTTGCTACTCAGATTCCCTTTCACCAGATTTACAAGGGTGTTGTACCCGAAATTGCCAGCCGTAAGCACGCCGAATGGATTTTGCCGGTTGTAAGACAGGCTTTGAACGAAGCTAACCTCAAAATGGACGATATTGATGCAATTGCGGCAACTAACCGCCCGGGGCTTATGGGTTCGCTTCTTGTAGGCTTTACATTTGGAAAAACGCTGGCCTGGGCAACAGGCAAACCGTTTATTGCAATAAATCACATGCTGGGACATTTGTATGCGGCTCAGCTTCAGACTCCCGTGGAATATCCTTTTTTAGGACTTTTAGTTTCTGGCGGTCACAGTATAATCTGCAAGGTAAACGGCTTTGATGATCTGGAGATTCTGGGAACTACTGTTGATGATTCAGTTGGCGAAGCGTTTGATAAAGTGGCAAAGTTTTATAATCTTGGTTACCCTGGCGGCGTTATTATTGATAATCTTGCAAAAAAAGGTGACCCAAAATCTGCACATTTCCCGGTTCCTAAACTGGATCCGGTTGCCCATAAATATGATGTTTCTTTCAGCGGCCTTAAAACTGCGGTAATTCATCAGTGTGATTTGTTCTGGAAGGATGGTTACGAGCATTCGGTTGAAAATATGTGTGCAGCTTTTCAGGAAACTGCAATTAAAACTCTGGTTGGTAAATTGCTGCTGGCTGCTGATGATACAGGCCTAAAAACTGTTGTTTGTGGCGGTGGTGTTGCAGCTAATTCTCGTCTGCGCGAAATGCTTGCCGACAGAAAAGATTTGAATTGTATTTTCCCACCGCTCAAGCTTTGCGGAGATAATGGAGCCATGATTGCCGGAGTTGCCTATCATTTCCTGCAGCGCGGAGACCGAAGTGACTGGGATACGGTTACAAGTGCAAGGATACCACAGTTTAAGCGTGGATTAGAGCAGGTTTTACACAGAAAATGAGCAAAGGCTGCTACTTCAAGTCAACTATAAACTAAAACTGCCTTTGCTTGCAGTTTTGCAAGCAAAACTGCACACTTTTGTTAGAGCTTTTTCAGCGCATTTAAGACTTTTTTCTTATCTGTCACCCAGTTTGGTGCAATCAGCTGGGATTTGGGCGGGTCGCCGGTAAGACGGTGAATAATAATGTTTTCGGGAATGATGGAGAGTGCTTTTCTTAAAAGCTCTAGATATTCTTCAAACTCTAAAGCCTTAAACAAACCGTTTTTATAATTTTCTGCTAAATCTGTTTTTTCAAGAACATACAGGTTCATTATCTTTATGCCGTCTGTGCCTGAATCAACCACATAACGCACGGTATTCATCATATCCTGCTCAGTTTCACCGGGAAGCCCGAATATTATATGAGTTACCACGTGGATTTTGGGGTTAGCCTTGTGCAGAGCCTTTACCGCAGAGCTGTAAACCTCGTTCTTAAAATGCCGTCTTATATAAAGGGCTGTTTCCTCATTACAGGTTTGAAAACCAAGCTCCACCTGAACAAATGTTTTTTCAGCAAGCTCCGCAAGAACTTCAAGGCATTCGGCCGAAAGACAGTCTGGACGTGTTCCAAGTGCAAGACCGACAATTCCTGGATAGTTCACTGCCTGTTCCCACTTTTTGCGCAACTGTTCAAGGTTTCCGTAAGTGTTTGTAAAGTTCTGGAAATAAGCAATATATTTATGCTCAGGGAATTGGATCTGTTTGCTTTGAAAAGAAGCTTTATTGTTTGGCTTGTTCATTTTGCTTTCTACAAGCTTTTTTGCCTGTTCAATCTGTTCTGGAATGGAAAGCTTACGTGAAGGAACAAAGTCCCCGCTTCCATTCTGACTGCAGAAAATACAGCCGCGTGAATCCAGGAAACCATCACGAACAGGACAGGTACAGCCTGCATCCAGAGAGATTTTATAAACCTTTGAACCGAAAAGTTTTTTGTAAAATTCAGAAACGGAAGTATAACTCATAATCACTAGTGTAACCAGTTTTGCTTGCAAAACTGGAGATGAAAGCAGAACCAGTTTAATATAAAAAATAAAGCAGAAGCTTTCATCACTTGTACAAAGTTGAATCCAAATCTACAGAAAGAAAACCACTTCTGTTTGTTTTGAAAAAGTCTGTTTCTTCCCAGGCAACATACAGGGTTGTGCCGGAAATTACAAAGTCAGAATATACAAAACGTGGAGGAAGCTTTGGCAAACGGATTGCAACTGGTTTTCCACCGCGAAGAATGTGCTTGCCCGGTAATGCGCCTTCTATAAAGAAGGTACCGTCTTCAAAAAGTGCGGCACTCCAGCTTTCGGAAATAATTGCAGAAGCCTTCAATTCCTTTTTGTCGGAGTTTGGAACTGAATTAGTATATTTTCTGCTTGAATATCCACCGGCAGTTTTAATTTCAATTGAGAATGGTATATCGTTAGAAAAACCTGCAAAAAGCTTTTTCATTCTGGCAGGAGCTTCGGCAGAAGATTCAAGCGGCTTTTTCGTATTTCTGAAGGCCTCTTCGCCGGAATCTGCAAGAACAATGTTTTCGTCAGCGGTTGCAGGTGTAAGCGATAATAAAGGTGCCGAAGGAGTCCATTTTACATAAGAAAAGCCTACACGATTTTCATTAACAGTTTTCAAACAGCAGAGAAAATTACGTCCATCCCAGGAATAATCTACAACCTCTGTATCTGAAAGCTTTGTAATATTGCTGCAGTTTATAATCGGATACGAAACACCCGTATTTACATCAAACTGAACAAGAAAGAAATGCTGCGAATCATCGGCGCGGTAAACAGGATCTGAAATTGTATTATTAAAGAAAGAGCTTTTATAAACAGAAAAAATCGGTGTGTCATTAAAAAAAACAAGATTTTCTGCCGTACGGTCTTCGAATAATGTTACGTCGTTTTTAAGTTCAAAGGTACTGCCGTTAAAACAAAGCATTCCGGCTCGATTTACAAGCGCAAAAGAATCATAATCAGCCGAAGCAGCTCCAGTTGTGTTGTTGGAAGATGATATACGCACTGCTTCTGTCCACGGAACAAAGCTTTTTAACGGAACATTCTGCGGCTTGTCTACCGGCAAAACTTCAAAATCTGAAAAATAATACCATTTATGATGACGTGAAACTTCTTTTACGCTGGTTTCAGCTGCGGGAGATTCCTGTTTACTTTTTTTACTGCATGAAACAGAAACAAAACAGAGAGTAAGAATTACCGCAAAACAGAAACAT
>JAEETM010000096.1 GCA_016290335.1 Treponema sp. | reverse complement strand
AAAATGGGAAAATCGCTGGTAGTTTATTTTTCGCTCGCAGGCGAACAATATAACGTTGGAAACATAAAAGAAGGAAATACTTCAATCATCGCAAAGTTCATTGCAGAAGAAACAGGCTCAGAGCTTTTTGAACTTGAAACTCAAAAGCCTTATCCAACCGACAGCTACAGCCGCCTGACTCAGATTGCAAAAGATGAGCAGAACAAAAAAGCCCGCCCAGCCCTCAAAGCTGATATCGACATTACCGCATACGACACAATCTACATCGGCTATCCAAACTGGTGGGGAGACATGCCAATGCCCCTTTACACATTCTTAGAAGCCCACGACTGGAAGGGAAAAACAATCATCCCGTTCTGCACCCACGAAGGAAGCGGACTTAGCGGAACAGAAAGCCGCATCCGTTCAACCTGCAAAGGCGCAACCGTAGAAAAAGGCCTTGCCGTTCAGGGAAAGGTAGCACAGACTAACAGAAGTGCGGCTAAAAAAGCCGTACAGGACTGGCTTGCTAAATTGGGAAAGTAGGAGACTTGCATGAAAAGAGGTCTGAAAACATTTTTAATTGCAGGAGTTTTTTCTATGATGACAGCTTCAATTTTTGCACAAGCCCCGGCCTTTGATCTTAAGAAAGGTACTGTAAAGCTGAACTCAGGACATGAAATGCCAATTCTTGGAATCGGAACATTTTATCTTTCGTCAGACCAGGCAGAAAACTCTGTTTACTGGGCACTCAAAGCCGGAATGAGACTGATTGACACTGCCCGCATTTACGGAAACGAAGAAGGGGTTGGTCGTGGAATCCGTCGGGCAATCAAAGACGGAATTGTAAAGCGCGAAGAAATCTTTGTTACCACAAAAATGTGGACAAGTGATTTTTCAAACGGAGATGCAGCAGTGGACGCTTCCCTCAAACGCCTGGGGCTGGACTACATTGACCTGATGATTCTTCACCACTCTCAGCCACGCAATGATGTTGACGCCTACAAGGCAATGGAGCGCGCAGTAAAAGCCGGAAAGCTTCGTTCAATCGGACTTTCAAACTACTACGAGCCGGATGATTTTGACCGCTTAGTAAAAGCAACAAGCATTAAGCCAGCCCTTTTGCAGAACGAAACCCATCCATACCACCAGAGCGAAAAAATGAAAGCCCACATTGCAAAGTACGGCACAGTTATGGAAAGCTGGTTCCCACTCGGCGGCCGCGGCTACACTCAGGAACTTTTCAACGACCCTACAATCAGCGCAATCGCAAAGGCCCACGGCAAGTCTTCCGCCCAAATCATTATCCGCTGGCACCTGCAGGCAGGCAATATTGCAATCCCCGGCAGCTCCAACGAAAAGCACATCATAGAAGATGCAAGCGTCTGGGATTTTTCCCTCACCGATGATGAGATGAAGCAAATGGCTGCCATAAACAAAGACAGAAGAAATGCGAATTATTAAAACAAGGAGACTCAACATGCAGACAATCAAATTAAACAACGGAATCGACTGCCCTGTAATAGGACTTGGAACTTTTATGCTCTCACCAGCAGATGCACAGAAGAGCACCCGCGAGGCTCTTAAGATGGGCTACCGTCTTATCGACACGGCAAATGCTTATGTGAATGAGCGCGCTGTTGGACGGGGAATCAAGGAAAGCGGCGTGACAAGAAACGAAGTTTTTCTTTCTACAAAACTCTGGCCGTCAGAATACGAAAACCCAAATGCTGTTGACGAAACTCTTGAGCGTCTTGGAGTAGATTACGTTGACCTGCTTTACATCCATCAGCCGGCTGGAAACTGGCTTGCAGGCTACCGTCAGCTTGAAAAGGCACTCCGCGATGGGAAAGCACGTTCTATCGGCATTTCTAATTTTGAAGGAAAATATATTAAGGAACTTGAGACTAAATGGGAAACTGCCCCTCAATTCATTCAGGTGGAAGCCCATCCATATTTTACGCAGAAGGATTTGCGCGTAACTCTGGACAAGTATGACATCAGTCTTATGAGCTGGTACCCTCTTGGACATGGCGATAAGTCTTTGATTCAGGAACCAGTCTTTGCTGAACTGGGCAAAAAATACGGCAAAACACCCGCCCAGGTGATTTTACGCTGGCATGTTCAGATGGGATTCGTCGTAATTCCCGGAAGCAAGAACGTTGACCACATCAAAGACAATCTGAATATCATGGACTTTGAACTGACCGGCGAAGAAATGGCAGAAATCGCAAAACTCGACAAAGGCGAACGCTATTACCACCGGACTGATGAGCAGTTGGTTCAGTTTGCTGCATGGAAGCCAGACTTTGAAAAGGCCTGATATGAAAAAACTTGCAACAATTTTTGCAGTGCTCGTGCTGGCTCTTTTTGCCTGCACGGGCCAGGAATCAAAACAAAGAAATGGAAAAGTGCCAATGACCAAAGAAGAAAGAGAAGTGTACTCTGCCTACGATGCAATCAACAATGCTATGATAAAAAAAGACAGGGTCGCAATGGAACGCTACTTTGACGAAAAACTGCTCTTTACCCACATGAGCGGTAAAAAACAGACTCGGGAAGAGTTCATTGGCGAGATTATGGATGGAACTCTAAACTACTTCAAAGTGGATACAAAGGATTTTTCAATCAGTGTGAATGGCGACACGGCTCACATGAAAGTCACCCACACGCTCACGGCAAAAGTTTATGGAATAAGCGGCAGCTGGACTATGAGTGGTGATTACACTTATAAAAAAAGGGATGGTATCTGGATTCGGGTAGAATAAAACCTTTTACAGAACTCTAGACTTTGTAAGCATGTTTACAAAATCCAGAATTGTGAAATATTACCAGGCCTTCTTCTCTTTACTGGAATCCTGCTGCTTCTTCCGCTCTTCAACCATTTTTACGAACCATTCCACCATTGCAGGATCCTGATGACTGAAGAAAGAACTTGTTGCAGTATCGAGAGCAGTAATTTTTGCCATCTCTTCGGCAGTGAGGGTAAAATCAAAGACATTCAGATTTTCTGCCATGCGTTCCTTGTGGGTTGATTTTGGAATAACCACAATTCCTCTCTGCAGGTGCCAGCGGAGCATAACCTGAGCTGTTGTTTTTCCATGTGCGGCAGCAATTTCTTTTAACACAGGATTTTCAAAAAGACCACCACGTCCCTCGCCAAAAGGGGCCCAGGCTTCAAGCTGAATACCGTACTTGTCATTCCATTTTTTTGCCTCTATCTGCTGATTCAAAGGATGACATTCCACCTGATTCACCATAGGCTTGATTCTGTTGAATGAAGCGAACTCCACCATGCGGTCGGCATAAAAGTTGGAGATTCCGATTGCCTTTAAAATTCCTTTTTCATAAAATTCTTCAAGAGCGCGCCATGCACCGTAAGCATCACCAAAAGGCTGATGAAGCAGCATGAGATCAATGTAATCAGTCTTGAGTTTCTTAAGCGATTCTTCCACCGACTTCTTGCACGCCTCGTAGCCGTAATGCTCAATCCAGACTTTTGTGGTAAGGAAAATATCGCCGCGCGCAATGCCTGATTTTGCAATCGCATTCCCCACTTCTTCTTCGTTGAAATAACTCTGTGCCGTATCAATCGAGCGGTAGCCCACTTCCAGTGCATCCGAAACACAGCGTTCAGCCTCTTCCTTTGTCACCTGATACACGCCATAGCCCAGCTGTGGCATTTTTACGCCGTTTGATAGTGTTACATAGTCCATAATAATATCTCCCTAAAAATTTATTTTCCTAACCCAATTTTCTTAAGCCATGCATCTACATCATTCTGATTTGGATTTGTCGTGCCATAGCCTTCCTTATGACTGGCAGTTGGAGTTGCATCCACAATTGCCTGAAGCGTTTCCGCGCGGTAAGTAGCCTGATACGTGCAGAATGGAATGATTGTCTTGCCCTTAAGCGCCTCCTTGTTTTCTTCAAGGAAATGAGTCATAAGGGTTGGTGCTGTATGCCACCATACAGGAACTCCTACAAAAATTGTATCGTACTTAGAAAAATCCGGAGCCTTTTTTACCTGGCGGAATATACCATTATCCAGTTCTTCTTTTACAACTTCAGTACAAGGAGTGTAGCTTGTTGGATAAGCCTTTGTCGGTTCAATCCTAAAAAGCTCCCCGCCGTTAGATGAGGAAATCATCTTTGCCATTTTTTCCGTTGTGCCACCCCAGCTAAAATACATAACCAGAGTTTTTGAGTTTTGTGAGTTTTTTGAGTTTTGTGCAATCAGGCTGCATGATGTAAGCATCATTATTGCTGTTGCCATAAGAATTGATTTTAATTTCATCTTGTGTCCTCCGTATGATTAAATGATAGCAGAGATATACCTGTCTTGAACAATCAAACTTTCGCAAGGTGCTATTCGTCAGACGTATACTCAGGGCTCACACATTTCAGCTACTCATTCTGCTTTTCCCAAAACTTTACCGCATTGTCTATCCAGCCTTCAGCAACGGTTCCTTGTCCAAGTCCAAAGCCATGTCCTAAACCGCGGAATACTTCTATCTGCGCGTCGATGCCCTTTGCCTTGATTCTGTTGATTCGGTTTTGCATGGTGCGGTAGTTTGCGGAAGCCCTCCAAATTGCATATAGTCATTAACGGCTTTTACATCATAATCAGAAGTGATTTTCTTTGCGGACATATATTCTGCAAAACTGAAGGGGAAACACCTTAATTTCGTCACCTCGCCCTCTAAACGTTGCAAAAGTTGAATTTCATCAACCATCACCATAATGAATGGTATCGTCGATTATATGGGATTCTACATCTTTGTCCGCACCAGGCGAAGCCCCAGACCCTCTCCCGTGTAGTTTTCCGTCGTGACGAAGCGGTAGTCTGGGGTGCAGTAGCCTTCGTAGTAAATCCAGCAGCCACCGCGACCAACATGTGCGGGATTTTCGCCCTTGTATGACGGATTCCAGCAGCGTTCGCCCACATTTCCGCTCATGTCGTAAAGTCCAAGTTCGTTCGGCTTCAAAAGTCCAACCTGATGGGCATGTCCGCCAGAGTTTTCGTCATACCAGCCGACTTCGCTAAGTCTGTTGCTGCCCGAATATTTGTAGCCTTTAGACAAAGAACCGCCGCGGGCTGCATATTCCCATTCGGGGAGCGTGGGAAGCCTGTAGCCGTTCTTTGAAAAATCGCAAGTCCATTTTCCATTTGCAAAGTTGTAACATTCTTCAAGCCCTTCAAGGCAGCTCAATACGTTCAGAAAATCAATGCAGTCATAACCAGAGATATTTTCAACAGGGCGATTCATCTCGTCCGTTCCGTCGCGGGCGGAAGTGGGATTTTTGCCAGTAACGCTTTTGTAAAGGGCGACCGTAACTTCATATTTGGAGATGTAAAAATCCTCGACAGTCTCGCGGTGCTGCCTGTAGTCATCAGGATTTTTCGTGTCCGATGTGGAAAGAAAAGTTCCGCCTTTGACAAGAACGAGGTTGTTGCTTTCACTAGTTTGCTTTTTTGGAAAAATCACCGGCAGAGCATTGTACAAAAACTCCCGCACGGCAAAATGGTCATGAATACCATCCTGTTTCTGATAAAAAACATAATGCTCAGACGAAAAAGTTTTTCGAGAAAGCATTTCTTCTGCCATCATATAGCTCTGTTCTTTTACTGCGTCATTCGTGCCAACAGCGTGGTAGATAAAGTATCCCCGCTCGTTCAGTTTGTTATCCCGCACAAGGTTTTCGATAAAATCCACGTTTTTCTTAATCTGAAAGTCGCCGAATCCGCCATAGTACCAGGACGAACCGCTCATTGGAATAAAACTTGAAATATAGTCGGAGTCATGACAGAACTCAAGCCAGGTGGTAACAGAGCCAAGGGAAAATCCGCCGAACGCACGATGACTGCGGGAAGCCTTTAAGTCGGCATCTGAAGTTGATACTGCATAAGTGCGATATTTTCCTTCTACCGCCGGCATAAGGTGCTTTTCAAAATCATTGTGAAAAGAGCGGAGCTCTGCCACCGAAGATCCGAAGTCTGAGCCGCTATTTGCGTTATAGAAAGTGGCAGAAACAACTATAAGAGGTTTGATCTTGCCTTTTTCAATCAGGTTATCAAAGACATTTTTGATGTCCGCCATCTCAAAATATTCACCGGCATGACCGCCCCAGCCATGCATGAGGTAGAGAATGTCGTAACGCTCGCTTCCTTTTTCATTGTAGCCGTATGGTGTGTATACATAGGCCGTCTTGGTGATTGCTTTTCCATTTCCGGCATAATCTTTTGAAGTGTAATCCAGGCGCGTTACACTGCCTTTTTGTGAGGCTTGCCGTGTGTATTCCGAGGGAACTGGCTGAGTAAATCCTGTTTGATTATTCATGGTTGCCTCCTGTCCGTTTCGCTTTGAACTTTGAGCGTTCAGATCTTCTTTACTGCAGCCGCAGATTAATATGACGAATAACAGTCCGAATAGTGATTTTTGTTTTGTAATCATCTGTACCTCCAACTTTTTCCTGCTATTAATGCTCTCCAAACAGCCAGAGCATAATCACTGAATCATGAGCAAAAAGGCCGCCGCCTCCGTGCTGGTCTTTAATTCCACGTGTGTCAAAATAACTTTGATCTTTTAAGTCCATCGTTACGAGTCTTCCAATTTCTCCTTCAGACAGGCCTTCTTTTTTATACAATTCCACAAGCGTCCGGTAAGTTTTTTGAACCGAAGAGCTTCCGTAATAAGTGTCGTTTCTGCCGGTGACAAGGTAGACTGGCGTTCTTGCGCGAACAAGAGGATCTAACTCTCCATCCCACTGCGAAGAGCAATGTATAAAAGCTGTATATAGCTCTGGTGCAATCTGCATAACAAGAGAACCTGTTTCTCCTCCGCCAGAATATCCGTTTAAGTAGACTTTTGTCTGGTCGATGTTGTAATGCTCAAGAAAATATTTTGTAAGGGCTACAGTCTGTTTTGCGCTTGTCATCCTCCAATCCGAAAGCTGAGGAGCCACGACAATCATCTTAGCGTTATATTTTTGTGCTTCAATTCCGTAGTCCTCTGCTTTAATGTTTCTACCCACGCCCTGAAAATGAAGTCCTTCGTATCCGGGAAGTGTTATAAAAAGCGCATAAGCTTCTTTTCCGTCGTAGTCTTTTGGAACATAAAGTCCAAAGTGTATGTCGCCTTCTGAATCCGAATGAAATACATTGTCAAAGGTAAAGCCACGGATATTGTCTTTTCCAAAAGTAACAGACTCTGCAAAAAGATTGACGGATATCATATTCACTATAGCGCAGAGCACAAGAAATCTTTTTATTTCTTTACCCATGCACGAACTTCCTTTTCTGATTTTGCAACATTGCCACCACGGATGGAAAGTGCATTCTTCGATTTTACGCTCGCACCCTTTGCAAGCTTTTCAACAGTAGGAAGAGCATTTGCTCCGTTTGAGCTTCCTTCGTGAGAGAAGAAAGGAATGATTGTTTTTCCTTTGAAATCGTAGCTTTCGAGGAAAGTCCACATCGGCATAGGAAGATCGTACCACCATACAGGGAAGCCAAAATAAATTGTATCATAGCCAGCCATTTCTTCTTTTGTAATGTTCACGTTGATTGCAGGGCGGATTCCTTTGTCCTTTTCATTTTTAGCTCGGTCTGCTGTTTTGTTATAATTTTCAGGATAAGTTTCTTTTGCAGTTACACGCCGCAAGTCTCCGCCTGTTTCATCGGCAATCCAGTGTGCCATTTTGTCAAGATTTCCTGACCACGAAAAATAAACTACCAGGGTCTTGTTGTTCGATTTTGCATCAGCTTTGTTCTGAGCAAATAATCCGCTTGTTGCGGCAATTGCAATAAGTGCAGTTAAGATAATTGATTTGATTTTCATAAGTTTTCCTCCGTAAATTGTCATTCTGAACTTGATTCAGAATCTCTATTTTTTAAGCCCAAGCTTTGTAAGCCAGTTTTCTACAGCCTTGCCGGCACCGCCTTCTGCTTCTTTCATAGAAACAGGAAGACCTTCAAGAACGGTTGCGCCCCTTGCCTTTTCACGAACGGTTTTATAGGTTCCGCCGTCTCTGCTTCCCATATGTGTGTTGAAAGGCACGACTGTTTTTCCCGAAAAATTCACAGTGTCAAAAAGCGTGTAGATAATCATAGGGAAGGTGTACCACCACATCGGGTAACCGATAAAAACAGTGTCGTAGTCAGAAAGGTCAATTGCATTTTTGATTGCAGGACGCTGGTCTTCGTCGTGTTCCTTTTTAGCGTAGGCTGCCAGCGCGTCATAGTGGTCGCGGTTTTTGTCGTAAGGAATTACCGGTTCAATTTCCAGAAGGTCGCCGCCAGTCTGACGGGCGATTTCTTCTGCCAGGTGCCGTGTTGAATCGTATACTGAAAAATAAAGAATAAGTGTCTTTGCCATTTGTTTGCTCCTTGTGATTTTTAATATAACCTAAAGAATGCCCTTTTGAACAATCAAACTTTTTTATCGCAGTATTCGTTGCACGCATACTCGCTTCGCTCGTTTGCATGAGTAGAAATTTTTTAACACGCCGCTTTCGCGGCTTGCGCATAGCAAATCTCATGCTATAATATCAATATGATAGAAACTTATATCCTTCAAAATCTTGTTGCCTTTGCCGATAGTGGAACGCTTGTTGCCGCAAGTGAAATTGTGAATGTAACGCAGCCGTCACTTACGCGTTCTCTTCAAAAACTGGAAGATATTCTTGGAGTACAACTTTTTGACAGGACGAAAAATACAATCTCTTTGAATCAGACCGGCCGACTTGCCGTGGACTATGCCCGCCGAATTCTTGCGCTTCAGAACGAGATGGAAAATGAGGTTCTTGATTTATACAACAAGACCCGGGAAATTAAAATTGCTTCAATTGCGCCAATGCCGCTTTATGTTTTGACTCAAAAGTTTAACAAGACTTTTCCAAAGACTAAAATAACCGGCCAGATGAAAAACGAAAATGATGAGCTTTTTTCACTGCTGGAAAAAGACAAGGCTCAAATTATAATCACAACAATTAACCGCTCGGACGAACGCTTTTTTGCAACAGAGATTTTTGAAGAACATCTCAAAGTATTGCTTCCAAAAAGCCACAGCCTGGCCAATCGTAAATCTGTAAAACTCAAAGAACTTGCAGGCGAAACCTTCATAATGCTTTCAGAACTTGGATTCTGGTCCAATGCGGTTAAGCATGCAATTCCCGATGCAAAGTTTATTGAGCAGGAAGACATTACAGACCTGAGGGATATAATTGCACATTCAACACTTCCAGCATTCGTAACGGATTACACTGAACAGGCAGACCATCTTCCTGCCTTAAAAAAAACAAGCCGTGTAGCCGTTCCAATTGAAGACGGGGAAGTGAATGTTAAGTTTTATGCCGTGTGCAGGGTTGAAATGATGAGGCAACTGAAGGAAGTCTTACTGGCGTAATAAGTAGACATCATTTCACAAAATTACGAATCTCTAAACTTATTAAATCACTTTCGTAATAGTGCACATAATGCCCGCAATTTAGATTGATAAGTTTTGCATTACATTGCTCTGCGAATTCTTGTTCGTGTTCAAGCCAGTTCGGTGACACCTGCTTTCCGTTAGAAACAAACATCAGTACAGGACATTTAATCATGCCTGCAGCCGCCACTTTTTCTGCATTTTTCAACACGGCTTCAGCCTCTTTTATATAGCATTCATTAAAAGCATTTCTTTTCCACAAGATTTTTTGCTCTTTAATTTCTTCTTTGGTCAAAGCTCGTTTATTTAGTGGAAACCAGAACAGAAGACCTTTGTCTTTTGCTTTTTTCATCTTCTTTATGACTGATATTCGCCGGTCTATTTCATCGCCTTTCCAAGATAAATATGTTTTTGGAGTTGCCATATCAAGACCTATTATCGCCTTAACTTCATCAGGATATTTCTGCTTCCACCTTATTGCCTCAAGACCCGAAAGCGAATGAGGAAGCAGAATATAAGGCCCCTTTTCTCCAGCCTCTTGCAGGACCTTTCGCTGCCTGTCAATTACACAATCAATTTCACAGGAAGCTTCAAATAAATCAGAATAACCGTAACCGAATTTTTCGATCACGATGATTCTAAAATCTTCAAGGAGCTTTTGGTACAGGATTTTAAAATCATACATAGGGGCAGCCGTTCCAGAACCGGACATAAAAATCAGCTTGGGCTTTTTTACATTGCCCGTTCTAAAAAGATGCAGCTTGTGGCCTTCTATCGTAAAAAGTTCAAGATTATTTTGCTCAAGCTCATTCATATTCTACCTCACATATATCATTCTATCATGACTATGACGAAATAAAAATAATGATTCACGAAATGCAAAAAACAGTACACCAAATGTGTAAAAGAGGTTCGCCAATTTACCGCAAGTCGTGCATTTCTAGATTTTGAATATTAAAATCGTTTTTAAAGTCATAAAACTAATTGTCCGCTACTACAATCTTCTGATTTTTACTCTTAGGCTTTTCTGGTATTGTATATTTAAGTCTGCCCTCATCAATCAGAGGAAGAATGTAGTTACTTATAAAATAAGCAGGATGCTTTTCATCAAATCCAAATTCCTTTGCAAGAGCTTCTTTTGTTCGAGGCTTTCTGCAAAACTCAATTATCTGTTCTGATAAATCTGCCTGAACCTTTTTAGAATTATAAAGTGTTACTTTAAAAGTGCCTCTCAAGTCTTCAAACTTTGGTTCCATCAATCCTGCTTTTTTCATTTCAGAATATATAGTTGGAATTCCAGAATAGCGGTTCTCAGTAGTATTCAATAATTCAAGAGCTGCAGCAATAAAAGGATTTCTGACATCTGCCTTTATCTTTCCCAAATCGTCAATCGATAAACGACCATATAGTCCACCAGGATTTGATATTTCGATTCTATCCGGATATATTTCGATTCTGATTGGATCATTTTCTGTATGAATACTATAATCCCGATGAATCAATGCATTCAAAATAATTTCACGAATTGCTTTAACCGGATACTCGCTGACATCATTTCTATGTCCTGTATCGTCAATCACTGTTGATTTTGCAATATTTTGCTGAACAAAAGCTAAGCCACTTTCAAGCATTTGCGGAATAGTTCCGTCAAGGCGTTTATTAACAATAAATCTTTCACCAGATTCAGATTCTTCTGCATATTTTGTTGTAGCACATACAACGGCAACAATATCAAGATTCGGAGAAAGATATTGCGGATACTTTCCAAACAGCATAATTCCACAAACAGTTGGAAGGCCATTTTTGTCTATAAGGCCACTCATTGTCATAAGAGTCTTTTTATCCATGTTTACAAGGTTTGGTTTTACAGAAACAGCCTTTGCAATAAAACCATCTACTTGAATCTGATCTAAAAGAGATTCATCAATTCTTTTATTAGTTCTTAATTCATCCTCTGTTTTGAACTTAAAAGCATCATAACTATAGATTTCATATTCGGTCATCGGTAAATCAGCTTCACCAACTCTGATATACGAACCTTTACTCTTACCTTTTCCAGTATAATAACAAGGCTTGCTTACAGCATCCATCTCGGCTATCTCTGCAGATGCAATAGTTTTTCCTTCGTATTCACAGAATGTAATCAAAGGACGAACAATCGGCTCCATTTCTTTGCACTGGTCTACAAGTTTTTTTTCCAGTTCATCAGGATATTGAACTCCACATACCTTGTAACCTGCTTTTTCGTCAATTCCAAAAATAATGATTCCACCGCTTGTATTAGAAAAACTGGAAAGACTGTCATACAGTTTCTCTGGAGTTCCACCTTTTGCGCTTTTGAATTCAATTTTTGAAGTTTCTGTCTTTCTTTCTAAAATTTTCGTAATGAGTTCTTTTAATTCGGATTCCTGCATACGTGCCTCCTAAATCAGCGGTTTTACGAAAATATTAACATATTTTACGAAAATATGCAATTTTACGAAAATAAATTACGAAAATATTTAGCAATTATAACATATTCGGTCAGTGTCTTGAACTTGAACACATAACCGGCAAGCTGGTGAATGAATCGTAAAATTTAACTTGCGCTCTCTCCTGTTTCTCCGGCCTCCTGCAGGATTTTCCGCTGTCTGTCAATTACACAATCAATTTCGCAGGAAGCTTCAAATAAATCAGAATAACCGTAACCGAATTTTTCGATCACGATGATTCTAAAATCTTCAAGAAGCTTTTCG
>JAEETM010000095.1 GCA_016290335.1 Treponema sp. | reverse complement strand
AGACAGAACTGGAATGCGCCTTGTTGTAGATTTGAAAAAAGGTGCAATTACAAAAATCGTTCTTAATCAGCTTTTTGCAAAAACAGAATTGCAGTCAAACTTTGGCGTTATAAATCTTGCACTTGTTCCACAGGTAAAAGAAGGGGAACTTCGTTACAATGAACCTGAACTTCAGTTACCTGCAACATACTTAAAACCGGAAGTTCTTACACTCAAGCAGCTTATCCAGCATTTTGTAAATCATCGTGATGAAGTTATTACACGCCGCACAATTTACGACCTTAAAGTTGCAAAACACCGAATGCATATTTTGGAAGCCCTCATTACAGCAATCAACAATATTGATGAAGTAATTGAGATTATCAAGGCCAGCCGAGATACAGAAGATGCAAAGCTTCGTTTGGAAAAACGCTTCAATTTTGATGATGAACAGGCTCAGGCAATCGTTGATATGCAGCTCAAACGTCTTACACATTTGCAGATTGAAGATTTGCAGAAAGAGATTAAAGAGCTTCAGGCTTGGATTGATTATCTTCAGGATTTGCTTGTTCATCACGAAAAAATCCTTCAGATAATTAAAGATGAAACAAACGAGCTTGCAAATAAATATGGTGATAACCGCCGTACAGAAATTGTAAATAACGAAGTTGAACAGATTAATCTTGAAGATATGATTAAGGATGAGGACATGGTTGTAATGATTTCCCGCCTTGGTTATATCAAACGAGTTTCTGTTACAAAATACAAAAAGCAGGGTAGGGGAGGAACTGGCAGCAACAGTACAACACTTCTTGAAGATGATTATGTAAACAAGCTGTTTATCGGTTCTACAAAAGAGTACCTGCTCTTTATTACAAATGTTGGTCGCGCTTACTGGCTTAAGATTCACGAGATTCCTGAAAGCGAAAAAACAAGTCGTGGTGCTCATATAAAAGGTTTGCTGCAGGTTGGTCCAGATGAAGAGATTACTACAATTGTTTCACTCAAAGAGTTCTCTGATGAAAAGTACCTGTTTATGATTACGGCGCAGGGAATTATCAAGAAGGTACGCTCAACTGAGTTTGCAAATGCAAGGGCAAAAGGAATTATCGGTATTAAACTAAACTCGGGCGACAAGCTTATCAGTGCAGTTCCAACAGACGGTAATTCTGAAATCATGCTTATTTCCAGAAGAGGAAAGGGCTTGAGAATCTCTGAAAATACAGTACGTTCAATGGGTCGTGCAACATGTGGTATTAAGGGAATGAAGCTTACAGAAGGTGATGAAATTGCCGCAGCTGTTCCAATTCAGGAAGATTCAAATATGATTTTGATGACAGAAAAAGGCTACGGAAAACGAATCAGTTTTGATCTTTATTCTACACATGGACGTGGAACTGGTGGTCAGCGCGTATTTGGAAATACAGACGGTAAGGGCGAAATCATTGGTGCAATAAATGTAAAAGATAAAGATGAACTGGTTTGTATGACAAGCCAGGGAAAAACTTTACGCTTCAAAGCAACCGATATTAAGGAGCAGGGACAAGGTGCTTCCGGTGTAACGGTTGTAAAAGTTACCGAACCTGACTTTTTAGTAGGAATTGACAAAGTAGAAGACAAAGAAGAAGAAAAACAATAATCTAAAACGTGTAAGTCTATATATTATATAGAGTTACACGTTTAAGACAATCTTTCCTGAGAATTTTTCATTTTTTTTGTTTTTTTACATTGACAAAATAATTTTTTTAATAAATAATTGAGAAGTAAGGGAAAAACTAATAACAAAATAGTTTGTGGGTGTGAATATATATTACCATCGGGCAGGGCTAATCGATTTTTATCGGTTAGCCTGTTTTGTTTTAAAGCCGCTAATCCATGACCAGTTGAATTGAGCCTCCAAAAGTTATCCACATTTTATGCACAATTGTGGATAACTTTGTTGTGTTTTTGCGATAAGAATTGAGGAAAACTTTTATCAGGGCTCCAGAGAAATCCACAGTATGCACAGAGTTATCCACATTTTTTGATGAGTGAAACGGGAGGAGTGTTTCACGTGAAACAGGTGGAAGAGGAAGGGTGTGATGGGAGAAGTTTTGTGGTGGAGAGGGTGGATGTTGTGGAGAGTGTGTGGAGTAGGAGGTTTGTGAAGATGGATGTTTATTGGTTTTGGGATTGGAGGAAAAAGGAAGAGATTTGAAATGGTTCAGAAGATAGTTTGGGATTTGTAGGGAAAGATTTGGTTGTGAAGAATCATCTATTTTGTTTTGGGTGGATATGAGTTGGGAAAAGTGATTGTGAAAAAAGGAGTGGTTAGGGTATAGAATTATTCAATGGAGATTTTGTAGCTTTGGCAGGATAGATGGGAGATCCAGAGAAATAGTTGTAAAACAGTTTTTGAACTTGTGTAATTTTTTAGAAGGTATTGCGATTGATGTTTCACGTGGAACATTTTAAGCAGCTTGTGTTTTGAGGGTGAAAGTTTTGTTTTGCTGGAATCCAGGTGTTCCACGTGAAACAGTAGGTAGTGTCGGGAGGGTGATCAGCTTTTGTTGATTTTGTACTTAATGTTTCACGTGGAACAATTAAATATCGTTGTTTTGATTAAGTTTTATATATTTGTTAGTCATGAATGTTGAGTATTGAGGTATTCTGTCATTATCGAATGTTCTTGTCATTATCGAACTTGATCCGATAATCTCCGGGTTTTGTGATGAGATTACCGTGTCGGGTATGGTAATGACTGTGTTTTTCAATATTAGATTTTATAAAATGTTTCACGTGGAACATTAGATTTGTTTTATGTTTATCAGATAAAGATTGATAAATCAGATGTTTATCAATATGTTTTTGTCATTATTGGATTTGATTCGATAATCTCTGTGTTGTTAGATGAGATTATAGTGTCAAGCACGATAATGACAGAGATTTTCAATATGTAATCTTATAAAGTGTTTCACGTGGAACAGTTTTTTCATAAGAAGGGTTAGATAGAGTATTTAATGTTTCACGTGGAACAAATCAGTATTTTTTAGAGTTTGTTTAATAAAGTATTGGTAATATCTTAGATATCAAAGTAATTTTGTCATTATCAGCTACTTATCAATATGTTTTGTCATAATCGGACTTGATCCGATAATCTTTCTAGTAATTATATGAGATTATCGTGTCAAGCACGATAATGACAGCGTTTTTTATAATCCTAATCTTCAATCAACTAAATTGTTCCACGTGAAACATTTATCATTATAAAAGTCAAAAATCACTAAAGAACGAACGTTTGTTAGTTTAAAAACAAACTACCGTTAGTAATTTAATCAAAAAACGAACGTTAGTATGTTAAATTTGAGTATAATAATCATTTATTTGACACTATAACTCAGCAATGTTATTCTATTTTTAATATGAAATACTTTAGTTTGCCCGCTTTTGAAAAAACAGGTCTTGTCCGAACAGTTTTTACAACATCAGAGAATATAGCCTGGAAATATGGTGAAGAAGGCTGTTTTGAGAACTATTCTGAGCTTGGGCAGTCTCTTGGAATAAAACCTGACCAAATGGTAAAAACAATTCAGAAACATACTTCAATAATCCGTGTTGTTACTAAAGATAATGCCGGCGAAGGTGTTTCAAGGCCAATATCCCCGGAATATGAGGAATATGACGGTTTAATCACTAATGAGAAAAAACTTCTGCTTTGTACAGTTGAAGCTGATTGTGTTCCTGTATATTTGCTGGATACAGAGAAAAAGGTTATTGGAATGGTTCACAGCGGTTGGAAAGGAACTGTCAAAAGGATTTCTGAAGTTGCAATAAACCTTATGGTAGAAATTTTTGGTTGTAATCCAGAGAATATTCTTGCAGGACTTGGACCGCATATCTGTAAGAATTGTTATGAAGTAGGGCAGGATGTTTACGATGAGTTTGCTGCAGGTGGGTTTAAGGAATTAAATCGTATTTTTTATAGAAAAAATGATAAAAAAAGTGAGAAAAAATATTTGTTAAATCTTGAAGAAGCGGTAAAATTGACTGTGATGGAATGTGGCGTTCCAGAAGGCAATATCAGCTCATCAGGGTATTGTACGTTCCATTCTGAAGTGACTATGGAAAATAAGTGGGGGAAATCAGGTGAAATAATCCGCTTCTGTTCTTACAGGCGCACAAAATCACCTTGTGAAAGAATGCTAACGGCAATAATGCTGGTGTAAATCAATATCAGCGAAAAAAGTAAATAATATGAAAAAAAATATGTAAAAATATAAAAGTAGGTTTGAAAAATGAAAAATCAAAACAAACAGAGCAATGAAAATCAATATGATGTAATTGTTGTTGGTGCAGGAAACGGTGGCCTTGTTGCGGCTGCTACTACTGCGAAAAACGGGCTGAAAACACTTCTGCTTGAAAAAAACAATGTTCCTGGTGGATGTGCTTCCAGTTTTGTGCGTGGCCGGTTTGAGTTTGAGCCTTCGCTTCATGAATTGTGCAGTGTTGGTACAGAAGAAGAACCGGATCAGGTTACGGAGATTTTTAATAATCTTGGTGTAAAAATTGAATGGCAGCGTGACGATATCCTTTTCAGGACAATTGTAAAAGGCGAAAACGGTTACGATGTAAAGGTAAAGGCTGGAATAGAAGGTTTTTGTGATTCTATAGAAGCTGCGGTTCCTGGTTGCCGTGATGCAGTTCATTCTCTGTTTGATGTTGAAAGAATAAATGAAGAAGCGCTGGCTTATAACAATAAAATGAAAGGTAAGCCTAATCTTCTTAAAATGCTGGTTAAATATACAGACTTTATCCGTTCCAGTTCACATTCTGTAGAAGAAATGATGACAGCTCTTGGCATTCCGGAAAAAGCTCAGAATATCATAAATACATACTGGTCTTATCTTGGAGTTCCTACTGATGAGCTTAATGCATTCCACTTTTTGTTAATGGTAAACAGCTATGTTAAAGATGGCGTAGTAATCCCACATTACCGTTCACATGAGCTGGCAATTGCACTTGCAGAAGCAGTTCAGCGTTTTGGCGGTGATATCTGGTATAACAGCGAAGTTACCCAGTTTTTGTTTAATGATAAGGGTGCTGTATGCGGAGTTGAAACTAACGGTCGTAAGTTATATGCAAAGGAAGTTATTTCCAATATTATTCCTCACAGTGTTTACAATCTTTCGGAACAGAGACATATTCCGCAGATTGCACTTAAGCTTGCAAATGCCCGCTCTTTTGGTCTTTCTATGATGACTGCTTATATAGGGTTGGATTGTTCAAAGGAAGAGCTTGGAATTGAAGATTACACGATTTTCGTGGCATCAGATGCGAATCCAAGAAGACAATTTGATAATAGAAAAAAAGATTTACTTTATATCGTCAATTGTCTGAATGCAATTATTCCAGATTGTTCACCTGAAGGAACCTGTATGTTATTTATCACTGTGCCTTGGCTTGGTTCCGATTTCCCTGCAACCTTAAAACCAAAGGATTACAAAAAGTATAAGAGCGAGTTTTTTGTAAAGTACATAGAAGATTTTGAAAAGCTGATGAAAATTGATATCCATTCACATATTGAAGAAATTGAATATGCAACTCCTGCAACTTTTGCCCGCTATCTTGGAACACCGGAAGGAACAGCTTATGGTTATGCGGTTACAAAATGGGACAGCGTTATGGCACGAAATACAGCTAAAGAAAAAACTAAAATACCGGGTTTGAGCTTCTGTGGCGGCCATGGAATAAATGGTGACGGATTCAGCTGTGCGTATGTAACTGGCGATATGGTTGCAAAAGAGATTATTGAAAAGTTAGGAAAGTAAGGATAAAAAAATGAAAGATAAAATTAAAAAAGCAGAGCAGAGTATTAAAAAGGCTGAACAGAATATAAAAACTGTGGTGAAAAAAAATATCCTTAAAGTGTTGAAGCCGCAGGCTTTTTTGCAGATAAGTAAAATCAGACAGAAAATCATTAAGCTTGCTTCCGATGCAAAGCTGCCGGATTTTTCGTTATACTCGCCTAACACAATGGCAAAGGCCCTTCATCCACGCCAGCAGTTTTTAGTTATTTCTGAAGTGATAGATCATCATAATGGATATAAGAGTTTTGTTTTTCTTCCTGATCTGGAAGCGGGTACTTCAAAGCTTGCTTTTGCTGCAGCCGGGCAGTACATAAGCTTTACGCTGAAAATTGGAGATTCTGTTGTTTCACGTCCGTATTCGCTTTCTTCTTCTCCAAAGGATTCTCTTGAAGGAAAATACATGGTAACGATTAAGAGAATTGACGGCGGCTTTTGTTCAAACTATATGATTGAAAACTGGAAGGAAGGAACAAAGGTTGTTGCAACAGCTCCGCAGGATGTTCTTGTTTATGATTCATTGCGCGATGCAAAAACTGTGGTTGGTGTTGCGGGTGGTAGCGGTATCACTCCGTTTTATTCTATGGCTCAGGCAATTGCAGATGGTGATGAAGATTTTAATTTAGTTCTGCTGTATGGTACTAGAAATCTTAGTGATGTAGTTTTTCTGGATGAGCTTAAGGCACTGGAAAAAAAGTGCGATAAGATTAAGGTTATAAATGTTTTCAGCGATGAGGAAAGTGAGGCGGATAGTGTTACTATTGATAGTAACACAGCAAATACAGCATCTTCTCCTGAAAACCTTATCATAGAAAAAGGCTTTATCACTGCGGATATAATCAAAAAATATGCACCGGCAGATTCTGAGTATTCCGTGTTTATGTGCGGACCTGAGGTTATGTATCATGCGGTTGATAAGGAATGCGAAAATCTTGGAATTAAGAAAAAATTTATCCGTCATGGTGCAAATGATGAATACAAAAATCCAGAGTTAGATGAGGCTTACGATAAAAAGAAAATTGGAACTTATTCACTTACTGTGCGAATCCATGGGGAAGAACAAACCATTCCGTGTGCTTCGAATGAATCGCTTTTGATTGCTCTGGAGCGGGCTGGTATTACGGTGCAGACTCAGTGCAGGCGTGGAACTTGTGGCTGGTGCCATTCAAAGCTTGTCAGCGGTGATGTGTTTATTTCGCCAACTTACGACAAGCGAAGGCAGGCAGATAAAGAGTACGGTTATGTTCATCCATGCTGTACGTTCCCAATGAGTGATGTAGAACTGTATTTGGAATAAAATCTTAGTTTCTGAATGAGTGTATTGGGGCCGGGATTCTTCCGCCGCGGTTGATAAAATCAGCACAGCCAAACTTGCTTACAGGAAGAACAGGACATCCACCAAGAAGTCCACCAAACTCAACCCAGTCGCCGGCTTTTTTGCCTGGGGCTGGAATCAAGCGAACTGCAGTTGTTTTATTGTTTACCATTCCAATTGCAAACTCATCAGCCATAATTCCGCTCACGGTTGTGGCTGGAGTGTCGCCTGGAATTGCAATCATATCAAGACCTACTGAACAAACTGTTGTCATAGCTTCAAGTTTTTCAAGACAGATTGAACCTTGCTTTACAGCGTTAATCATTCCTTCATCTTCGGAAACAGGAATAAATGCACCGCTTAATCCGCCAACGTTTGTACTTGCCATTACGCCGCCTTTTTTTACCATATCGGTGAGCATTGCAAGAGCGGCAGTTGTTCCTGGAGCACCACATCCTTCAATACCAATTTCTTCAAGAATACGCGCAACTGAATCACCAACAGCAGGAGTAGGAGCAAGAGACAAATCCAAAATACCAAAATTAGTTCCAAGTCGGCTTGCAGCCTCTGAACCAACAAGCTGTCCCATACGTGTGATTTTGAAAGCCATTTTTTTAATACCGTCGGCCAGAACGTTTATCGGCTGTCCCTTATATTCACGTGCTGCAGCTAAAATAACACCAGGTCCTGAAACACCAACATTGATTACAGAATCACCTTCGCCCGGTCCGTGGAAAGCTCCGGCCATGAACGGATTGTCTTCCGGTGCGTTGCAGAAAACAACAAGCTTTGCACATCCGTTTACTTCGCAGGTTTTTGAACGTTCAGCTGTTTTGCAGATTGTTTCGCCCATGAGCTTTACTGCATCCATATTGATACCGTTTTTTGTAGTTCCAACGTTCACAGAAGAACATACATAATCTGTAGTAGCCAGAGCCTCCGGAATTGATTCAATGAGAATGCGATCGGCAGGGGTGATTCCTTTTTGAACGAGTGCGCTAAATCCGCCGAGGAAGTTTACGCCAAGTTCTTTGGCACATTTATCGAGAGTTTTGCAGTAATCAACATAAGAGCTTGCACCACTTGCACCAGCCACAAGAGCAATTGGTGTAACAGAAATACGTTTATTGATGATAGGTACGCCAAACTCTTTTTCAATATCCTGTCCGACTTTTACAAGATTGCCGGCCTTTTTCATAATCTTATCGTAGATTTTTGTGCAGGCACTTTTCATATCTGAATCAGCGCAATCTAAAAGCGAAATACCCATTGTAATGCAGCGGATATCGAGCTTCTGGCGCATAAACATATTTACAGTTTCCTGGATTTCAACTGGTGAAAAAATCATAATTTCTCCTGTGTTTAAAGAAACGCGAGCAGTGGCGCAGCGTTTCCTAGAATTGCAAAATAAAAAGAATTGTTGAGCAACGCGAAACAATTCTTCAAATAATAATAAAATAGTTTACCGAAAAAAGTGATTGGGGGCAAGGAAAAAGCGGGGCGTTGCGGGGTGTCCCCGCAGAAGGGGTAGTGGAAGCCGTAAACACTAGAAGTTGGGTGGCAATTTTTAGAACGGCTTCCATGAGTTTTTCGGAGAAAAACTCAGAGCAGTTTTACGGCTGGAACGTAGGGGAAGGCTTTCCCCTCCTATTTATTTATTTCAATCCAGTTCCAGAAATCTGGATCTTCAAAGCCGATGCGCCAGAAACCGATGTTTGCGATATCTTTGTTTTTGTACATGCGGCAAAGATTTATAACGGAATAATTGTCGTTGAAATAGCCGGTGACTTCAACTTCGGTTTTGTAGGTGAAGGTTGGAATCTCATTTTCGTAGGAAACTTCAGCAACACCGTTGTCGGTCATGTTTTGTTTGAGCTTGCCGAAGTACCAGGCTTTTGAAGTTGACTTATCGGTCCAGGTGCGGCCGTAGAGTGGCATGCCCATTATCAGCTTTTCCTGAGGGATTTGGGTAACTGCGAAGTCTGCAATTTTTTCGCTCCATTCTGTTGAGGCAATTGGACCAGGTTCGCTTGTGGACCAGTGTTCGTCGTAAGCCATGACAAACACGCGGTCGCAGAATTCGGAAAGTTCTTTATAAGGATAAAGGTCATTTTCGGAAATTTTAAAACGGCCTGGGACGCAAACAGAAAGCATTTGGGCCGGATTGTTTTCTGTCATCTTTTCGCGGATGAGCTTTACAAACTCAAGATAAAGTGCCCGGTCGCGGCGAGGTACATATTCAAAATCGAGCTGGATGCCGTCGAAGTCTTTGGCGGATTTTACAATATCATCAATAATTTTTTCGCGGATTCCAAACTCTGGAGAAATTACAAAATGGGTCAGGGAAGTACTCTGGCAGCACATTCCAAAATGAACACGAGTTCCCGGATTTGTTTTGAGCTTTGAACGTTTAGGAATATCAATCAATTCGCCGTAGCAGTTTATGTCGCAATAATAATAGCACAAATCTGTAATTGGAAACTCAGGTGAATATTCATCTTCATGCCATTGAATTACAAAGCTCCAGGTTTCGTTGAACGGAACGGGTTCGCCTTCAACTTCGCGCAAGGAATAAGTTTTTGGTTCTTCCTTTTTGTTTGAGACACAAGAAAAAAGAATGACAGTGCAAAGCGCAAAAATTGTTGCAACGAGCAATGAGGTAATTAAGATTTCGCCTGTTCTGTTCGATTTGTCCATAATTTAATTATCGGTGGATAAAGGGAAAAGAATAAAAAATGTTGTTATTGGGGCGAATTACTTTTTTCCAAGATTTAGAACATGCTTTTCACAAGGGAGCGCTTCGGTTTGGTCGTGGGTGACGTGGAGCATGGTGGTGGTTCCGCTTTGGGCGATGAGGGTCATGAGGTGGAGGATTTTGGAGCGGTACTGTTCGTCGAGACCGTGGCATGGTTCATCAAGGATGAGGATTTCGGGAGTCTTTACAGCGGCGCGTAAAATGAGGATGGCGCGTTGTTCACCGTAGCTTAAGTTTTTGAAGTTTTCATCTTCGCGGCCGGCAAAGCCACCAAGAGCAAGCCACTTTCTGGCAGCGGCAATTTCAAGGTCGGTAGGTTGAGTGTACAAACCGATTGAATCGTGGAAGCCGGAAATGATTACGTTTTGAAGGGAGATTCCGCCAAGCATCCGGTATTCAACGTGGAGCCTGTATGAAACTATTCCGAGACGTTTTTTTATGTCCCATACAGTTTCGCCACTGCCGCGCTTGATTCCGAAAATGCGGACATCATTACAATAGACCTGCATGTTGTCGCCGGTGATGAGTTCCAGGAAGGTTGTTTTGCCGCAGCCGTTTGGTCCCTGGATGAGCCAGTGTTCACCCTTGTAAAGCTTCCAGTTAAGGTCAACTAACACGTGGTTGTCGCCCCAGCCAACATTTACGTGATTCATTTCTACGAGTGGTTGTTTTTTCGAGGACGAAACAGATTCAGTTGTTGCAATTGTTTCTGTTGTCGCGGTAGATGATTCTGTTGTCGCAGTTGTAGAGACGGTTGATTCTGTTGACGTAGAGGATTTAGTTCTCACTGATTCTGCTAAAATGGAATTGTAATCTTCTGTGAACTTCTGCTTTTGTGCGTTGTCGGTTTCTACATTCTGAGTTTTTCGTATAAGAAAAATCTTTTCATAATCAGCACGGGTTCCGCAGAATGAAACTTCTTTGTTAGTGAACTCTAACACATTTGTAATTGCTTCAGGGATTTCGTTCCAGCGTTCCATTGCAAGAATTACATTCGGGTATTGTGAGCCTGGATTTTCTTTTAGTTGATTTTTTACAATTACATTAAAAAAGTCCAGAAGGATTTTTCGGCTCTGAACATCAAGACCGGCAAATGGGTCGGAGAGCAGCAAAAGCTTTTTGTGAGAAACCAAAGCGCGTGCCAGAAGTGTTCGACGGATTTCACCGGTAGACATATATTTGAGTCCGCGGTCTAAAATCTTTTCAACGCCACAAAGCTTAATTTCTGGAAGTGTCTCTAGCTTTGGAGCAAGCTGCTGTGCCTTTTCTGAAAGCTGCGAAACTGATTTCTTGATTGGTCCTGTGCTTTTTGTATTGCACAAAGCTTCTGCTATAAAAATGCGGCCTGTTCTTCCAATATCAACGCCGCCCTCAACGTATTCACTTTCATCGTTTTCGCGTTCTTCCTGAATTAAATGAGCTGCACGCTCCAGCGAAACCAATTCCACAGAGTCACCAAATGCAGAAGAAAAAAAGGCTTGTGGGGAAGATGTATCCGGAACAATTTTAAGCTTGCCGGCAAGTGCGTTTATAAAATCAGCTTTTCCGCCGCCATTCGGTCCAATTACGAGCCAGGCTTCTCCGCGTTTCATCTGCCAGTCGAATTTTGGTATTACAGTTTCGCGTGAGTTTTCTATTCTGCAGTTTTGTATGGTGATTAAGTTTTCCATTGTAAAAGTTTTACCATTTAAATGGTGATGTTGCAAATGATGGTGTGTGAAGGATGGGGGAGGGGGAATTGGTTGGTGTTACGGAAAAATTGAAATGTATTGCGCAATTTGTCCGTAAGGAGATGGAAGAATACAGGGAGTTAATTTGTGGAGAATTGAATTGTAAGGGGGGTACTACGGATAAAATGGAGTGTATTGTGTATTTTATCCGTAGTGTAATGAAAAGGGACAAGGTTTTGCACTGGAAATAATGGGATTAAAAAAAGAGGACTACGGATTAAATGTTGTGAACTGTGTATTTTATCCGTAGTAGAATGAAAAGGGACAAGGATTTGTACTGGAAATAATGGGATTAAAAAAGAGGACTACGGATTAAATGTTGTGAACTGTGTAGTTTATCCGTAGTAAAATGAAAAGGGACAAGGATTTGTACTGGAAATTATAGGATTAAAAACGAAGATTACGTATTAATTGAATCGAGCTGTGTGTTTTATCCGTAATAGAATGAAAAAAGATCATTAAGTCCATATAATGGTGTAAATTAAAAAGAGTCATAAACTTCAATCCTAATTTATAATGTTAAGTGACCAAACTAAAACATTAGAAAGGAGAAAAATTTATGACTCAATTGAATCTTACTTTA
>JAEETM010000206.1 GCA_016290335.1 Treponema sp. | reverse complement strand
ATCCGTTATCTTTGGCCGGATGGCTGAGATGTATGAACTGCTTGGGGAAACGGACAAGGCGCTGGAATTGTTTAAAACAAACAACGCAGGCGCAATTTTCAATGACATAATCGGAATTACGCTGCTCTCCCATGGAAAAGATCCAGAGGAAGCAAACGGCTATCTTGAAGACGGATTTTTAAGGGCAATCAGCTCGCTCATCCGCTGTGTGTTTGGCTATGTAATGCTCTTTGACGCAAGAAATGACAATGCTTCCGGTATAGATATGATGCACTGGATTATTCCGTTATTGGAAGGGTTGAAGAAAACAGATGAACCAAACTTTCTGGACAAGATGATAGCTGCCTGCAATGCCTGTCTAGCAATTTTTCAATTCAAATCCGGGAATCGGAAAGAAACAGAAGATTCTCTCAAAAAGGCAAGAGATCTGGCTCGTACTTTTGACGCCGCTCCAAACTATGGAGCGGAAAGACTTAAATTTGTGCGCGGGTCACAGTGGAGCAGTGCTCATGACTCTCTGGGAAAAACCGCCATGGACGCAGTTGAGTTTGTCCTGCACGACAAGGAGCTGGAACTCCGGAATCTATGGGCAGAAATCTGCGCCCGTAAAGACTGACTCTGATTGGAGAAAAATATGAACAAGATTTTTAATGTAAAGGATAGGCAGGAAGCTTTTGACTTTATTGTATCTGTGACTAAAGAGTGCAGTAAGATAGTTTCTCTGGTACAGGTGGGCTCAGGTGCAATAGGCTTTCGGGATGAACGCTCAGACTTGGATTTTGTTGTTGCGATAGATTCGGATTCTTCTATGCTTGAGGTGATGGATTATATGCATAAAGCAATTTCTGAAAAATATAATCTTGTTTACTTTACTCAGGCAGAATCAAGACATCTTCAATGTTATGTAATTGATAATCTTTTGGAAATAGATATTGGTTACGGTGCTTTCGAGCATGCAGCAGCTTTGAAACCTGCGTTTAAGGTTCTTTATGATAATTCTGGTACTGTAGAAGAAAAAATGAAGCAGTCTAGAGAATGGATGGATAAGCATATATATGGAGATAAGAGAAAAACGGATATTGAGCTTGCCAGAAATTCTGTATGGGTTCGTCTGATGCATGCTGCGGTTGCAATTAACCGAGATAATTTTTTCCGTGCAATCGGTGAACTTGAATATGTCAGAAAGCTTTATATCGATTTACTAGGCGACAAATACTGTCTTGAAAGCACAATGAATCGCGAAATCGACAGGCTGCCTGATATAGAAAAGAACGCAATCAAAAGTACTTTTATAAATAATGAAAGCATAGCTTCCCTATGGAGCAGTTTAGAGAATCTTACAAATCTGATTTATAAGGAGCTTGAAGGAGAATCTATTCCGGTTTCGAAGGAAATGCTTTTTGAATATTACAAAGATATTAAACGGAGGTAAAACTATGTTTGCAATTATTGGAGCATGTCTTTTTTCGGTTGTGATTATATTATCACTTTTAATAATCTGCGGGCTTCCGCTTGGGGAGCTTACGATGGGCGGCCAATACAAGGTATTCCCTAAAAAGCTGCGGTTCGTTCTGGCAATTCAGCTTGTACTGCAGGTGTTTTTTGTCATCATCATTTTGCAGAATGGCGGATTTATTCCCCTGTGGTTCTCGCCAAAAGCGACAAAAATAATCTGCATCGTGATGGCTGTGTATCTTACTTTGAATGCGTTGATGGATTTTGTCTCAAAAAGTAAAAAAGAAAAATACATAATGACTCCGCTTGCGCTTGCATCTGCGGTTTGTTTTTGGATTACGGCACTTCAATAATATGGAACAGACGATTTTAGAGTACGGCAAATTAACAGATACACAAAAATTGGAAGCGGTCGATTTATTTCTGGAAGGCTTCGGGCATTTTTTAACTTTCTCAAAGGATGAAGAGCTTAAGAAAAAGCTGCTTTTCGAAATCTTCGATCCGGCTTTGTTCAAATGCTGCCTTGAGGGCGAAAAGGTTCTGGGGCTTATTGGACTTGCGACAAACGAGGTCCGCCCATTGAACTTCAAAAAGGAATTCTGCATCAAGTATTTCGGAAAATTCAAGGGCGGATTAATCAGCAGCCAGATGAATGCAATCTTTCAAAAGCCTGTTGTAAAGCAGAAAGGCGAGCTTTATATCGACGTGTTGGTGACGGGAAGCGAAGCCCGAAGAAAAGGCATAGGCTCGGCTCTTTTGAATCATGCTTTTTCACTGGAAGGCTACAGCACTTTTTATGTAGAAGTTTTTTCTAACAATCAGCCGGCAATCAAACTGTACGAAAAGAACGGCTTTTCAATCGAAAAATGCGAGAAGCTGTCGTTAATGCGTTTTCTGGGAGCAGGCTACCCAATCAAAATGGTTCGCAGAACACACTAGGCAGCCATC
>JAEETM010000205.1 GCA_016290335.1 Treponema sp. | reverse complement strand
ATTTCTTCCGTGCCGCCTTATATACGCAAGCTCCCCAATAAACGGCGTCGCACACAAGTTTCCAGCACCTTCACCTTCCGGCGAACTCATCAAATTATTCGGCAGATTTTTCAACCTCGGCATATCGCAGAAACAAAGGCTGGCCTTCATCTTTTCAAGCCCTGCAAAAACAGATTCCCTAACCCATTCCTTATGCCGGAACTCAATCACCACAGGAAAACCTTCAAACGCCTGAATCAGCTTTGCAAGATAATAGCGGTTATCGTTTGTGTAATGAAAGCTTTCCGGAAACTGAAACAGCACTGCCCCAAGCACATTTTTTTCCAGCAGAGGATTTACAGCCGCCCTAAAAGCCTGCGCATGAGTTTCCCAGTCCTGTTCAATTTTATGAGTCAAAAGTTGATTTGCCTTTACGCTGAAATTAATTTTACCTTGAGTCCTGTCGTAAAAGCTCAGCATTTTTTCCGGGACGGGCATTCCGTAAAAAGAAAAGTTCAGCTCCAGCGCGTTAAAATGTTCCGCATAAAAACTAAGAAAATCTGCTCTTTTCAAATCCTGCGGATAAAACTCTCCTTTCCACTCAGGATAATCATACCCGCTCGTCCCAATAAAAAACTGCATAAATCCACTGTCTACTTCAACTTCTTAAACAGCTTCTTTATCAATCCCACTTTTCCAAACAAAAGCCAGAAGAGGAATATAAGAAGAGCCAGGCAAGGTACTCCGCAGATAATTGCATACAGCAGGATTTTTGCAACTCCCATAAAGAAGTCTTTTACCTGTGTAAAGAACTCGCGTACTTTTTCACCAAAGGTTGGCGGCTGAATTACAGGATCAGTTTTTCCCTGAGGAAGAATCAAGCTTATAGAAATTGTAGAATAATCAATCTGGTTAGAAAGCCTTCTGAGCTGACCTTCCATAGATTCAATTTCAGAAGTAACGTTATTAAGCTCGCGTTCAATTTTCAGAATATCAGTGATGTTGGAAGCCTTTTCCAAATACTTCTTAAAGTTTGCCTGAAGAATCCTTTTTGTTTCCAAACGGGTTTTAAGGTCGTAATACTGTTCGGTAACATCCTGTGTAGAAACGTTTCGGTTTTTCACCTGACCAAAATCGCCCACACTCTGCATTGCCTTGTCAAAGCTTGCACTCGGTATTTTTACTGTAAAATAAGATGAATATTCATCACTGCTTGAATAGCTTATGTAACCGCCCAGCTCCTTGCACCAGCTTTCTACGGCTTTTTCACCTTCTTTCAAATCCTGAACCTGCAGAGTGATGTTTCCATTTTTTATAAGCTTACGTTCAAACTCACTGATATCCTGTGCACCAGCTTCTCCGCCAACCTGACTCTGCTGATTATAACCATTGCCGGTGTAAGCTTCTTCCATCTCCATTTCAACATCATCATAATCGGCCATGGCAAAGCTTTCGGCTTTACTATTCGCAACCATATCGCGCGAACTTGCAACTGCCATTTTCCTCATCATTGGAGCTGGAGCCGGAGCTTCCATACCTGTATAAAATGCTACCTCATCTGCACCAGAGCCTTTTGAAAAATAAGCTTTTTTACATCCGGCAAAAAACAAAGAAAGGACTGCCAACCCAATTACAAAAAGTAGCAGATATTTTCCAACAGATTTTTTCATTTTATCCCCCTATTTTTGAGGAGCATTTTTATAAACACTGATTCTCCAGAAAACCAGCTTGTTCCAGTCTTTTTCCAGGCAGATTCCATCCACCAGTTCAGCACTGAACAACTCCTCAAGCGTGTTGTAATCAGCTTTATCAGTTTCTTCTATTTCTACTTCATCCTTTGCCTTTTTTAGATGCAGTTTTTCAAAAATCAACACAAAAAGATTCTTTTTCAGAGGCTTTCTTTTTATGTATTTTTCTTCTGTCTCAAGAGGCTTTGGTTTTTCCAGGCAGCGAACAAAAGAAACATGATGTTTATAACCGACTATACGATAAAAAACATTGTTTTCGCCAAAATGTAACTCAATCACCGGGGTCCGCCCTTTAGCAACCTGCTTGGACATAAACTTGGCAATCATAACATAATCTTTTTCGAATATTTCTTTTTCAAGGTCCTGATATTTTTTTTCGAGTATGATGATTTGATCAGCCGCTTTTTTTGAACGATTTTCCATATATTCACGGAACTTGTACTTAAAATCCGTAAATAAAATGAGGGCAATAAATCCGCCTATAAAAATCAAAAGAATATAGATGATTTTTAATATGATTGGCACAGAGCACTCCTAAATCTGTTTTTATAAACCCTATTCGCTTCTTATATAATAGTCAAAGTATGACTTATCGGCAATAGCATATAGTTAATAGCACAATTATATTCAAAAATAGTAAAAAAAAGTTTAAAAATGCAACTGACAGTTGATAGACTTTG
>JAEETM010000204.1 GCA_016290335.1 Treponema sp. | reverse complement strand
CATTTACGGCAGCTTCAGGCTTTACAGATTACACCTGGTCTTTTGATGGAGTAGTCCAGACTAACTCACAGACATCTTCCAGTACAGTACCAACAGTTTTCACTCTTGACACAACAACACTTCCAGTTGGAGCATACGTTATTTATCTTGAGGCAAAAGACATTGATGGTGAATATTTTTCTTATACTGCACAGGTCACAGTAAGTGGTAACTAACTCAAAACTCAGGAGACAATTATGAAAAATAAAATAATGACAACAACACTTCTTCTTTCTCTGCTGTTAACACTTTTCTCGTGTTCAAATATTTCGCAGGAAAAGAGCAGTCCAAAATCAGACTCAAAAGCATATCTCGTAATAACTCCGGGAACTGTTTCTTTGAACAGCCGTTCTATAGACCCAAGTGATGATTACGCATTCAAAAATCTTAGGGACATATATTTTTATGCTCAGAAATCTGGTGGAACAAGAAGAACTCTTCTTAGCAACATTGGAAATCTTACAGACGTTTATTCAAAACAGATTTTAATGGAAGACGGAGCCGGTTCATATACTTTTGAACTTAGAGGATCATTAGACGGCATTTATTTTTATCAGAAGCTCGAAAATGTTGAAATAAAAGATTCAGAAACAAATGCCATTTCTTTTGAACTTTCTCCGGTAAAAAGCAGTTCTGATTTAGAAACTCCCTTTGAGGATTACGGTGGAATTGATATTAAACTGAAGTATAAAGATGCAAATATCAATAAAGTTGTAATCACAGTTGAAGATTTAGCAACAAACGAAAAGATTGATGAAGAAGAGATTCCTTTATACAGTACTTCTGGAACAAGAACAGTTGAATACAAACGTTGGGTAAGTTATTCAACGGCTTCGGAAACCGGGCGAATTGCAGTCGGCACTTACCGCGTTACC
Organism: Treponema sp.; assembly: GCA_016290335.1. Next base: position 1,519 of record JAEETM010000204.1, on the reverse strand, counting down.
TTTGATTTTTACTGCACAACAATTCAAACTCAAACAAAAGTAAATGGAGATACAGAAATTGCAAATCAAACTCAACTTTTAAATAGTTTTCCATACGTAGTTCATGTTGAAAAAGGCCGCAATTCAGTTTTTGAAGATACAATTGACTTAAACGAAGTTTATACTATTACTTACAAAGACAACTTTGGCAGCAATTCCGGCGGTATGTTAGAAGGTCAAACTAAAGTAATCAAATATTCACGAAAATCAGAAAACATTATTCTTCCTCGTCTTTATCGTGCTTATTATTTATTCCTGGGCTGGTATACTGAAAATGAAGGTGGTGAACGCATTACGAATATTCCAACTGGTTCAAGTGGAGATATAACAGTTTATGCACGCTGGCAGGACCTTGGAAAAAGCGGTTCAAATGAAGTTCTTTATGTTAATCCAAATGCGACTTATCATTACGGTACTTCAGAAGAATATGGACTTGCAAATATTACCGAGGCTCTGGAAGTTATCAGTAGATCAACGGCAGTTTACAAACATAGCTGGACAATTAAAATCAAAGGCTCAGTTACAGGAACGTATTCATTAGACGATTCTGAATATTATTTTAGAACTTATGCAGACTCAATTACACTTGAAGGCATTTCTGAATCATCAGATGGTGGACCTATAGATGAAATAAATGGTAATCTTACAAGCGCAACAGAAAACGGAGCCGTGCTTTCCATCACAACCAAAAATCCTGTAACAATTAGGAACCTGAAAATTACAGGCGGTAACAACAGCGGAAACGGTGGTGGCATTTATATCGGGCCAGATGCTAATGTTACACTCGATGCTGGTACAGTGATTACAAATAATACAGCAGCTTCTGGCAGCGGTATTTACCTTAATGGTGGTACATTAACAGTAAGTGCTGATGCTTCCATTTCCGATGAGATTATTAATGCTGATGGACAACTAAATACACTATAATAAACAACAAAAGGATTTTTTATGAAAAAGATTTTTTTAACTTCTATCATTATTTCTTTACTCTTATTAAACGCTTGTGCTACAAACAAATCAACTTCAAAAAAAGCAAGTTCACAGACTGATGTTAGTGCACCACAACAAAACACACCACAAGCACCAACTCAATCTGTAATCAACACCGAAACTACAGATTTTCTCCCGGATTCATCGCACGTAAAGGCTTTGGGCCGCACACTTTTCTTCGACGACCAGCTGATTTTAGGCTACTCGTCTACCGGCGCAGAGTTCAATATAAATGCCAAGCGGTTAGACATAACTATCACCGGCGACAGCAATGCACGAATGACAGTAGACAACGGTTCTGCAGCGCGAATTGCAGTTTTTGTAAACGGTGAACGCAAGCTTGATGAAATGATTCTTTCGCAAACTCAAACCTTTACAGTTTTTGATGATAAGCAGGCAACCACCGGCGTTGTACGTATTCTGAAAATAAGTGAAGCTTCAAGCTCTGTTGCAGCCATTTCTAAAATCACAACTGACAAAGTGGGAACAA
>JAEETM010000203.1 GCA_016290335.1 Treponema sp. | reverse complement strand
ACTGCGATACCCGTATGAAGAATCAAAAACCTTGATGCATGTATTCGATAGTTTTGATGATAAGGCCCTGATTCTTGAACTGCTGGAAGGTATGTATGCTGAACTTCCGGAAAAGAAAGCAAAGAAAGCCAGATGAGAAAAACGAAGTCGATACCACATAATACTGTAACCGCCAATTCCCTGTGTAGATGTAAAAATATTTATATAAATTTTCCTGAATTTTCTGTATAATTAATTTTATGAAAACAACCTTTATTGTAGCAAAAGACAGTACTTACCAGAAATTTGAAGTTTTAAAAACTAACCGCAACAAAAGATATAAATACAATGAATTTCTTGTAGAAGGAGTCAGAAGTCTTAAAGAAGCAGCCGCAAAAAACTGGAATATTAAATCTCTCATTTATGATAAAAATAATTTATCAGACTGGGCTAAGGGAATGATTTCAGAAGTAAAGACTGTTGAAAACTTTGTTCTTACCCCTCAGTTAATGAAAGATCTTAGCGGAAAAGAAGATACCTCTGAACTCATGGCAATTATTGAAATGCGGCAGGATGATTTAGACAGCGTTAAGCTTTCTGATAATCCGTTTATTGTTCTTTTTGATCGTCCTTCAAACAAAGGAAATTTAGGAACAATGATCCGTTCCTGTGATGCCCTTGGCGCCGATATGCTTATTATGACAGGCCATTCCGTTGACCTCTACGATCCCGATGTAGTTATTTCTGCCATGGGTTCATTCTTTAATGTACCTGTTATTCGAGTTGAAGATAATAGTAAGTTGTATACTTTTATAGAAAGTTTACGCCAAAAATATCCAGGTTTTAAGATTTTTGGAACCACCGCTCACAAAGAATATCCCGTTTATAAAGAAGATTTTACCCATCCATTAATGATTATGATGGGAAATGAAACAATGGGATTAAACAAGGCTTTTAAGGATTATTGTGATGCTCTCTGCACTATTCCAATGGCAGAAACTTCCTATGCTTCTTCCTTTAATGTAGCCTGTGCCGGTTCAATTATGATGTACGAAGTAACCAGACAACGAAGTATGCAGTAGTAAAAAAGGCACTTCATCAATACAAGTGCAGGCATAAACAACAAGAACCGGCCAGTGGAAAACGAAGGTTCCCAATAATACCAAAAGTCGAGTTAGATTTGTTTTATGTTATTAGTTTCTTATAAAACCCTTGTCTTGTTCAGGAATTTTATCATCAGAAATAAAACGTTCGATTGTCATGTGCAGGTCGTATTTTTCGCGGAGTTCTGCGATGGTTTTCATCATTGGTGTGGCGTGATGTAAATCAATCGCTTGCTGATTTTCCCAGGAATCGATTAAGAGGATGGTTTCGCTGGAGTCGTCCTCTCCAAATGGCAGATAATATTCATAGCGGAGGTTTCCTTTTTCTGCGCGGATTTTTTCAACAGTTCCGCTGGAAATCATTTCGCGGGCAAAAGCCTGTGCTGCACCCTTTTTTCCTGTGTAACGAAGATTTACTGTAATTGCCATTTGGTCCTCCTGATCTATCGATTCTTTTTTAATCTTGATGCTATTAAATGTGAAATTGTAGCAAATAATATGATAATAGAAATGTAGTCCAAGGCAAAAAGAAGATAACCGCGTTCAAAATCAAAAAAGAAAAACTGCTGCTGCAAAATAAGATATCGCCAGACTCCGCGTGTAATAAAAGCGTAAATGCCGTATGCGCAAGCAAGGGCAAGAAGGATGCGGCAGATGATTTTGCGTGCAGAACTGTTATCTCCGGCATTTCTTTTCTGTTTTATCGTGTTTGCAATCATGCCGACGTGCAGACCGATGTGCAGCGACATAAAAAGATAATACCAGTGGCTTGCGAGAAGATGTGCGACCCGTGCAAAACCAAGCCCGCTTTCAATTCCTAGAAAAGCAAAAACATGATTTGAGAGAATGATTCCGCTAATCATCAGGAAGATGGTACAAATCAAAATACAGCAGTTGATGACAGTTTGCATTACGCGGTATGGGTTATATTTTCCGCAAAAGATTGCCCCGTACCAGCGACGGTTCAGCGCGATATGGAGACCCCACAGAACAAAAAGACCCACGCCCAAGATTTCATGCACAAGGTCTGCCGGGAAAAGGTAGTTTCCTCCCATGAGGATGATGGAAAAGATGGTCATTATTATATCGATTGTAAGTCTTAAGCGTTGGGTTTTTGTCATTATGTTACTCCTGTTTAATTCCTATTTTACTCCGCATTTTTTAAGCCACTTTTCCACATCTTTTGAAAGAGATGAGCCGCCCGAATAATGGATTGAAAGACCTTCGGTCAGCGTTGCCTTTGGAGCAAGCTTTGAAATTGCTGTAAGGCTCTGGCCGAATCTTCCGCCTCCGTGAGAGCAGAATGGCATAATTGTTTTTCCCGAAAAATCGTAGCTTTCCAAAAGGGTTGCAAT
>JAEETM010000202.1 GCA_016290335.1 Treponema sp. | reverse complement strand
CCTTTGCAAACTTAGACAAATCTGTGCCACTGCGACCAAGACCGCTTCCACCGCTGGTACAAAGAGTAATCATTTTTTTACCCGACCAGTTCTGGCTTTCTACAAAGGTGTAAACAATTTTTGGGGCATAAGCCCACCAGATTGGATAGCAAACAATAATGGTGTCGTAGCCCGAGATGTCAAACGCGGTGGTTGAGTTTGGCGAAACCACGGCCTTAATTGCAGGACGGCTTTTCGGATCATTGCATTCAATTGAAGAAAGTGATTTTTTGTCGTGCCAGTCTAAGTCAGCGGCGGTATATTTGTGAACGGGCTGGATTTCAAAAATATCAGCTCCCATTTCTTTAGCGGCATTTTTTGCCATGCGTTCTGTTGTTCCTGTCGCACTGAAGTAAACGAATGCGGTCTTAGCAAATGCTCCTGTCATCATAAAGCCTCCAATTAAAAGTGTAAGAATAAGTTTTTTCATTGTAATCCTCCATAAATTTATTTTTCCTTCCAGACTTCCTTTGCCAGACGGAATACTGCCCAGCCTTTTGGCCAGCCTGTGTACATTGTAGCATGTGTGATGATTGCGGCGATTTCTTCTTTTGTAACTCCGTGAGCCTTTGCGTTCTGCAAATGGTATGTGAGGGAAGAATCTGTAATTCCGCTTGCCATGAGCGACACCACTGTTATGATGCACTTTGTTTTTATATCGATTGCCTCTGCGTTCCATACTTCGCCGAAGAGTACATCGTCGTTCAGGTGAGCGAACATCGGAGCAAAGTCTCCAAGCTGATCCCGACCTGCTGTCTGTGTAATTTTCTCTGCCATATTTGTCTCCTGTATGAGTTTATTTGATTTCTACCAGGCGGTAATTTCTGGAACCAAAACCGATTTTTTCTGCATGTTCAAGTGTGTGGATTCCGTTTCTGCTTTCGATGCGTTCAATTAAACTGCCAGAATCTTTTGCTTTGTAGACCAGATCTACGCAGGCTTGGTCTAAAGCTACCGGGTCCAAGCTTGCAAGAATTCCGATGTCGTGCATGTCTGGCTCTGCAGGATTTGAATCGCAGTCGCAGTCTACAGAAAGTCGGTTCATCACATTTACGCAGACAATGCCTTTTCCGTCTTGCATGTAATCGCAGACTGATTTTGCTGCCTCTGCCATTGATTCAAGGAATTCATCCTGAGGACAGCTGGTCCATCTTGTAACACTACGGCCTGCAGAGTGAATGTTGAGCTTTCCGGATTTCTTGCAGCTCATTCCTGAAGCAAATCCAATTGAAAGATTTTTGATTGCCCCACCAAAGCCACCCATTGCGTGACCTTTGAAGTGAGAAAGAATCAGATAGGTGTCGTAATCCTTAAAATGAGTTCCGACATAATTTTCCTTGAGACGTACACCACCTTTTACAGGGATTGTCATGTAGCCATCTGCGTCCTGCAGGTCAAAGCCGTTTGCAACATCCAGAAAACCGTGGTCACGGGCTATTTTCATGTGATCAATGTTGTTGCTTCTGTTTCCGCCATAAGCAGTGTTGCATTCTACAATGGTCGCATTCAATTCATCCTTTACAAGATTTTTGATGAGGGCGGGACGCAAATAATTTGCCTTTTCGCTTTCGCCAGTGCTCACCTTTACGCCAGTCTTGCCGCTGGTCTTGTAGCCGGTTGCCTGATAAACTTTTACAAGCGCTTCGGGCGTGATGTCGCGGATAAAATAAACGACTGGCGCTGATTTGTCGCTGGCCGGGGCTTCGTGTGTTTTGTAGCTTGCAGCTTTTGGATTGTCTTTTGCAAAAAGACTGAAAACTGTCAGCGTGAAAAAAGCTGCAAAACAAACTGATTTTAATTTCATTGATTTCTCCTTAGTCTGCTATTTCAAACACCGCCGTCACATCGCCTTTGCCCAAAATCTTTTTGAGCTCTGCTTGTGTTATTTCATCCAGTTTTCCAAGACGGGTAAAGTTCCAGCTGTTTGTGTCATAGTAAATTGTAATTTGATTTCCCTGATACAAAATGATGTCGCCTGCAGTGGTTGTTATCTGCATGTCATTTCGGGGAAGTGTAGTTCCAAGCGGGCCAACCTTTTCAAAGTTCCCGTAGTCGCTCATTTTGATTTTAACAGGTGCTTTTTTCAAAAGTTCATAAAAAGCACGCGCAGAAGAGTTGTCGGACAGTGTTGCTGTCAGCTTATGATTACCGCTGTCACTTATAATTTGAATTGAGATTTTCATTTTAGAAAGTTCTCCTTTGTCTGATGATTTTGCTGCTTTGATACTGCCGTATGCGCATAACATTGGGGTAAGAAAGAGAATCGTTAATAAAAATAAAGATGTTTTTTTCATAGAAGACTCCACATTTTTTTTGTGTTTGTATCCGGCGGTTGTATTAGTAACGTTGTGTCACTTAACTTAAATGTATGGCATAATTGGTGACTTGTCAATACTAAAATTGGCTTTTAGTG
>JAEETM010000024.1 GCA_016290335.1 Treponema sp. | reverse complement strand
CCGGGGAAAAAACATCGCGCTCATTTTTGAAAAAACAAGTACCCGTACCCGTTGCTCATTTGAAGTTGCCGCACACGACCTTGGAATCTGCACAACTTATCTTGCAGAAGGTTCGCAAATCGGTAAAAAAGAAAGCATTGCAGATACCGCCCGTGTTCTTGGACGCATGTTCGATGGAATTGAATACCGCGGCTACGAGCAGAAAATCGTAGAAGACCTTGCAAAATATTCAGGCGTTGTTGTCTGGAATGGTCTTACAAATGAATATCACCCAACTCAGATGCTTGCCGATATGCTCACAATTCGCGAACACTTTGGTAAGCTCAAGGGACTCAAACTCGTTTATTATGGTGATGCGCGCTACAACATCGGAAACTCACTTTGTATTGTATGCTCTAAGCTCGGTCTTAATCTTACACTCTGTGCTCCGGAAAAATACTTCCCGTCTAAGGCTCTTGTTGATGAGTGCCAGATGTGGTGCAAAGAAAGCGGCGGATCCATCACTCTCGAAACTGATGTTAAAAAGGCAACTGCCGGCGCCGATATCCTCTATACCGATGTTTGGGTTAGCATGGGCGAACCTGATGAAGTATGGGCAGAACGAATAAAAGACCTCAAGCCATACCAGGTAAATAAAGAAGTTGTCGCAATGGCAAAACCAACTGCAATCTTCATGCACGACCTTCCATCCTTTCACGATTTGAATACAAAAATCGGACGCGAAATTGGAGAGAAGTTTGGACTAACAGCTATGGAAGTTACGGATGATGTTTTTGAAAGCCCAATGTCTGTAGTTTTTGACGAGGCCGAAAACCGCATGCACACAATCAAAGCCGTCATCGCCGCCACACTCGGCAACAATTTTTAAATACTGTCATTGACGGAAATAATAAACACTGTCATTGTCGGGCTCGACCCGGCAAACTTATGGAGTATAAAATGAATGCAATTATAACAGTAGTAGGTTCAGATAAAGTTGGAATTATCGCAAAGGTTTCTGCCTTTCTTGCAGAACACAAAATCAACATTGCCGACATTACTCAGACAATCCTTTCCGGTAATTTTGTTATGATGATGATGGTAGACATGACTAACTCCGACATCTCTGTTGACGAGCTCCGTAAAATCATGGATAAGCTTGCCGAAGAAATGTCAGTAGAAATCAACATCATGAGCGAAAAAGTTTTCAGCGCAATGCACCGAGTGTAAGCAGTTTTGCAGATGCAAAACTGCAGGCGGCAGCGAATAAATCTTACATAAGAGAAAAAGCTGAATTGCCGCCAGCTATGCACCGAGTGTAAGCTGTTTTACTGCGTGAAAAAAATGTGCCTATGAGTAAGGATGAAAACCGAATCAGTCTGCGTGATTCTCTCCGCCACTTCGGCTTAAAACACATCCTCTATGGCATATTGTCCACAATCATAACTGCAACGGCAATTACCATTGGCTGTGTTATTTTGTGTCGTTCGGTTATCAAAAATATTTCCATGCAAAGCGAACTCAGTGCACGTCAGTCTGCCGAAGAGTTCGATAAATATCTTTTTTCAAGCACAAACACAATCAACCTTGCCAGCTACACAATCGACATAATGCTCGAAAATAATGCACCCAATAAGGCGGTCCTTTCATATCTTGAAGAAGAAACCCAGAAAATCACTCAAACCGACAATTCCTTTACAGGCATTTACGGTTTTATCCGCGGCGAATATCTTGACGGAAGCGGCTGGGTGCCTTATGCCGAATACAAGGCGGAAGAACGTCCCTGGTATAAAAACACGCTCGGCCACGAAAACGAAATTGTCTTTATAAAACCATACCTTGATATGCAGACCGGCATAATCATGATGACCATAAGCAGGCTCCTGCACGATAAACAGAGTGTAATTGCCCTCGATGTTAGTCTTGCCCACATTCAAAAAATTACCGAACAGGTTGCAAGCGGAAAAAAGGGAAACTACATAATGATTCTCAACGATTCCGGTGATGTTGTTGCTCATTCCGACCGAAATGAAATTGGGCTTAGTTATGCTTCGGAGCAGGGTAGCCTTGGAAATGTTATTGCGCAGAAGGTCCTTAAAGAAAACGAGCTTCATTTTGAGTTTAAGTTTGATAATATCAAATACGTAATTTTTGCTGAACCAATAAACGGCGGCTGGTATGCAATTTCGGTGGTAGATTCCGGCAGCATTTATAAACCAATCAGGCGCATTGTTGCAGTTTCCATTCTGATTATCCTTATTGCAATCGGCGTAATTGCCCGTATTTTCCTGGGGATGTGCAAAAAAAATCTGATTACGAGCAACCTGAACGTCCAGCTCAAGACAATCGCCGATATTTATATCCTCATGTGCGACATCGACCTTAAAAACGACACCTTTACGAATATTACAAACAGCTTTAAGGAAACCGAAGGTCTCCGTGTCCGTCAGCAGGATGCGCAGACAACGCTTTATTCTTACATGAGCCTTTTTACCGATGAGGTTTCAAAGCCTGCCATAAAATCCTTTATCGAACTTTCTACACTGGAAGAACGGCTCAACGGGGCAAACACTGTTACCGAAGAGTTTTTGAATAATGATAATCTGTGGTGCCGCGGCCGCTTTATTGTTGCCAACCGTGACAGGGAAGGTAAGCTCTCTCGCGTTCTGTGGGTAATCGAATCTATAGATAAGGAAAAGCGCCACCGTGACCGCCTCAAGCTGCTTTCCGAAACCGACCGTATGACCGGAATTGCAAACCGTGGCGGGGGAGAACACAAAATCCGCGAGCTGCTTGCCGAATATCACAAGGGTATGTTCGTTCTTATTGATGTTGATGATTTTAAGTCGATTAACGACACCTATGGTCACGACGCGGGCGACAAGGTTCTTATTTCAATTGCCCAGAGTCTCAAAAACGTTTTCCGCGTCGGAGATATAATCATGCGTCTTGGCGGCGACGAGTTTGCTGTTTATGCACCCGGTGTAGATTCCCGTGATGAAGGCCAGAAGATAATGAACCGCCTTTTTGCCAGTGTAGAGCGCATCCATTTTGAAGAGTATGCCCTGAAGAGCGTAAACATCAGTGTTGGCGTTACCTTCTATGATGGAACCGGCTATGTTACCTTCAAGGATTTGTACCAGCGCTCCGATCGTTGCGCCTACCAGAGCAAGGAAAAACCGGGCAATTTCGTCACTTTTGACAGCTGATTTCCGCATTTTATTGTTAAAAAATATAATTTTTCGTTCATATTTCAACATCTTTTGTATTCAATTTGTAACTTTTCTTGACATCTCATTTTTCTATAATATAATTTGAATATCTCATAGGAGTAATCACCTATGGGATAAAAACAATGTCTTAAAAAAATTAAGGAGAAATTTATGAAAAAGACACTGAAAAAATTATTTGTTGTTTTGTTGGCATTGGGCTTTGTAGCTTCATTCGCATCATGTAAGAAAGACGCAGAACCAGAAACAAATTCTGGTCGCTCAGACACACAGCAGACTCAGCCAAATAACGGCGACGACAACAACAACGGCGGCGAACAGGGCGACAATGGTGGTCAGAGTGGTGATAACGGTGGTTCAGCAGATGCTGCAGCTACATGGTATTCTTATGAATATACAATAGATGGTGATATACCTGCAACTTTCACATTCGGTGCTGACGGAAAATGTACAAATGCTGATGCTGATGATGCAACAAAAGCAGCTGTTGAAATTGCATTTATTTCTTTTGATGTTGCTGGTGACTTCTGGACAAAGTTTATTGTTTCTGGAGAAGATATGTGGGATGAAGATCTTGCTGATTTATGTACTGTAAAAACAGAAGACGGTAAATTCATCATTAATAATTATGATGGAACTCCATACGTTGAATGTACTATAAATGAAGATGGTACAATGACAGCTGTAATTGAAGGTGATACATATAAATTCAAGAAAGCTGAATAATCACCAACAATACATTTCTTAAGCTGCTGTAACTAATTCAGTAGCTTAATCACTTGCCGGAAATTGAAGTTTTCATTTCCGGCATTTTTTTTGCAGAGTAATTTCTGTAGTATTAAGTTTAATTATCTAGAGTTTAAACGCTGTTTTCCGATTCTGCCTGCTTAATTTCATCTGCTAGTTTTTGAACTTCATCTATAGGAAGTTCCACTGCCTGAGAAATTTGTTCAATAGTTCCAAGCCTCATTTTTAAGAGATTTTCTGCATCTTTTATAGCCTTTTCATAAATGCTTTCTTTTCTGCGGTTTTTATCATATAAATCTTTGTCAAATTCTGTAAGACACACGGCAGTCACCTCCGCTTTGTGCTCTTTGAAAAAGCCTTCAAGTAGGTTTTCTTTAATTGCCCAGTTCACGGCTTCATCAACAGCATCTTTTATATTCATGTTATTCTTCTGGTTGCTCTTCACACGGTCAACATAACTGATATAATCATACAACCCTTTGCAGTTTTTTTGAATACCCTTATTGTATTCCGGGTTTATATTTATAATAGTTGCGGTCCATTCAAAATCACCGGTTTCTGTAAAATGGTCAAATGCATCGGAAAGGCGGAGCTTTGAAGTTTCGGGAAACTTCTTGTCTCCGTTATAGAAAACAATGTACCTTGGAGCAGGTATTTTTACCAGTGATCCAAATAAGTCTTTTTCTTCCCTTGCCAGATGCATCTGATAAAGTTGTGAGAAATAAAAGAAACCTCGTAACGGCATATTAGGATTGAATGTACTTTGATGTTCTAATAACGTCATCTGCGAATCTACCAGAAACGAAATATCATTTTTCATTGTGATGTAAATAACATTCTCAATTGTTGTAAGCTGCAAATCATCTGGATTTGTATGATTTTTGTTACTCAAAGCATTGTACAAATCTAAGCGCCATTTTGCACTTTGTTGGTTTTCCCTTCCAAAAATCATGCGGAAAAGTGTGTCCTTATAATTTCTTTCAGGACGAGAATCAATAGTAAAGTTGGTATTCATCGTAAACCCTTTTATAAAATAGTATTTCCAAGATTTAAAATCCCTACACTATTAATATCTCAAAAGTTTGAGATTTCGGACCATTTTTGGAGAAAAAAAAGTTTATAAATGTTTGTTATTTCGGTATGAGGTGGATAGGTGACAAGTGAAGTAAAAAGATTTATAATGAGGTCGCTTTTTGGGGCTGTAGCTCACCTGGTAGAGCGACAGGTTCGCAATCTGTAGGTAACCGGTTCGACCCCGGCCAGCTCCATTTAATAGATTAGAGGATGAACCTAAAAAATTGCTCCAGGTTTTCGCAATTTTTTTTAACGGTTCTTCGATACAGACAGGTTCGAGTCCGTTCAGCTCCATAAATAAAGCTCTCCACAACACTACATTGAGAAGTTTTTGCCGAGGTAGACTTCGCGGGCTAACTCGGAGGCGAGGATTTCGTCTTTGGAGCCCTGGAGCATGATTGTACCGGTGTTGATGATAATCGCTTTATCGGTAATTTCGAGGGTGTCGCGGACGTTGTGGTCGGTGATGAGGACACCAATGCCGCGTTTGGCAAGAAGCTGGATTACGCTTTTTATGTCGGCAACGGCAATCGGGTCAATTCCGGCAAAGGGTTCATCGAGCAGCAAAAACTTTGGTTCAATGGCAAGGGAGCGGGCAATTTCTGTACGGCGGCGTTCACCACCAGAAAGAGTGTAGGCCTTTTGTTTCCTGATTCGTCCAATTGAAAACTCTTCAATTAAATCTTCAAGCCGCTGCTTTTTTTCTTTCCGCGAAAGGTCGTGGCGTGTTTCCAGAACAGACCAGATATTTTCTTCTACCGTAAACTTTCTGAAAACCGAAGGCTCCTGCGGTAAGTATGAGATTCCAAGTCTTGCACGCTTATACATTGGCAGGCGGGTAATGCATTTATCATTCAAAAAAACATCGCCGGCAGTCGGTTTGTAAAAGCCTACAACCATATAGAAGGTTGTAGTTTTTCCAGCCCCGTTTGGTCCAAGCAGTCCCAGAACTTCGCCAGTTTTCATGGAAAAATCTACGCCGCGTACAACTTCTTTTCTTCCAAAGGATTTATAAAGGCTGGAAACGCGCAGGACAGGAGTGTCGTCTGTGGAAGTATCAGATTGAGGGGTGTCCCCAGTGTCTGTGGAAGAAGTGTCCATTGAGTCTTCAGTGATTTCTGAGGGTTGTCCCCCCTGTTCAATATTTTTATCAAGCTGTTCTACAGTTTCGTTATCTTCCATCTGGCTATTCCTTTTTGGTCTCTTTGGTTTCAGGTTGAGATTCCTGCGGCTGTGTTTCCGGTTGATTGCCTTCAGGTTGCGGCTGCTCCGGTTCTTTTTTTTCTTCTGATTTTTTGCCGGCGTCGTTTACCGTTCCCTTTACGTTTCCGGCAAGCGTGATGTTCTGAGTGTCAAGATTAAGCGTAATCTGCTGGGCGCGGAAAACATCTTTATCCTGCTTTACTTCTGCATTTCCAGAAATATCAAGCAGCTGGGCTTTTTTCTGATAAACGGCATAGGCACCTTTGCAGACATTGTTTTTCTGAGTCAGATTAACCTGAATCTGCAAAACAGCAATTTCTGTATCCTGATTATAATCGATAATCTGCGCGCTTGCATCAACATTATTTTCCGGGTCCTTAAGTTTAACATTTCCCTTAAGCGAAGCAACTTTAGTTTCCCGGTTATATTCCATAGTTTCGCATTCGAACTCCATCTTTGAGTCCAGATTTTTACCGGTAACATAACCTTCGGCCGTAATGTTGTTGTAATCATCACCCGAAAGCTCAATCCGTTCTGCAGAGATTTCCATTGATGAAGTTTTTACATAAGCGTGACCATCCAGAACGGTTGCGGTGTTAGAGGAATCACCTGTCTGACCTGTCATACTGTCGGCAGAAAAAGTAATTGTCTCGGCAAAAGAGGCGAAGCAAAAGCATAAAAATAAAATTGATGTAAAAAGGATTTTTTTCATTGCTCTCCCGCCTTTTCTTCTTCAGATTTTGTCACAATATTTCCGTTTACCGTGCCAGTAAAATTATAACGCCCGCTTATTCCGCTTGCAGAAAATCCGCTGCCCACAATAACAGTATCATCCTTTTCTATGCGTACCATATCCGTCCTGCCGCTTGTAAGCTGTTCTGTTTTGCCATTCCAGCGCAGAATATCAGCAGAAAAACGGGTATTCTGTTTTACATTAAACAATTTGATTCCATCGTAAAGCTCATAAAGCTCTTTTTTTGAATCAAAATACAAAAGCCCGCATTTGCCTTCCGTTTCCAGCTTGCCGTCTTTATCAATAGTCTTAAAGCTTACGTCCTTAGCATAGGTGGCATCGGAATCTTTATACTGTTCAAGATAACCCGTGTTTATTTCCGCCTTTTTGTTGCTGTTTTCGTAGCGGGTGAGCTTTGTATCATAAAAAACAAACTCAGGATTTTTTTCTTCTGCACTTACAGTTTCGTCATATTTTAAAGAGCAGGATGATAAAAGCAGTATGAATGTAAAAAATCCCAGCATTGCAAGGAGCTTAAGAGAAATACGTTTTGACTGGCACGCAGCTTTTTTACTCATCATCTTTCTTCTATAAAATAGATAAACAAACTAAGTTACAGAGAATACTATAAACTAAAATCATCGTTTAATAAATACGCTTTATGCATAAAATAACACTTGTCGGAAATAAACTCATCTTGTATAATTTAGGGGTGAGGTGAAAAAATGGTAATTAAAGAATCAGCTGAAATGTATCTTGAAACTATACTTGTTCTTTCTAAAAAAGGAGCAGTACGTTCAATTGACATTGCTAAGGAAATGAACTTTTCCCGACCTTCTGTAAGCGTGGCTTTGCATAGTCTTGAAAAAGAAGAATATATTTCTATTGAAGAGGATCAGAGTATCAAGCTCTTGCCAAAAGGAGCAGAAATTGCCAAGGCTATTTACGAGCGTCATACAATCCTCACTCAGTTCTTTGAGCAGATAGGTGTAAAATCTTCTATAGCCGCAGCAGATGCCTGCAAAATCGAGCATGATATCAGCCCGGAATCTTTCAAGGCAATCAAAAAGATTGTAAAGAATAATCTTAAAGCAGAAAAGAAATAATTTTTCTGAAACCATAAAGGGGATATAAAGACGTTTGGAATCAGTCCAGACGTCTTTTTTTATTTTGTTTCCGTAATCTTGACAGTGTTAAGATTGAATGATATTATGGCTATAACTTAACGGTGTTAAGATAATCATTTATATAAACCGGGAGAATTTGATTATGAAAAATAATAAAACTGATGATAAAATATTATTAAAACTGCTGGTAAGCTTGGTGCCGGCAGTTTTGGGAGCAATATTTATGACAGGTTGCGGAAATCCAATTGCAATCGGAAACGAGGATGCAAAAGGGCTTGATGATACAAAGAAGATTGGCATGGAAATAAATGATGCTGTTAACGGAATGTTCATCACTATGACAGATGAAAAAAATCCCGTGCTGCTTTTTATTTCCGGCGGGCCTGGTGTTCCTGAAGTTTGGCTAAATGAAGCGTATGCTGATGTTTACCCGAACAAAATTGCAGAGCATTTTACAGTCTGCTACTGGGATTATTATGGGGAAGGGCTTTCTTATGATTCTGATATCAACCCGGATGAAATTACAATTGAGCGGCTTGCGTATGATGCCCACGCTGTGGCTGAGTTTTTGAAGAAAGAGTTTAAAAAAGAAAAAATCTATCTTATGGGACATTCCAGCGGAACTAACCTTGGACTTTACTTAGCTCAGACTAACACCGAAGATTTTTACTGTTATTTTGGTATGGGCCAGGTTGCGGTTGGTAAAGATTCTGTGCGCAGATATGAAGAAGGCTATTATTTTATGAAAGAGCTTTTTGAAAAGGAGGGCAACACAAAGGCTCTCCGGAAAATGAACAAGCTTGTAAAGATTTCTGATGACGGTGAGTTTTCTGTAAAAAAGCCTTCGACAATCGGGAAGGACTGGGAGAAAATCCTTTTGATGGCAGGCTGTGCTACAACACGCGACATGAGGTCTGATGCAAAGGATATTTTCTTTAAACAGATGGGGTGCAAGTGTTATACGGTGAAGGAAAAAATCAATTTCTGGCGCGGGAAAACTTTACTTGGAAAAACACCGTACAGTGATTTTACCGTGGACTCTGATTTGCCGGCACAGATTCCGGTTGCATTTTTAAGCGGTTATTATGATTACACAACGCCGATTACACTTTCAAAAGAATTATACGAAAAACTTGAAGCACCGGAAAAATCATTCTATACTTTCTATAATTCAGCTCATTCTCCTTTGTGGGAAGAAAATGAACTAACTATAGAGGCAATGCTTAATCATGTCAGAGAAGAATAAATATCATCACGGAGATTTGAGGAATGCTCTTATTGAAGAAGGCATAAAAATGATAAATGCCGGAGGCGAAGAAGCTTTGTCTTTGAGGAAGCTGGCGGAAAAATGCGGTGTAAGCATGGCGGCTCCGTATGCGCATTTTAAGAGCAAGGAAGATCTGGTAAACGCGATTAAGGAATATGTAACGGAAAGCTTTACCCGGTATCTGGAAAATGCTGTTGCGGCGGCAGATGTATCAGCGGCTGGAAAACAGAAAGAAGAGGGTGGTGGAGAAAACGTGAGTGACGTTGAAAGAAAAATCCTTGCGCTTGGAAATGCGTATGTTTTGTTTTTTATGAAGAATCCGGAATATTTTACCTTTTTGTTTTCGCGGGGATATATTCATTTGAGCCTGGATTATAATGCAGGGGACTGTAACGTGGACGGTGAGGGGAACTGTAAGGGGGGCGCCGGGAATAATTTTAAGCCGTTCAATATCTTAAAGGATTTGTGCACGGAATATTTTGAACAGAAAAAGCCCGGACTTTCTGATTATGAAAAGGAGTTGGAGATTATACGAATCTGGGCTTCGGTGCAGGGACTTACTTCAATCGTATTTATGGAAAACGTAAAGTGGAGCAGGGACTGGAAAAAAGAAATTGCCAATCTGCTGATATAACCGGGAAAAAATTAAAGCAGAAATAAAAATCGAATAAAAAATCGAATTGCTTGAATAAAAGGAAAAAAACATTCATAATTGAATATGGAAAACATATCTATAATACTTTCAGATTTAGACGGAACTCTCTTCCGCAACGACAAATCAATTTCAGATTATACAAAACAGGTTATAAGGCAGGTGCAGGCAAAGGGCATTCTGTTTGGAATCTGTACCTCGCGTGCAAAGGTTAATGCAGTAAAGTTTCTGGACGGCATCTCACCCGATATTCTTATTACAAACGGCGGCGGTATGATAACTTACCGTGATAAAAAGATTTACGACTGCCAGTTTACGGTTGATGAGGTGAGAAAACTTATTGATGCTGCCTTTAAGTTTGGCGGTAAGGATATTGTACTTTCAGCAGATAACGAAACAGGTCTTTATTCTAATTCCAAAGATGAGCTTGGCGATAAGTTCTGGACGTTCAATGATTTTTCTGATTTTCGTGAGCCCTGCATGAAAATGTGCATTGAAACGCTTGATAAAGAACTGGTGGAAAAAATTGCTTCCAGCGTTGGGCTTGAAAATGTTGATTATCTTCCTTTTTCTGATATTCCCTGGTACAAGCTGAGCAAAAAGGGAGCAACTAAGGAAAAGGCAATTGAAGTTTTGTGTGAGCATCTGAAGGTTTCTGCCGGGGCGATTGCGGCGTTCGGCGATGATTTTAATGATATCGGGATGCTGAAAATCTGCGGATGTGGAGTTGCAATGGCAAATGCCATAGACGAGGTAAAACTGGCTGCAGATGAGGTTTGTGGGGCTAACGAAGAGGATGGAGTTGCCAGATGGATGGAGAAGTGTTTTGTTTAGCGGGCGTTACGGGCGGCGTTTGAGCCCGTTAGAAGGGGGAGCGGAAGACCGCGAAGCGGGCTGGAGCGGGGGGAAGGCTTTCCCCTCCTAAAATAATCAAGGTATAATGGGGACAACCCTGATTTACCCGTTCTTCATCTTTATCATTTTGCGAAGACCACTTAAGCCTGTAAACTCATTCCAGATTTTTTTGCCTTCGAACGTGATTGCAGAAGAAAGACCTGCGTGCCACATCTGATGGCGGAACTGTGCAAGAATTAGTTCAAGGCGGGTGTATTCGCAGCCTTCCGGTTTCTGCAAAAGGGCTTCGGTGGTCAGACTTTCAAAATAGGCTTCGATTTTATTCTTAACATATTCAAAATATGCCAGGAGCTTTTCGCGCGGAATTACGATTGAAACATCCTCAACATAACCTTCGCGGTCGGTTGCAATCACACTTAAGTTTTCCGGAATGCCCAAAAGCTTTTCGCCTTCGTAAACATAATCAACCGGATTTATGAAAAATCTGTCCATTGAATGCAGATTGTGAAAAATGTATCTGGAACCGTTAACTCCATCAAACACCTTTTCTAAATCTGCAACCCGAATCTGGTCTTCGATATTGATAAAATTGATTTCCGTCTGGTTTTTAATCTGTGTTATGATTTCCTGCATGGTATTTTTCTCACTTTGTTGTTAATAATGGGGACAACCCTCTAACAATGGTAACACTCCTCGGTCTATCGTAGCGCTGTATGGTGTGCTGGTCAAGGTTGTCCCCATTATTTACCATTATTTAATCAAGGTTGTCCCCATTTGTTCCATTTGTTATAGAATGGTATAATCAAAATATGGAAAATATCATTTTACGGAAAGCAAAAGCTGATGATTTAGACGCAATGTGGGAAAATGTGTGGCAGGATAATGAGCTTGCTGAATATATGCTTTGGAAACCTGTTGAAAATTATGATGAGGCAAAAATCAGACTGGAAAAAACTATTGAGTTCCAGAGGACAAATTATGCATTTTATGTTTGCCTGGAAGATACTGATGAAGCAATTGGGTTTATCGGAGCAAAAGAGATTGGAGAAGGCGTTTTTGAAGACTGCGGAATCTGTATTTCGCGAAAATTTCAGGGTAAGGGATATGGAAAACAGGCTTTGGGGCTGTTTCTGGAAATGCTCAGGGAAGATTTAAATGCCAGAAAGTTTGTTTACAGCTGCTTTGAACAGAATCTGAAGTCAAAAAAGCTTTGTGAATCGCTTGGGTTTAAGTACGAATACACAAAGGAGTGTACAAGAAACTGGGATGGATTGAATTATAAGGCACTTTATTTTTCGAAAATGATTGATTAGGATTTATTAGGGTTGTCCCCATTGTTTAATCAATATTTAATCAAGGTTGTCCCTATTTGTACAGCAGGAAGATGGCCGGGATTTTTGCAATGTCGGGGAGAGGGGCTTTTTTCCACTGCTGGATGGTGAGTGTTTTGATGGATTCTTCGGGGCAGGTGATGCATGAGGCGATGCAGAGTTTTGTCTGAGGGCGCAGAGTGGAAAGAAGGGTTTCGAGCAGCTTGAGGTTGCGGTAGGGTGTTTCGATGAAGATTTGAGTCTGGTCCTCGTTATAGATTCTGGTTTCAAGTTTGTGGAGGGCTTTTTTCTTTTCGGCGGTTTCTACAGGGAGATACCCGTTGAAGGCAAAGCTTTGGCCGTTGAAGCCGCTTGCCATGAGGGAGAGGATTATGGAGGAAGGACCGATAAGGGGGACAACCTTCATTTTTTTTGTCTGTGCTATGGCTACGACATCGGCTCCCGGGTCTGCAATTGCGGGGCAGCCTGCTTCTGAGATTATGCCGACGGATTTTCCTTCTTCGAGTGGCTTGAGGTATTCGGAAATGATTTTGCGGTCGGTGTGGCGGTTCAGTTCGTAAAAGGTCAGCTCGTCGATATCGATTGATTTTTCGACTTTTTTAAGGAAGCGGCGGGCAGAGCGGATGTTTTCTACGATGAAGTGCTTGATTCCGAGGATTATTTCGCGGTTGTAAATGGGGACAACCCTGTTTAGTTCTGTTTCGCCTAAAGTTACTGGTATAAGATAAAGTGCTGTTTCCATTGTTTCCATAGTTTTTTCCTGTTTAATTTATCTGTATGATTTATCTGCCTCAATTATCTGTCGCGGTAGACTTCGCCGTGGGTGTGGAAGCCTGAATTGATTATGATTTCATCTATATTGTCTTTGTTTACGATTTCCGGTTCGAGCCAGAGAACAGGAATGTCCCCATAGTTATTATTGATTGTTGCAAGCTTACTGTTCAGTTCTTCGACTTCTTCGCCTTCTGCAATCCTTACGGCATATTCGGCGGTGAGTTCGGCAAGCTTTGTAATCGGTTTATAAACGGAAAAGTCCTGTTTGCCCTGAACTATGTACTGGCAGGCGGCTATATCGGCATCCTGACCGCAGACCGGGATGTGATTATCCTTATAATAGAGTGTTAGGGCCTGGATTACGCTGTCGGCAACGGCATCATTTCCGCACACGATGGCATCCGGGATGGAATTGTTTGTTATGAGCCGGACCATTTCCTGATATGCAAGGTCGTAGTTCCAGCCGCTTGTGTAGAAGGTGTGTGTTATCCTGATTGGGGAGCCTGTTATGACTTTGTTGATTCCACGTTTGATAAGGGTCATATTGTAATCTTCTTCGGGGCCGAGAATGCAGTACCAGGTTGTCCCCCTTGCAGCTTTCCGGAGCCCCTGTGCCATAAGTTCGCCGACTTTTTCGCTGTTTATTGTCATGTATAAGTCTATGTCGGCGTTTAGGGTGAGACGGTCATAAGAGATTACGGGGATATTTTTTGCCTTGATTTTCTGGATTTGCTCTGAGATTGAGTTTGCTTCCTTGGGAAGGACTACGATTACGTTAACATTTCTGTCTAAAAGATACATAAGCTGGCGTTTCTGCTCTTCAATGTCATTTCCTGCGTTTTGGACTATGACATCGGCTCCCATTTCCTTTGCCTTGTTCATGAATACATCAAGATCGTGCTGCCAGCGTTCAATTGCAAGCGTGTCTATTGAAAATCCGATTGTAATTCTGTCCGAGGATGATATTTCGCTTCGTTTTTCGGAGGTTGCTGCCTTTTTTCTGCCGGTGCAGGAGATGAGGAGGAGAAGAAGGATGAGGAATAATGGGGACAACCTTGATTTTAGTGATAATGGGAGTGATAATGGGGACAACCCTAGTGGTTTGGTTGATTTGAACAATGGGGACAACCCTCTTTGTTTTTTCATTTCTTTTCACTCCTGTATTCTGTTGGAGAAACTCCGTATTTGTTTTTGAAGAGTCGGCTGAAGTAATTCTGGTCATTATATCCTATGGAAGCGGTTATTTCCTTGATGGAGAGCTCTGTATTGCTTAAAAGTTCCCGTGATTTTTCAAGTCGCCTGTCGGTAAGAAAATTGATGAACGTTATGCCTTTTTCTTCCTTGAAAAGCCTGCTCAGGTAAAAAGAGCTTACATTTGCGTATTCTGCCATCTGTTCAAGAGAAATATCTTTGGAAAGGTTGCTGTTGATGTAGTCGCAGACTTTTTTTATGGCAGGGCTGTCCCCCTGTGTTTTTGTACTGTTGACGGCAGCTATACACTCAAGAAGGAATTTATGTACAAAATCCTTGAGCATGGTAAGGCTGTTTTCGCTGCTGAGGGTAGAAAATGCATTGTCAAAGGTTTCGCTGTGGAAAGAACTGTTTATTTCCTTTGTGATGTTGCTGGCGGTGACAATCAGGTCAAAAAAGGAGTTCTTGATTTTGTCGATATCCTGCTGATTTGCTGTAAGGTTTGTACAGAAAAGCTCAAGATAGGCATTAACGCCGGAAACATCACCCAGTTTAAGCCTTCCGATTATGTGTTTTTTGAACTCGTCTGCATGATTCGAAGCAGGGTTGTCCCCATTTGCACTATCACCGCTGAAGAAAATACCACCTGACTGCGGCGTCTGGTTTAGTGCGGTTATTGCTTCGTTATATGAGGCTTTAAGAAGCCTCCAGTCTGTCTGGGCACTGCTGATTCCTGCACGCAGGCCTGTCCCTATTGTAAAACAAAGGGTTTTGAACAGCCTGTTTATGTCTGATATGTACTGTTCCGTGCTGTATTCCAAGTTATCCAGCGGGTAGAGGACTATTATCCTGTTCATAAGGAAGGAGCTTACAAGGCAGCGGTGATTATCATTAAGAATGTCCCTGATTTTATTGTAGACCGAAAGCTGGTTTTCTGAGTTTATATTTGGCAGTTCAAAGCAGCAGAAGCACCATGGACAGTCTGAAATGCCGAAATAATCCAGGTAAGCGGAGAGATTGAAGGAGTTTTCGTTATTGTAGATGCAGGCAAAGATGAAATCACTCTCTATCATGGGAGAAACAAGGTCGAGTTTTTTGTGAAGCTCCTGATCAGCGTTCTGTTTTCCGCGTCTTGTATCTATAAAATCCATTGCGCTTCTGATTGTCTGGATGACTACGTTTCTGTTTACCGGTTTTGTGATGTATTTGAAGGTTCCGAGATTCATTGCTTCCTGTGCATACTGGAATCTGTCGAATGCGCTGAGGATTATGATTACGGTATCGGGTTTGAGCTTTGTTATGCAGCTTACGGTTTCCAATCCGCTGAGACCGGGCATATTTATGTCCATAAAGATGATGTCGATGTTTTCTTTTGTTACGATTTTAAGTGCGTCGGTGCCGGAAAGGGCAGTGAAAAGGGAGACCTGTCCCTCAAAGTTTTTGTTTATGATAAAGCTTAGTGAGTCTATTACAATCTGTTCATCATCGGTTAAAAGAATATTATACATGGTTTGGAATCCTTATTATAAACTTTGTGCCTTTTCCATCGGGACCATTTGTAATATCAAATATATCGTCACGGTGGAAATATAGCTTCAGGCGGAGGAAAACGTTTATGAGGCCTGTCCCCGTGTGTTTTTCTGTGTCATCTATGACAGGTTCAGCTGTCTGATTGAGGATTTCTGCTGGAAGTCTTGTTGTGTCGGATGAAACTGCCTTGAAAACGTTTTCTTTTACCTGGTCTGGAATGCCGCTGCCGTTGTCTGAGATGGAAATTGTTATGTATTTTCCTTCGAATGCTATTTCCAGGGACACTTTTCCTGTCGTATTTTTTAATCCATGCTTGATGCAGTTTTCAACAAGAGGCTGGAGGGTCATTGCGGGGATTTCGACGTTTAATGGAACAGTGGGGACAACCTTCTCAAATTCAAGCCGACTTCCGAATCTAACTTTCATTATGTAAACAAAATTATCAACGAGTCCAAGTTCTTCATCTATTGTTGCTGTCTGTTTCTGCTGCTGTATATTGTAGCGGAAAAAGTCGGAAACCTGTTCGATGAAGTAGCACGTTTTGTCTGCTCCTTCCATCATGGCAAGCTGTGCCCCGGAATTAAGCGTATTGAACAGAAAATGAGGATTTATCTGATTCTGAAGGGCACGCAGCTGTGCATCGGTATAAAGAGCCTGCATTTCAATCTCTTTTTCCCTCAATTCTGCTTCTGTACGGGCTTTTTCCCAGATTGTGTCGATGTATTCCCTTATGCTTATAATCATTCTGTCAAACGCACGGCAGATGTTGCCAATTTCATCATTCGTATTTCTGTTGAAAAGCGGTACATCAAAATCCCTCTTAGAAACTCTATGGGCTATTTCGGAGATTTCTACCAGCGGTTTTGTGAGGGATGTAATTGTCAGATAGATAAAAGTGAAGATTAGCAGGGCTAATACGGAGAAAAAAGTAAAGCTGAGCTGTGTTGAGGACAGGATTCTGTCATGATTTTTTTCGTAGTTTGCGGCATTCTGCTGGAGAAGCAGCTTGTTGAGCTCAAGAAGCTGTGAAAGAAGCATGTTGTAGCAGTCCAGTGTCTTTTTATAGTAATAATTCAAATCTTCCGTATTGTTTCCCCGTCTGGCTGCTACTGCCTTCATGCTGTAAGAGATGAAGGATCTGGAGAATTGGTAAACTATGTATTCCTTCTGTCTGACTTCATCGGTTGAGGGACGCTTCTGCATTGTCTGGATGTATTCATCTATTTTGTAACGATTGGAATAATAGGCGTCTATGCTTTCGAATGTATGATAGCTTACATAGGTTTCCATGGCCTTTTCGGCTTCGGCAAGCTGGAGGGAAAAGTTGTTTATTTCAGAGTTTGATTTATATGAATCGCCGAGTGTTTCTACGGAGTTAAAGGTGAGCCTTATCATTGAAAGGAGCATGGTGCCCATAAGGATAAGGGCTACGGTAACACAAACCATTATACGCCAGCGGAGACTTTTGTTTTCAAGAAACGATTTAAGTTTCATCAGTCTCATCTGCTGCTCCTGTTCATTGTTTCTCTTATCTTAACATCGGCGGCTATGTAACTGTTGGCGTGTCCCTTGTTTCTGTATTCAAAGAACTCACGGACTGCTGTTTCGCCGATTTTTTCAGGGTCAAGGGATATCAATTCATCAATGATGCCTTTGCTGAGGTAAAGCTGGCAGGTTTCGTTGTTACCAAAGCCGATTATTCCAAATCGCTTGATGTCGGTCAGCTTAAGTTCAATAATCATCTGGGCTAAGGCTATGGTATCTTCTTCTGTAAGGCAGATAAAGAGGACTGCGTTATTGATGAGGTTGTCTGTGAGTTGTGCTGGGGAAATTGTGTCGCTTATGCTGTAGCTTATGTTTTCATGAGACAAGAGGGAATCCTGAATACTGTTTACCAGAGAGCTGAGGGAGGATGCAGAGAAGACTTCTTTTCCGATTATGTAGGCCTGTCCCCTGTCGTTCAGAAATTTAACCGTTTCATCACTGAATTTTTTACCCAATTCCCAGTAGCTGTTTCCTATGAAAGAAATCTGCTGTAGATTCGGATCATAGAGGCCGGTAGTAACAAGGGGAATGACTGTATCATCCATCCTTCTGGGAACGCTTATTCCGCTGCTGGTTGAGTCGATATAGGCGATTACACAGTCGGCATTTACAAAAGATGCGTAATCAAACAGGGATTGAGGTGAGACATCCTCTGCCTGTGAGCCCGGAACATATAATTCGACTACAGCGTTATAGGATGCTCCTAGTTTTGATGCGCCATCATATACCTGTTTTAGAAATAACTCTGTATCAGAATTGCCTGTTACTATTATGTGGTAATTTCGGGAGAAAGAATCTGAGTTTTTTGTCGGTGTCTGCTTTGAAAATACGAATAGAAAGTAACATGCTGCCAGACATACTGCTATTGTTACAAGTACCGGAAAAATTATGAAGCCTGAGATTGAGAAATGTGGGACTTTATTTTTCTTTTCCATAGGTGAAAGTGATTTTTTCTCCATCGTAATCAGCCAGGACTGTCCCCCCTTTCGAGAGTTTTCCGAAAAGGACTTCATCAACAAGAGCGTTTGCTATATTTCCTTCGATTGTCCTGCTCATATTACGCGCACCGAATTCTTTTGAGTAACCCAATTCTGTCAGATAATCTGTACATCTGTCTGTAACACTCAGTGAAACCTTTTTTGCAGTCATTCTTGCAGAAAGCTTTCGTATTTCCTTGAGACAGACAAGACGGACTACCTTCATGTCGAGGTGTCCGAATGGTATGACTGCATCGAGTCTGTTTCTGAATTCAGGAGGAAACTCCCTGTTGACGGCTTCATTAAGTGTTGCTTCATCACAATCGGAGATTAAGGAACCGAATCCGATTCCAGGTTTTTCCATTTCCCTGGCTCCTGCATTGCTGGTCATGATAATCATGCAGTTTTTGAAGTCAGCTTTACGTCCCTGGTTATCAGTAAGGACACCATAATCCATGACTTGAAGCAGAATGTTATAAATATCCTCGTGAGCTTTTTCAATTTCGTCAAAAAGAATGATCGAGTTTGGATTTTTCCGTACATCTTTTGAGAGTTGTCCCCCTTCTTCAAAACCAACGTAACCAGGTGGAGAACCTATTAAGCGGCTGACGGAGTGTTTTTCCTGATATTCGCTCATATCATATCTGAGAAGCGGCTTTTTCAGAATTTTTGCAAGAGTTTTTGCAAGTTCTGTCTTTCCACAGCCTGTCGGACCTACAAAGAGATAACAGGCTTCCGGTTTATCAGGATTTTTAAAGCCAGCCCGTGTGAGTTTTACAGCTTTGCTTAAGGTTTGAATTGCTTTTTCCTGACCGAATATTTCTGCCCTAAACTGGTCTTCGATATTTCGGAGGATTTCTCTTTCATCCCCAGTAATAGTATCTATCGGGAGTTTTGCGATTCTTGCAGTGATTTTTCTGACTATTGGAACTGTTACCTGTGTGACAATGGGGACAACCTTCGTTTTCTGAATTGTTTTGTTTCCTTTTTGGGTCCCCTTAAATCCGCCATTATTATTGATATGGAGGTATGCACCGCATTCATCAATTATATCAATTGCTTTATCAGGTAATTTTCTGTCCGGGAGATACTGTATTGATAAATCTACTGCGGCTTCTATTGCTGCATTAGTGTATTTTACTTCATGATAGTCTTCATATTTATGACGTATACCATTGAGGATTCTGATAGTTTCAAGTCGGGTAGGCTCTAAAATATCAACTTTCTGGAACCGACGAGCCAATGCCCTGTCTTTTTCAAAGTGTGAAGAAAATTCCTCATAAGTTGTTGAGCCGATGATGCGAATACTTCCGTCTGCAAGGGCAGGTTTGAGCAGGTTTGCGGCATCAAGCTGGGAGTTTCCGTTGGTACCGGCGCCCATAATCATATGAATTTCATCAATAAAGAGAATGGATTTTTTGTTGTTCTTTAATTCATCTATTACCGAATGGAGTCTTTCTTCAAAATCGCCGCGGAATTTAGATCCGGCCAGAAGAAGTCCTATATCCAGACTGTATATTGTAAAATCTTTTAAGAAATCAGGGACTAATCCTTCTACAATTCTTTGTGCAAGGCCGTAAGTTACTGCAGTTTTGCCGACTCCTGCATCTCCGACATGTAAAGGGTTGTTTTTTGTTCGACGGCAAAGGATTTGAATGGTTCTTTCCAGTTCTTCATCACGACCGATTAAGGTATCAAGCTGATTCTTTTTTGCCATTTCGGTGAGATTGATCGTAAATCTGTCTAAACCACCCTGATTGTTTGATGAAAAGCCATCTGGAAATGGATTAGAGCTAAGGGGGACAATCCTCCTTGGATTTTTATTCTTATCTCCTGTGTTTTTCATCCTGCTGATAGTTTCCAGGAGCTTGAGTTTGTCGATACCACTGGTTTTCATATAATAGGAGCAGTAGTTTTTAGTTTCTTCAAGCATGCTGACAAGAATGTCCGTTATATCAATCACATCGGCCGAGCATGATATACAGTGAAATACAGCTCTATTCATCACAGACTGAAAGCCGGAAGATTCAATAGGATTCTCTATCATGTCAGGATTTGCATCTTCGGATATTACAGGAATGCTGTTTGAGATATAATCTGAGATTTTTGACCGCAAAAGGTTATTGTCACTACCGCTGTTATGAAGAATCTGGCAGATAAAATCATCACGGAGTGCTACAGATAGTATATGTTCTGGTGTAAAGAACTGATGATGAGCTTTTTTTGCTTCTTCCAGAGAATCTGAGAGTATTTTTGTAAGCATTGGGCTTACCTTCATCTGTCTGACAAAGCCTTTACTGTTATTTTCTTTACTCATCTATTCTATTTCCAGCCTTAATGGGAATCCATTTTTCTTTGCAAGGTTTCTGGCGGTTTTTGTTCTGGATACGGCAATATCATAAGTATATTTCCCAATGACGCTTGAACCAGTTTCATGGATTAATAACATAAGATTAGTTGCATCTTCATGTGATTTATTGAAAACGGATACTAGAATATCTACAACAAAATCCATAGTCGTATAATCGTCATTATAGATTATAACGCTGCATTCCGGAGGTAATTGTACTTCAGAATCATCTGTTGCAATATTTTCGTTTTCGTTATCTGTTTGATGAAATATATCACTCATACAAATAATATAGCATAAGAGAACAAAGGGGACAACCTTTACTGCCAAAATAAAAAAATAAAGGGGACAGACTTAATTTTTTGAAAAAATTATGTTCTAAAACTGCACTTTTTCTTCAAGTTTCGACTATATTATAGCAGGAGGTAATTGTTGTATGGCAAGAAAACCGAGGCAATATGGAGAAACTGGAATCTATCATATAATTATACGCGGAAATAACAGGCAAAACATTTTTTATGATGATAATGACAGAAAGCTTTTTATTTCTTTATTAAAAAAATATACAGATCAATTGAATATCAGTGTCTATGCTTATTGCCTGATGAGTAATCATGTTCATCTTCTGATAGGAAAAGGCAATTTTTTAATGAGTAAGCTCATGCTAAAATTGAATACTAGTTATGTCAGAAGATTCAATATAAAATATGAACGTACAGGTCATCTTTTTCAGGGTAGATATCTTAGTATGCCTATAGAAAATGAGGTCAGTTTCAAAAAAGTCGTACGTTATATCATCAGAAATCCCCAGAAAGCAGGTATTTCCAAATACGATGAATATGAATGGAGCAGTTTTACGGAGATTAAGCATAGTAAAATAGATAGTTCAGCAGCTATAAAAAACGAAAATCATAAAAGTATTACAGATTATTCATATATATTCCGAGTATTTGGTGGATTTAAGAAGTTTTCGGATTATGTTTCGCTTTCTAATTCTGATGAATGTATGGAATATGAGAATAGAATAATCTTGAATGATTCCAGATGCCTTTCAATAATAAGAGAAAAACTCTGTGTTATAAATCCTCATTCATTGCAAAGCCTTGATAGAAATACAATAATAGAAAAAGTAAGTATTCTGAAAAAAAATGGAATTCCTTCTTACAAAATATCGAGACTTACCGGAATAAGTCAGTCATTAATCCGCAGAGCCTGATTAAGATAATGAAATAAAATGGTTCTATTGGAATTATTCTTCAGATTGTAAAAGCTTATTATTTTAAGTATAATCGTGACAATTATAATCGATGTATAAAGGGGACACTCTTGATAATGAGATTGTCTCATAATGATTATGTTTCCTTGAAATTATTACTATAGATTATAGTTTTGGAAATGAATATGCCAGGTTTTTATGATTTTTATGATGTTGCAGTAGTAGGGGCAGGTCATGCCGGAATTGAAGCTGCTCTTGCAAATGCTCGTATGGGGCTCAAGACTGTCCTCATTACTCAAACTCCGGATGCAATTGGTCGTATGAGTTGTAATCCTTCAATCGGAGGAATAGCAAAGGGAAATATTGTAAGGGAAATTGATGCTTTGGGTGGCGAGATGGCAAAGCTCATTGACCGCAGTATGATTCAATTCAGAATGCTGAATAAAAGCCGTGGACCTGCAGTTCAGGCTCCGCGTTCTCAAGCAGATAAAATTACCTATTCACAACTTGCTCGACATATCTGTGAGATGACTCCTAATCTTTACACTCTCATGGATACTGTAACGGATATTCTGACAACAGAATCAACGACACCTCTTCCACCAAATGCAGACAGTTCTGCCGATTCAGGTTCAATTCCTGGCGAAATGCGTGGATACAGCGGTTCAAATATTGATTCTCCCGATTATGCATCTCAAGTAGCAAGAAGCGGTATGCGTCAAAAGGTTACCGGTATTGTTACTGAAAGAGGAAGAATTATACCAGTACGGGCTGTTGTGTTGACAACGGGGACATTCCTCGGTGGTAGAATCTTCATCGGTGAATACGATGCCCCTTGTGGCCGGTTAGGGGAATCTGGTGCTTATGGGCTTACCGCAAGTTTACACCGTTTGGGATTTACTACTGGCCGTCTAAAAACGGGGACACCCCCAAGAATATTAAAAAGTACAGTTGATTTTTCAAAACTGGAGGAACAGCCGGGGGATGAAAAGGTTGTCCCTTTTAGTTTTGATGATGAAAAAGTAGATCGCCCAATGGTAAACTGTCATGTTGTTTATACGAATGAGCGTACACACGAAATCATCAGAAAGAACATAGGGCGTTCCCCATTATACAGCGGAAAAATCAGTGGAATTGGACCACGTTATTGTCCTTCGATTGAAGACAAGGTTATGCGTTTTACAGAAAGAGATCGGCATCAGATTTTTGTAGAACCGGAAGGTCTTGAAACAGACGAAATCTATCTAAACGGACTCTCGTCATCACTACCTGAAAGCGTTCAAGATGCCTTTATGCGTACGATGACAGGTTTTGAGAATGCTGTGCAGAGCCGTCCCGGATATGCGGTAGAGTATGATTTTGTTGAACCAACACAACTTTTTCCGTCCTTGGAAACAAAAAGGGTAGCAGGATTATTCAATGCTGGACAGATAAATGGAACTTCCGGTTATGAAGAGGCAGCAGGACAGGGGCTTGTTGCTGGAATGAATGCAGGACTCTATGCTCGTGCTCATAAGGAACTTTGCGGACCACTCTCTGCAATACCAGAATCAATCAAGGCTGTCCCCATTAGCATAGAACCAAACTCTTTCCATCCAAGTCTTAATATGTCGGCAATGGAACTTGCAAGTTTTGCCCGTATGAGCGAACAGGAAACAAAAGAGCTTAATGATTTTGAGAGTTCAGTGCAAAAATCAGCCGGTTACGAAAACTTTAAGGTGATTCCAGAATATAAACCGGTAATTCTTGGAAGAGATGAAGCTTACATAGGTGTTCTTATTGATGATTTAGTAACGCTTGGTACAAAAGAACCTTACAGAATGTTCACAGCCCGTGCCGAATATCGTCTCAAACTCCGTCATGATACTGCGGACAGAAGACTTGCAAAATACGCGTTTGAATGTGGCTTGAAAACACAGGCTCAGTTTGATGCAATAAACGAAAAGTATGCCCGACTTGAAGAAATAGAGTCCCTCCTGTTAAAAAAGCCTGATATGGAGAATCCTGGTTATGATGAAAAGGACTGGGAAGAAGCCAGAATTGAGGTAAAGTACAAATATTATATAGAAAAGCAAGACCGACGTGTCGAGAAGCTGCATAAAATGGAAAATACCCGTATTCCTCCTGATTTTGATTATGGAAGTATACCATCTCTTTCATCTGAATCACGAATTAAGTTGGAAAAAATCCGTCCCGTTACACTCGGTCAGGCAAACAGAATCAGTGGTATTCGCAATAGTGATATAATGCTCTTAATGGTTTATCTAAAAAGATAAGAGTATAATGGGGACAACCTTCCTTAGTGATAATAGGGACACTCCTCATTTAAAACATTTCATCTTTACTATTCGATCCTGAACGAATATTCATCCTCATCAACTGCAATATGCGTTTTTTCTATGCGGTCAATCTGGATAAAAACTGCGTTTTCAAGACGGGATAGAAGTTGATCAAGCTGTTCTTTTGTTCCCTGAGCCTGCATTGTAACGGTGCCATCCCATTCGTTCATAACCCAGCCGGTAATGCCAAGCCCCGAAGCGGTATATTTTGCGGTATATCTGAAACCAACACCCTGAACCTGTCCAAAAAAATGGAACTCCATCCGAATCGTTTTCATGTAATCTTTCTACCAAAATAATCTAGTTTAGGGCTTTGACGATAATTCCGCCGCCAATAATCACATCATCCTTGTAAAGCACCAAGGACTGTCCCGGTGTGACGGCATACTGCGCGCATTCAAAAGTAATTTTCCAGGGTTGTCCCTTGTATTCAGTTTTATCATCTTCTCCTGGAACATAACGCTCAACCGTACCAATTGCAGTGCGACTTCGAAGTCTGATTTTGGCAGCTGCTTCAAAGGATTCCATCGGTTCAATTCCGCCCGGCCACACAAAATCATCAGCGACAAGACTTGTAGAGTTCAATTCTTCCTTTACCGCCAGCACAATCTCATTTTTTTCAACATCAATCTTCTTAACGTAGTAGGGGACAGGCCCGGAAACACCAAGACCACGCCTTTGACCAATCGTATAATGCTCAATTCCTTTATGCTGACCAAGAACCTTGCCGTTTATGTCCACAAAATTACCCGGAACCGAAGGCTTGTCCCCAAACAGCGAATCAATATATTTTATGTCGATAAAGTCCTGACTTTCACTGCGGTTAGCGGCACTAAGATTTGCCTTATGTGCAAGTTCAAAAACCTCTGATTTTTTAATTCCGGCAAGCGGAAAACGCACTTTTTCAAGAATGTCAGATGGAATCCGGCATAAAAAATAAGTCTGGTCCTTTGATTCATCGGATGCACAGGCAATCATACAGGGACGCTTGTCGGTATTCCACAATCCATTCGTCGGACGGACAATTTTCGCATAGTGGCCGGTACAAAAATAGTCAAAATCAATATCAAGCTTTTTAATTCCTTCCAGAAGTGCACCAAACTTAATAAACCGGTTGCATCTTATACATGGATTCGGAGTTCTTCCGCTTCGGTACTCACTTGTAAAATAATCAAGAACTTCACGGTTATATTCAGCGCTTACATCTATAACGTGATATTCAATACCATTTTCCTCGCAGAACTTTGTACAATCTTCTATGTTTTCCTGCTCATCAGGACTGTAGCACGCATCATGAAAAGCTTTTTCTGCTTCTACTGCCGGAATATGGCCATCCCACACCGACATTGTTACGCCGATTACGTTGCAGCCATTCTGTTTGAGTAAAAGTGCTGTTAAAGTTGAATCCACGCCCCCCGAAAGTCCCACTGCAACTGTAGAACCGGCTGGCGGTAAAGGTAAAGCTTCGTATTCCATGAGATGAATTATATAGTTAGTAACCTAGCGTGTAAATAGGTGATAATGGGGACAACCCTCATCGTATCAAATCCTTAATCACTTCCGACGCAATTATCAGCCCCGCAACGGACGGTACAAACGCACAGCTTGCTGGAGCTATTCCGTTCCCTTTCAGTTCGAGATTCTCTGTTTTTACAGGGGTGTCCCCTTTGTTTCCTTTGGTTAAACAATTAAGGTTGTCCCCATTGTTCACAGGCTTTTCCTTCGAATACACAACTTTCACATCCCGAATCCCGCGTTTTTTACATTCCTGCCTCATAACGCGTGCAAGCGGGCATACACTCGTCTCTGAAATATCGGCAACCTCAAACGCAGTGGGGACAACCTTGTTTCCCGCACCCATACTGCAGATAATGGGGACATCCCTCTCTTTTGCCTGCACAATCAGCTGAATCTTAGCCGTTACCGTATCAACCGCATCAACAACATAATCGTATTGTGAAAAATCAAACAGATCACGCGTTTCCGGCAGATAAAAACACTTGTAAGTCCGAACTTCTGCCTCAGGATTTATATCCAGTATGCGCTCCTTCATCACATCAACCTTTGCCCGGCCAAGCGTAGAGTGCAGCGCAATAATCTGCCGGTTAATGTTTGTGAGCGAAACCTCATCCTTATCAATCAAATCAAGCTTGTAAACTCCACTTCTGGTAAGGGCTTCTGCAACGTAACCGCCAACCCCTCCAATACCGAACACCGCAACCCTGGCGACCTTAAGCTTTTCCATTGCGGGTGTCCCAAGTAACCGTTCTGTCCTCGAAAACTGATTTTCCATATTATAACAACTCCAATCAACGCCAAATAAAGCTCTTTTAATAAAGCTCTCTTAATGCAGGGAAGGTGTTTCGTAATAAGCCTTCATCATTTCCGCAACAAAATCAGGCTCATAAAAACAAATCTTTTCACGGTTGATTTGTGCAAAGGCATCTTCATCACTGCCGCAATCCCACCAGATAACACTCATTCCGTATTTTCGGGCATGCTCCATCAGGAACTTAATCCATTTTACACGCTCGTCATATGAAATAGACTGACGCCCGGTTCCAGTTTCACCGATTACAACAGGAATGTCCCCATTTGCAGCAGGAATGTCCCCATTTGCACCATTTACAAAAGCTTCATTCAATAATCTCAGGTTTTCCGATATTTCAGTTTGCATGCGCGGAGCAAAAACCGAGTTTCCTTCATTCTGCTTCCAGCCCGGATATTCGTGAACCGTAACAATCAGCTTATTGTTTGCCGCATTTTCACTTATATCTTCAGGCATTTTAAATAAACCCGGAGCGTAAATACCGTTTTCGTCGTCTTCAACCTTTGGAAGAACAGTTCTTGTATTTGTACAAAGGCCCGGAATCATTACAAACCGTTTTGCATTGTTCCCGCCGCTTGCACGGATTGCATCCAGACACACCTGGTTATACCTGTTTAAAACCTCGTATTCAGCCTTACATTCTTCACATTCTCGGTTGTCGCACCAGTAACCACCGATTGTCTTACCATCCTTCTTATGATAAGGAAGCTTCAGACATGGCTGCCATTCATGATTAGTTGAATCATGGAAAGTTGCCGGATGTTCATCCCGCGGATTTCGGGGCTCGTTCATCGTCTCAAAAATAAGCTTTTCGTTGTAGCTGCCGTTAAATGCTGCTGCAATTTGGGTCCAGACTGCTTTCAAAAATCTTTCCGACTCTTCAATATCCTGCTGATTTGAACTTACAATATAACCATCCGCATAACCCAGAGGTGAGGGCATTCTTCTTTTATCGTATAGATGCTCCTGACCGGATTTAGTCCTGAACTCTGTAACATGGTCTCCATGTACCGAATGATGCTCATTTAAGATTACGTAATACCCAATATCCAGAGCCATATCTACAACTCTTTTTACGCGGGCCATCCAGTCGGGGTCAATTGTATATTTATCGTCAATTATGTGGCAGTACCAGGTCACAGGAACCCGCAAGGTTTTGTAGCCGTTGTCGTAAGGAAACTTTAAAAGCTCGTATGTCGTTTCCGTATCTTCCCAGTGAAACTCAGCTTCAATTCCCTGTTTCCAGTATTCTGGTTCCCAGCCAAAAGAGTGGGCATCAAACGTATTTCCAAGATTCCAGCCCACTCCCATATCCTTTACAAGGCTGATTGCGGTGATATTATTGTCAAATGTGCCATCTTTTTTATCTTCAATTGCAGGAGAAATGATTTTGTCCTGCGTAAACCACATTCCCTTAATTTTATATGCAATCGGCTGTTCCGTTATGCACCAGATTTCAACCTGCTTTATTTCTTTCTTTAATTCCGGATTAAGAGTGCAATACTGAGTATGCCTTTTTCTCTCGCAAAGCTGGATTTCCTCAGTTCCGTCGCCATAAATACAGCGGATTCTGAACTTCTGATTTGTCGGACCGCCGTTATCTACAGGCTCGTAATCTATACGGATATAGCTGTATTCCGAAGCGTCAAACGTTGCAGCTCCGGCAAAGTTCCACGCATAAACAGCACCTGCTTTCCACTGAGTATTCAGTTCCAGGATTTTAGTTTCGGGATTGTAAGTGCCGCATTTTATACCTGAGCCTTTATCCGTTTCCCAGAAATTCAGTTTGGAAAGGTCGATTTCAAAGCATTTTTCCGGTTCCGGGATGAATGGGATATAAGTTTCATATTTTTCTATATCTACTTGTTTATCATCCGGTGTATCAGGATTTTTTGAATCATCAGGATTTGTTTTATCTGTTGTCATATCTTCTTCCGTATCGTTATTCTTTTTGTTTGATGTCGTTATCACACAGGAGCTTACTAAAGCCCCGATAAAAACAGCAGATAACGTTATGAACAAAAAAGCTTTTTTCACGAAATCCTCCTTAAGAATTATTTCTCAGCATATCCACCGTATGGCTCGAAGCCCCCAGCAGCTCCATTCTTTCACAGTTTGCAAGGTGGTACTGAATAAACGCCTCAAACTCCGCTTCAGACATTTCATTCAGCTCGCGCCTTATATAATCAGCCGGACCGTCCGCCGCAATAATCTTTATTCGCTCCAGACCCGCAGCCTTATTAAGCTCATCAATATCAGAAAGCCGCACATAATCGTACAAATCGTCTTCCGTGCAGACTGTATGAAATAATGGGGACAACCCTCCTTTTTTATCAGCCTCCGCCCAGTGATGCTCCCTGAAACAGTACTGAACAACGCTGTAATCATCCATCACATACGCAATAAGTATGATTCCGCCTTTTTTTGTAATCCTTTTTGCTTCAGAAATCGCAGCCAGCTTGTTTTCCTTCCCGTGAAGATGATAAAGCGGCCCGAAGAGCAGGGTAATGTCAAAGGTTTCATCCTCCAGAAAATGA
Source organism: Treponema sp. (assembly GCA_016290335.1). Next base: position 16,299 of record JAEETM010000024.1, on the reverse strand, counting down.
AGATTGCGCGCATCTCCCTGCCAGGTCTTTATGTTTTCGTGCTTTGACCGGAGTATTTCCAGATTATGCTTTACAAGCTCTACTGCAGTAACGTCATATCCGCGGTGACACAATTCAACCGAATATCTGCCGGTTCCAGCCCCAATATCCGCAATTTTAAGAGGGGTGTCCCCATTATTCACATCGAGGGTTGTCCCCATTGTTCGCTTCCCCCGCACAATCTCCACCGCCTCTTCAATCACCCTCATCGTAGTCGTAAACTCCACAATCCCGTGCCTTGTCGTAAGCCGGTGCTCTTCATGAAACTTATTGTAATACTGTTCAAGCTTCGTCATTCGGTATCCTTTGTCACTCGTTATCCCGTTAAAAAAATATTGCCCGCCGAATCTCCGACGAGCAACACCACACAGTCTTAAGTATATCCTGCGTTTATATAGTCCAGGCCTTGTTTACAGCTGCAATAGCCTTTTTCTTTGCGCTGTCAGAAAGGAAGCTTGCAGTATAAGCATTCTTAACAAGCTTTTTAATTTCATCCATCGTAAAGTTCAGGCATTTATAGCAGATCCAGAACTCATCGAGCAGGGTAGTCTTAAAGAAAACAGGGTCATCAGTGTTTACAGTAACAAGCATTCCCTTATCAAAGAACTGACGGATAGGATGCTGGCTTGCTTCCTGAACAATTTTCTTTGTAAATGTGTTCGATGTAATACAAACTTCAAGTGGAAGCTGTGTATCTGCAAGCTGCTTCATCAGTTTTTCATCCTGAATGGCAGTAATTCCGTGTCCGATTCTCTGTGCATGCAGATAGTTGATTGAATCCCAGATTGATTCAGGACCAACATCTTCGCCGGCGTGTGCAACTGCCTTGTAGCCTTCCTTAAGTGCAAGCTCGTAAACAGGTGCAAAATCCTTTGCAGGGCCCTTAGCTTCAGCACCGCCCAAACCAATTCCAATAATATCTTCGCATGGGACAGATTTAAGCATTTCGTAGTTCTTCATTGCGTTTTCACAACCGAACGTACGGCTTACATCCATCAACAGCTTGATAGTGATTCCGTCCTTTTCCTTAATTCTCTTAATCTGATTGTGGAAAATCTCAACCATCTTTGCATAGCTGAAGCCTTTCTTTATAAATGCAGATGGAGCAAAGAAAGCCTCACAATAGTTGATTCCGTTGCTGACCAGATACTTTTCCAATTCTTTGAAAACAAGGTTGAAATCATCCTCAGAAACATACATATCCTGAATCTTGAGGAATGCCTGTATAAAGCCGTTCAGGTCGTTATATGAAAAAAGTGCAACCTGTTCTTCTTTAGACATTTCCTTGCCGAATCTGTTTTTATACAGCTTCTTTACGCCTGCAAGCGAAATAACTGCCTCAATATGAAGATGGATCTCAGCCTTTGGAACTGCCTTTAAAAATGTTTTAAACTCTGCTTTTGTCAATTTTTTTCTCCTACGTAATGATAATTATAAAACTATAATTTAAAAAAATAAACCATTACCTTAATAATTATCGGAAGAAAATTGCTGCTACTTTAGAAAAAAGTTGAAATGCATAGTATAAAAAAGTGATTATGATAGAAAATAATGGAAAAAGTATTATAATAATTCTATAAAGCTATTGTGTGACACAAATGAAAAAAACAGCATTTATTATACTATTGATGCTCCCATTTCTCCTCTTTTCCTGCATTAAGGATGTTACATACGAAAACTATTTTGATTCTGAATTATACGATTCAAATTATGCAGCTTGGAAAGATAAAAATTTAAAAGATTATACCTTTACAATTACATCATCACATTCTTCTTCCTCAGGAGTAAGGTATAAGGTTGTTGTTGAGGTTAGAAATAATTCTGTAGTTTCAAAAGATTATTCTGCACCAGGAAGCCTTGAGCATAGAGAAGAAAAGTATTTGCAGGATATGAAAGCTCATCCTCTTTTTGGAGAAACAAACTCTATTGATGATGTTTTTGATTATATTTTGAAACGCTACACAGATTTGGTGGAAAATCCTGCTCCAATGTCAAGTTATGATTCAGGAACAGGAATCTCTTCTGAAATTTATTATGATGCTGTCCATTGCTATGTTAAATATGACAGTCAATATCATTATCCAACATTTATTAAATTCCAAAGGCTTTACAAGCAAGGTATTGAGGCTGACAGTGTGGGATTTAACAACAGTTCCAGTTATCAAATAACAGATTTTAAGATTTTATCTGATGAATGATAACTGGAAACTTCAATCAAAGGCAGATGGAGTTGTGGTTAGCAACAAGTAGAAGCCTTTGCTATAAAAGCTCCTTCAACTGCTCCACAATCCTCTTAAACGTATCGCACGCAGCCTGAACCGGCTCAACCTTTTCCATATCTACGCCTGCAACTCGCAGTGCTTCAATAGGGTATCGTGAACCACCGCTCTTGAGGAACTTAAAGTAATCTTCTCGCTCCTGTTCGCCGCCGTTCAGTACACGGTTTGCAAGTGCAAGTGCTGCAGAAATACCTGTTGCATATTTGTAAACATAGAATGCGCTGTAAAAATGCGGGATTCGTAAACCTTCAAGGTCAGAATTGCTTTCAAAATGCATTTCCGGACCAAAATAAAGCTCAAGAAGCTCACGGTAAGTCTTGCGCAAAAGCTCAACAGTGAGGGGTGTCCCCTTTTCCACAAACTCGTGTGCCTTAAGTTCAAACTCTGCAAACATTGTCTGACGGTGGAGTGTTGCAAGAATATCATCCGCACGCATAGCCAGAAGGTACTTTTTCATCTCTGTATTCTTTGCATTTTTCAAAAGATACTCAAAAACAAGCTCCTCGTTAAAAGTAGATGCAACCTCAGCTTCAAAAATCGTGTACTCATAGCTCATAAACGGATTATTGTGAACCGAATACCAGCTGTGCATACTGTGACCGCCCTCGTGAGCCATCGTAAATACATCGCGGATATTATCCTCATTGTAATTTAAGAGAATATAAGGAGCTCCCTTGTAGCAGCCAGAACTGAAAGCACCGGAACGTTTACCAATATTTTCATAGCGGTCAGCCCAGCCGTTCAAAAGTCCGTCACAAAGTCTGTCTGTGTATTCTTTACCGAGCGGTGCAAGAGCATTACGGCAGATTTCTACAGACTCTTCGTAAGTTGTATGCGTATCCACCGATTTTACAAGCGGAACATAAACATCATAATGACGAAGCTCATCAAGGCCTAAAGCCTTTTTGCGCAAAGTATAATATTCGTGCAGTGTATCAAGGTTCTTATGAATGCAGTCAATCAGATTATGATAAACGCTTACCGGCACTTTATTTCCGTACAAAGCCTTTTCCAGACAGGAATTATACCTGCGTGCCTTCATTGCAAATACATCCTGATTTACACTGCCCGAATACAAGGCCGCAATTGTATTCTGATGCTCTTCAAACTTGCCGTAAAACTTTTTGTAAGCTTCCTCTCGCACTTTTCTGTCCTGGTTGTGAAGGAAAAGGCTCCAGGTAGTTTCAGTAAGCTGTTTTTCCTCGCCGTTTACACTTACAGTACCAAAGCTTTTATTCATATCAACATTTGTAAGAACACTGAAAACATCATCAGCAGTCTGAGCCGCTTGAGTCTGGAGTGATAAAATCCTTTCTTCATTTTCACTCAAAATATACGGCTTAAAATAAAGCAGCTTTTCAATAAAGATTTTATAATCCGCAAACTCAGGTTCCTTTATCCATTCCCGCAGTTTCTTTTCATCAATAGACTGGAGTTCAGGATCAATAAAGCTCAAAGCTGTCTCCATTTCCGTGTAAGCCATCATCACTCTGCCATATTTTTCACTGGCTGAAGTATCATCTTCATCAGCCTCATGCTGCAGCGACGCATAATGATAAACAGATTCCATCTGCAGCGAAGCCTCTTCCAGCGCCTTCAACCCCGCCAGAAGCTTTTCCTTGCTTTCTCCAAGCTTTCCTTTAAAAGAAGCCACCTTTTCTGCAAGTCCAGCCAGACTTTTCAGCGCAGCTTCCCATTCCTCATCATTTTTATAAATAGAAGACAAATCCCACTTATCCTTAGCAGGGACATCCTTTCTTGCCGGTATTTTTTTTGTAGCCATAGTTTCACCTCATTTTTTATTTGCATTTTTCTGTACATTTTTCTGTATATTTTTCAAAACTCTGTAATCCGCAAACCTTCCGTTCTTAAACACTTCAACAGTTGTCTTTTTGGACGGAATGTTTGCTGCAAAGAATTGTAAATCAGTTGCGTATTGAGAATCAATATATTCAGGCTCGTAATCAAGCGTAATTGTTTCTTTTTTGCCGGTGTCCTGTACGCGCGAAATTGCCCCGTTAAAGGTGATGATGTTCCGGCACGGTTTTATAAGCCGGTCAAGTTTTCTCTGTTTCAAAAGAGTGATGATGAACTCAACCTGTTCTTTTTCAATATCCTTATGTTCTGGATGTCCGCTGCAATTGCAAGTTTCTGCATCCTGTTTGGATTTCAATGTCTGATTATGATTCTCCTTTTCTTTTTGCTTCTGATTTGAATAGCGGCCAGTAACACCAGTTTCTGCAAACCTCTGAAAAAACTCCGAAGGCTTTATTTTCAGTGCCCGGCAGACTGTATTAAACCAGGGGACAGCCCTTCCATCGTTATAAAAAAATGTACACGCTTCCGAAAGTTTTTTTGCCGTAAGCATATCTGTTTTTGAGTATTTGTCCGTATTGATAACGTGATAAGGAGGTTTTTTTTCGTAGTTTAAGTGTAATGATTCGGCACGGTCAGCCAGGTCTGTCCCCGGTAACACAGAAAGACAGAAAAGCTCAAGATTATTCGGATAAAGTGATATTGCAAAATCAATTCCATTCTTAAAGCCTGCAAGATTTTCACCCGGAAGTCCGTAAATCAAATCAAAACCAAAAATAACGCCGGCTTCATTCAAAAATCCGATGTTCCGAACAAAAACTTTCCTGTTAAACGGCCGGTTTACAAGTCTCAGAACATTTTCATCTGCACTTTGCAACCCAATCTGTACCGCACACGGAATTCTTGTAAACGCCTGTGCCAGCTGCCTGTCTATAAACTCAGCCCGGGCCTCAAAATAATAGAAGGTTTGTGGCGTTTTTTTCGCAATCAGATTAAGAAGCTGCAGGGCCCGGTTTTTATCTGCATTGTAGGTCGGGTCAAGTACAAATACCTGGGGGACATCCTTCTTAGCAAAAAGCTCAAGCTCCTTTTCAATCCGCTCCATCGGAAAAAGCCGCACTTTCTTTTCACCCTTAGATTCATAACAGTACGAACACTTAAAGGGACAGCCCCGCGCCAGTTCCCAAAGAACTCCGCCAAAATCTTCCGGCTTCAACGTTCCGTCCAGGTATGGGGAAGGGTAAAGTGCATCCGAAAGTTCAGGTGATGATGAAGGTTGTCCCCATTGTTCAAATGCAAACGAGGTCTGTCCCCATTTTTCAGTAATTTCCTTAATCAGCTTCGGCACCGAAATCTCACCTTCGCCGCAGACTACATAATCAAAGCTGGACTCAAAATCAAGCCTGTCCCCATTGGTTGTACAATCAGGGTTGTCCCCATTTGCTTTATCCCTCGCACACGCCGTAATCTCCGGTCCTCCCGCAATACAGATTACGCCTTTTTTCCTTAATTCCCGCGAAATCCTTTCAATTTTTACCCTGTTCCACACAAAAACCGAAAACGCACAGATACAAGGCCTGTCCCCATTGGTCCCAGTGTCCCCAGTGGCTGCAGTGTCTATTCCAAACTCCTCCAGCAACGCTTTTACAATCCCGGTTTCCTCATCTTCAGGGTAAAAATGCTTTAGAGAAACTTCACAATAATCTTTAGTAAGTTCAGAATGCTTAATGGCAGAAGCAACGCAAGCAGAACCCAGGGGAAGAGCCTGTGGAGATTTTTCAACGAGAATAGTGGTACAGATGATTTTAGCTTTCAATTATTTTTTACCTTTGAAGAAATCATCCACAGCTTTTACAAGCTGCTCGGGTGGGGTTGTTTTCAACAGATATTTTTCAGGATGAGCAGCAACAACCTTCATTACGGTTTCCCTGTCATCCTTAGCGGTCAGGAATATAACCGGTATGTTCGCCGTTGCCGGTTCGCTTCTAAGCATTTCCAGAACCTGAAGCCCGGAAACAACAGGCATTTCATAATCCAGAAGAATCAAATCTACATGGTGCTGTGTAAGCAGCGAAATTGCATTCATGCCTGAGTTCGCCATATATACATTGTATTGTAAAGAAAACCAGTTGTGCATAGCGCGCAGCATAAGACTGTCATCATCAACAACCAGAATTGATTTTCTGGCATTTTCCGTATTGAATCCGCTGAAAATAAAATCCAGTTTATAAATAACTTCCTGCATGTTAACAGGTCGTGTAAAGGCTTCCGTAACAAGAGTTTTAGGAATATGGTTATAAGCGTTATTGATTGCCTGTGCATTTCCAATCAGGAACATAAAGCGGTCGGCGCCATCTTCTACCATTTTGCCTTTAAGGAATTTTAAAGTAGCTTCAAAACTTATTATATCTTCTTCAAGATAAATTATAAAAATATCAGGGAATGTATCTATACGGGATAAATCTACCATTGTTGGCTGAATTGGAATTGTATGATACCCAGATTCATCCAAAGTTTTTACCATGCTTTTAACAAGAAAAGTAGGCTCCTGACATACAAATAAAACGTCCTTTCCCATAAGAAATAAACTCCTCTATGACTCAACTCTCATTATATTCCAATTATATTATATAGTACAATTTTCATTTTACCAACAATTTTAATCAGCCTGTAACCAAAAATACCTCCTGTTTTTTTTATATTTAAGACAAAAACCATAAAAGATTTTGGACAATTGTTTTTATATGGTATATAATATCAGGAGAATAGGGAGGTGCGTTATGAATAAGCTGAAAATCGTTTTTATAGTACTACTCATGAGCCTTTGTTCTATTCTTACTGCCCAGGAAACAATTTCTTCTGGTGATTCTCAATCATATCATGGAAAAAGGATGTCTACCGATTCCTCTACCTTTGAGGTTGTATTCATCTCTACAAAAGAAGGAAAGATTGTACTTGGTTTTTCCATGCCAATAAATCCGCAAAGCTTTGTAGCAGAAAATATTGTTCTGAATGGAAAGCCGCTTAACAAAGATACAGAAATTAAATTCAACAAAACAGGTAAAATTGTTGCAATTACAGCCGCAGTTCCTTCCGGTACACAATCTGTTCTGGCACTAAACAAAATCCTCTCTTTCGACAATCAGACACTCGAAACTTCGGAATTCAAAGAGCTGATTCCCGAAGATGTAAAGCATTACGTGTTAAGATAAATTCAAAATCACATAAAAAAATTACGAGGTCCGCATGAAAACACTTGCACGCAAAATTGCATGGCGATTCTTTTTTGTAATTGCACTTATGGTTCTTTGTCTTTCTTTTTTCCTTTTGACGATGATAAACTGGAGTGCAAGGCGCAGTCAGAATAATGAGATTAATAATGCCCTGAATATAATAAAAACAGCCGTAGAAACAGGAGATTCCCTTTATCTTGCCGAAGGTGAACTGCCATATTACATAACTTATACAGTTTATGAAGAAAATACTCAGGAAATCTATGGTACAAACGACCCGTTTATTCCAATTCTGCCGCAGCATGAAGCAAAGCCTGTAAAATATGTTAAAGAAAACTTTTATACCGACGGTGATTTGAAGATTCTTTATAAAACACAACGGGTTAATGCTGATGGTAAAGCCTACATCGTTCAGATTTCAATGGCAATGGATAAGGAGGACAGTCAGAATAAGTATTATTACTATGCAGAATTGATTCTTCTTTCTTTTATACCGCTGCTTATAATTTCTTATCTTGCATCATTTTTTATTGCAAAACGCACGTTGAGTCCTATTGTAAAAATGACAAAGACTGCCGAAAAGATTACTAGCGCTCAGCTTGATACAATGCTTGAAGTTTCTGATGAAAATAACGAGCTCGATGCGCTTGCTGTAACCTTTAACAAGCTTTTTGCCAACTTAAACCGTGACATTCACGCAATCAATGCTGCAAACGAAGCAAAATCAACCTTCTTAAGCAACATGAGTCACGAAATCCGTACTCCAATAAATGCAGTTCTTGGTCTTGATGAAATGATTCTGCGCGGCTCCCATGAACAGGAAATTAAAAACTATGCACGCGAAATCCAGAGCTCCGGTAAATCACTTCTTTCTATAGTAAATGATATTCTCGACTTTTCAAAAATCGAAGCCGGAAAAATGGAGATTCTTCCTTTTGAATATGATTTAAGCTCAACCGTAAACGATCTGGTAAATATGATTGCTTCCCGTGCAGAAAAGAAAGGTCTTGAGCTTAAGATGAATGTAGATCCGACTGTTCCTCACTGTCTTTTTGGTGATGAAACCCGAATCAAACAGTGTGTTCTTAATCTTCTTACAAATGCTGTTAAGTATACCGAACAGGGTACTGTCACAATGAACATCACCTTTGAAAAGATTGATGATGAACGCATAAAGCTTAAGCTTCAGGTACTCGATACAGGTATTGGTATTAAAGAAGAAGATTTGAAAAAGCTTTTCTCTCCTTTTGAGCGCATAGAAGAAAACCGCAACCGAACTATTGAAGGAACCGGTCTTGGAATGAGCATTGTAAAAAGCCTTCTTGCTGCTATGGGTACCCAGCTTGATGTTAAGAGTGTATACGGCGAAGGCTCCGATTTTTCATTTACCGTTGAGCAGAAGGTTGTGGATTGGGAACCAATGGGCGATTATGACGTAATGAAGCTGCGCGCTCTCGAACAGGCTGGCGGTGAATATCACGAAAGCTTCCAGGCACCGGAAGCTCAGATTTTGGTTATTGATGATACGCCAATGAATATTACAGTTTTCTGCGGACTTCTGCATTCTACCCGCATCCAGATTGATAAGGCTAACAGCGGTATGGAAGCCCTTGAAATGGCTCACGACAAAAAATACGATATGCTTTTTGTTGACCACCGTATGCCGAAAATGGACGGTGTTGAAATGATAAAAATCCTGCGTGCAGATGAAACAAGTGCAAATCAGCATTCAATCTGTATTGCACTTACGGCAAATGCCCTTTCCGGTGCAAAGGAAATGTATCTGTCTGTTGGTTTTGACGGTTATCTTTCCAAGCCTGTTGATGGCTTAAAGCTTGAATCTATTCTTTCTCAAATGCTTCCTGCCGAAAAGGTTTTGAAGGAAGGTGATGAAGGCTTTGTAAAGCATGAGCCTGCACAGGGTGATGGAAAAGCAGCTAATGGTGGTGCTGCGGCTGGAAGTACAGGCCTGTCCCCAAATGATGCAGATGCAGTTTCTAAGCTTTTTGAAACAAAGTTTGGTGTAAATATTACGGAAGGTCTGCGTAATTGCAGCGGAGCCGAAATCTATATGGATGCTGCCCGCAATTTCTATGATGCAATCGAAGAAAAATCTAATGATATAGAAGGTTTTGCTGCTGTTGAAGACTGGACAAATTATACAGTTCTTGTTCATGCCCTAAAAAGTTCCGCCCGTCTTATTGGTGCAGGAGAGCTTTCTTCTCTTGCTGCTTCTCTTGAAGCCGCCGGCGATAAAGCAAAATCTGGTGCTCAGGAAGGTATAGCCGAAATAAAAGAAAAAACACCGTCTCTTCTTGAACAGTACCGTGCTTACAGGTCAAAGCTTGCACCTCTTTTTGAAGAGTTTACTTTCAGACCAAATGCCGGTTCACAAAATCAGGCCGCTTCAAATCCTCAGCTACCGGAAATGTCACTTTCAGAGTTCCAGGAAGCTGTATCTGCCTTAAAAGAAGTAGTTTCTGCCTTCGATTTTGACAGTGCCGACATGATTATAGGTGAATTATCAAATTATTCCATCCCGGCCGCTTACGCCCCTAAGTTCACCGAAATCAAAAAAGCCATCAAATCCGTCGACCAGCAGCAGGTAATGAAATTATTAGATGAAATAAACTAGACAGACTTGCTGCAACGCAACTCCATTTTTTTTTCACCAAATCTCTTTTTTTTATTATATTTATAGAAATAGTATAGTATAATATTTTCATCACGGAGGAATATATGAAAACAAAAAACATCGTTCTTGGCGGAATCCTTGCCGTTATCGGTCTTCTTATGATTATCAATCCCGGCGCATGCATAAATGCAGTCGTTGTCCTCGTTGGCCTTACAGCAGTTGTTATCGGTGGCTACAATTTGTTCTACACCTATAAAAACTGTACAGTACCGCAGGCAAAAAAGATGATTCTCATAAAATCAATCGTGAGCATCGTAATCGGATTGATTGCCGTTATTTCTCCGTTTGCACTCGTAAAAACAGTTGCTTCAATCTGGAAAATCATTTCTATTGTACTTGGTGTTTACCTCATCCTTTTTGCTGCAGCCGGCATTTATTCAGGCATCAAATATAAATCAGAAAACCCTGAAGATTTTAAGAAAAACCTCACCGAAGGCATAATCTGCGTCCTCATCGCAATCCTTCTTTTCATCATCCCTGTTGGAGCTGTTGGTCTCACAATCGTAAAAGCCTTGGGCGTTATCGGCATCATCGTCGGCGCTGTCCTCATTTTAGTAGAAGTTGGAATTGCCCGCCGCACCACCGTTGCCACCAAAGATGATGTGACAGTAGTAGATGACGAGGAAGCCACTACGACCGAATCGGCTCCTGAGACAGATTCTTCTGCTGACTCCTCTTCTTCCGATTCTTCTTCTTCCGAAGAACAGAAAGAATAGGCAAAAGAAAATAGATTGTTTCTTCCACTTTATCCTTTGCAAATTCTTCCTATAGATGTTATTATACTCTTGCATTTTTATTTTTTCGAGGTGATTTATGGCTCATTGCGTTGTACCAGAAGCAGAAGCAATCCTAGACAAAGAATATCCGGTATTAGACAAAGGTTTTGTCAGATTAGTAGATTATTTCGGCGGCGACCAGCGAATTGTTCAGTCCGCCCGTGTTTCCTATGGAGAAGGAACAAAAACAGTGAGCCAGGATGGTGCCTTGATTGATTATCTTCTCCGCCATCAGCACACATCTCCTTTTGAACAGGTTGTAATGACCTTCCATCTTAAAATGCCGATTTTCGTAGCCCGCCAGTGGGTAAGACACCGCACAGGCCGTATGAACGAGGTTTCCGGCCGTTATTCAATTATGAAGGATGAGTTCTATGTACCGGAGGCCGATAAGGTTGCACCTCAGAGCACAGACAACAAGCAGGGAAGGGCAAACGAAGCTTTTGATAAGGCAAAGGCAGAAGAAATCATTGATTCTTTGAAAAAAGGTCAGGAAAATGCTTACGAAAATTACAGTGAGCTTATAGATGAAGGACTTGCACGGGAAATTGCACGAATCAATCTTCCTTTGTCACTTTATACAGAGTTCTACTGGGAAATGGATTTACATAATCTTTTCCACTTTCTCAAGCTCCGTCTTGACAGTCACGCTCAGTACGAAATCCGTGTTTATGCCGAAGCAATTCTTGAGATTTGTAAAAAAGTAGCTCCAATGGCAACTGCTTCCTTTATGAACCACCAGAACGAAGGCGTAAACTTCAGCGGCGAAGAAATGGATGCTCTCCGCAAAATCCTCGCAGGCGAACCAAATCCTCTTGAAGGCAAAAAACTGGAACGCTTCAACGAGAAAATCAAAACCGGTGTGCAGCTGTAAGTTGCTTTGTAAGTTACTTTAAGAAAATATAATCAGAAAAATATATATTTTGTATTTTTCCAAGTGAAAGCTGACTGTTAATTTCGTTTAGCAGGTCAGCTTTTATTTTTTCCTCGGAAGTAAAAAGAAGCTCTTTTTCCGTTCTCTCCGAAAAATACTTGGATATAATTCCCGTTATCAAAATCCTTTTTCTGGAAAGCTCTTCGTACAGTTCAAAATTGCTTTCTTCATACGAAAACCATGGGGTAATTACAATCGGAGTTGCCGAGCCGTCAACATCAGCTCCTTTGCTGCCGTTATCTTCCGCAGCAGTCACCGTCCTGATTCTTCCAATTCCTGTATAGGCCGCAATCTTTGTGTCTGAGCGTTTATTCAGAGATTCAAGCTCCTTTACCGTTGGTTCAGGATCAACTGTGCGCAGATTTTTTCCGGGAGAGGCTTTTCTGCTTATAAAACCGCCAATCGTCACTCCCAGAATCACAATGAATAAAAAAATGATGATGCATATAAGAATCTTGTTCAGCGAAAGCTTCATTTTATCCAGTCCTTGGCCTTAATGTATAATAAAAGGTGCCGAAAGTGCCGCAAGCCTTCCTGTAGTTCTTGCCGTAATGTGAACTCCGTCTTCAAGCCATTCTTCAGCCTGAATGCAGCCTGCTTTTCTCAGTTCATTTATAAGTGCTGTCTGACTGATTGGGAAAATATAATCACCCGTTTCACCATATAAAAGCTCAAAAATCTTATCTTTAAGCTCGTCAAAGCCTTTTTCTTCTCTTGCACTTATACACAAGGCATCAGGGAAAGAACGGCGCAGTCCTGTAAGCACTGTATTGTCTTCAAGCTTGTCTGTTTTATTAAGGCAGATAAGCCGCGGATTATGAGTTGCACCAATATCTTCAAGAACATCACAAACTGTTTTGTACTGTTCCATTACATTTTCATCAGAGCAATCCAGAATCAGTAGAAGTAAATCGGCGGTAACAGCTTCTTCCAGGGTAGACTTAAACGCATCAATAAGATGGTGAGGAAGATTGCTGATAAAGCCGACTGTATCTGTTATGAGTACACCCGGGCTGTCGTTGAGCGGCAGCTGGCGTGTAAGCGGGTCAAGAGTTGCAAAGAGTTCGTTTTCTACAAAGGCATCTGCACCTGTAAGTGCATTCAAAAGACTTGATTTTCCTGCATTCGTATATCCAACAAGCGCACAGGAAGGTATTTTTGTCCTCTGCTTTTTCTGAGTCTGCCTGTTCAGCTCAATTTCTGCAAGCTCACGTTTTGTCTGCGTTATTCTTTCACGGATTCGTCTCTGATTAAGCTCAAGCTCCGTTTCGCCCGAACCTCTGTTGCTGAGGGAACCGCCCCGCTGTCTTGAATAATCCTTATTCAGGTGCGCAAGCCGCGGTAAAGAATAAGACAACCTTGCAAGCTCTACCTGGAGTACGGCTTCTTTTGTTTTTGCCCGCTGTGCGAATATCTTTATAATAACTTCCTGTCGGTCAAAGCAGGAGATCCCGCTCAATTCTTCCCAGTTGCGCTGCTTTCTCGGGTCAAGATTAAAGTCAAAGATGATGCAGTCTGCCTCAATTTCCTTAGCAAGAGTTGCAATTTCCTTAGCTTTTCCTGTTCCCATTCCATATTGTGGGTGGACTTCCATTCTGGTAAGGGTAAGCCTTTGAATAACATCTAACCCCAGGGTAAGTGCGAGACCTTTCAATTCCTGTAAATCATTGCCAGGTTCACCAATAAGCAGTGCCCTGAGCTTTGTTTCGTTTTCTTTTTCAATTTCAATCATCACTAAAACTATAACTTATGAACGCATAATCTGCAAGTTTAATGTAAGGTTGTCCCCATTAGTTGCCCATTAGTTGGTGGAAGGTACATTTTTTTTAAAATAAGGTGGATTTTTTTCCGTTTTAAATGGATAATAGTTGTGTAAGGAAAACAGGGAGTATGAGCAAAAGTAAAAGAATTGCATTCAGTATTATCCTCACAATTGCAATTTTTGTCACCATATTTTTATTAATTCGTTATGCTTCTATGCCCGATATCTTTCTTGCTATTCTTTTTGGACTTCCTGCAATCCTTATTGAAAGTACACCACTAGTAGCCGCTTATATCATTCTGGGATTCGTATTTGTAGCATTATTTTCTATTTTCTTTATTATTTTTTATCTTTTGTTTGGTATAAAAAAAGACTATTCTGCAGAAAGCTCTGAAATAACAAGGGTGATTGAAACCACAAGGCAGGAAGTAAAAAACGAATATCTTGGAAATATCGACATAATCTCTCCGGAACAGCTTAATGACAGTCTTACGCAGCGGAAAAAGCTCCTGCTCGATGAATTAAAACTAAAATACGGCAAGACAAATAAAAAAAGCCTGAACTTTATTGAATCCTCGGTAGAATCAAGCTGGAAAGAACTGGAAACTCTGTTCCGCTCGAAAAAAGCCGCTTCAAATAAAACAGATTCATTTGAAAACGAAGAATATCTTGACGAATTATCCGGCGAAGATGATGAAGATAATCTGGAAGTACTCGATGTAGCCGACGAAAATGATGAAAATAAAATCGTAGCATATTCAATCCCTGATGATTCTGTTGAAAATCAGACTGAAAATCAAAAAATCGACGATAGCAAAGAGATTGATGATGTTGAAGAACTTGAAGAACCAGATGATTTTGAAGAGCTGGAAGAACTTGAAGAACCGGAGTTTATCAATCCGCTTGAAGTAATTGGTGAACTTGAAGAAATAGATGATTTTGACGAAAGCACTGACAAATCAAACTTTAACGTAGTAGAGCAGCTGGAAGAAGCCGACGAAAATCTTGAAGAGCTTGAAGAATTAGTTGAGTATGAAAGCGAACCGGTTGACAATGAAGAGCTTGAAGAATTAGTCGAGGAAGAATTATTAGAAGGCGAAACCGACTCTATTGATGGTGATGAACTTGAAGAATTAGTTGAAAATGGTCCTGAAGAGCAGAAAGAGTTTGAAGGCTTGGAAGAAGACGAATTAGAAGAACTGAGCGAGCTTTGTGACGACGCAGATGACATTGAAGAAATCGAAGATGCTGACGATGTTGAAGAAATTGAAGAGCTCGAAGAAATTGATTATAAAGATCCGTATCCGGAACTGCTTGTAAATCTGCAGGATAAGCCGGTTTATTCGGCAGACAGCAACCTTACTTTTATAAGTTCCCTGAATGATAATTTTGCAAATGTAGAAAACATTTTTGCTGAAGATTTAAGCATTGGAACAGAATACATTCACGAGCTTAGGTTGATGAACTCTGATTTTACATTTGTTCCGGTAAAGCTTGAGTTTGTATTAGATGAAAAAAGTTTAGAGAATAAAGAATTGGATGATAAAAGTATAGATGAACCTCTCCCCGTAGATTCAGAATCCTGCTTTTCCTTAACAAGGTTTAATGAAAACCAGCAGGATGCTGTTGAACTTGAGGAAGATTCAGTTTCTACAATAATTGAAGTCGGTGGAGTTTTTTCAATTGCGGAAGGGTTGTCCTATGAAGGTGTTCAGCAGGATCAATCTTTTAAAGCCCTTGTCAATTCCGTTATTGGTACTGGAAAGTGAGGTTTTTTATGTTATTGAAGTGGTTTTATCTGGCAGTTGCAATTCTACCCATTTTGGGAATCGCCTATCACTATGAAACAGGAATGCCAAAAGCCAGCCAGAAACAAGTCTTTCTTTTTTCCAGTATTGCTATAGCTAACTATTCGTATGCAATGGGCTGTTTTGCAAACACAATGGAAGGCGTTATCATAGCAAACCAGCTTTACAATTTTGGAAGCATAATTGCCAATTTCTTTATGATAATGGTTGTTTCGGAGCTTTGCGGCATAAAGGTCAACAGATGGGTACAGCGTTTGATATTTGCTTACTGTGTTGTAATTATTTTCTTTGTTTCAACGTGTAATAATTTTACTTTATATTATTCCGAAATAGGCTATGGCTTGTATCATGGTGTTACATATATGGCAAAAAAATATGGACCACTCCATATTCTTCTGTTGATTCTTGTTTTTGGAAGCAACCTTTACTTTGTAGCGGCTGCAATGTTTGCTGTATATAAAAACTATAAGATTTCTGTAAGGACTGCCATCCTCATCATCATAATGTTTACAATTACAACTATAAGCTATGCCTTTACCAGAATCCTTCATATTCCCATTGATATTCTGCCTTTTACTAACGTTATTAATATGGGGCTTCTTATTTATATATTCAGACGTTCCAATATGTATGATATGACAGCAAATGTACTGAATATTTATGAGAAAAAGTCCGGTTACGGCTGTATTTCTTTTGATAAGAATAAACGTTATATGGGCTGTAATGATTTTGCACTCAAGCTTTATCCTTCGCTCAAAACGGTTGCCATAGATTCTATAATTCCAAAAAGCGATCACCGTCTGAATAACGAAATTGTTTCCTGGCTTAATAAATGGATAAACGGTTCTACAAGTGAGTTTATTGCAGAATATGATGGAATTACAGCTATCTGTTCAATGCAGACTCTTACAGCCGGAAAAAGAAACATCGGTTATCTTATTGAGCTCCACGATGCAAC